>NZ_JAFL01000006.1:0-172400 GCF_019633685.1 Paracoccus sp. J56
TGTCGATCGCCTGTTTGCCGGCGATGATCAGGCCCGCGCCCTCTTCCTGCGCCACTTTCGCCAGGATCCTGGCCACCGCCAGGGGCTCGATGTCCTGATGCACATCATCGGCAGCAACCACCAGGATCGCACGGTCCGCGCCCATCGCAAGCGCCGTCCGCAGCGTCTCGGCTGCCTGCTTCACACCGATCGAAACCGCGATCACCTCAGAGGCCTTCCCGGACTCCTTCAGGCGGATCGCCTCCTCAACCGCAATCTCGTCGAACGGGTTCATCGACATCTTGACGTTCGCAAGATCAACACCAGTGCCGTCAGACCTAACACGGGCCTTAACGTTGTAGTCAATCACACGCTTGACGGGGACCAGTATCTTCATGATTTCCTCCTGAAATTATCAACAGACGGATCGGAAGCGCGTAACGATGGTATCTAGCACTTCGGCTGGATCGCGTTTCCACCAGTTACCTGCCGAGAAGATCTCGACCTCGCAAAAGCCGTTGTAGCCGGCCGCTTCGACCGCAGAACGGATGGTCTTCAGATCGGCCACGCCATCGCCCATCATGCCGCGATCCAGGAGCACATCGGTCGTCTCGGCCAGCCAATCGCAAAGGTGGTAGCCGAGGATGCGTTCTCCGGCGCGGGCCAGTTGCCGTGGCAGATCAGTGTCCCACCAGACATGGTAGACATCGACCGCCACGCCAAGATTTGGCGCGCCGATGGTGTCGCAGATGTCCAGCGCATCGCGCAGGGTGGTCAGGCAAGAGCGGTTGCCGCCATAGACCGGGTTCAGAGGCTCCAGCGCCAGCTTGACGCCGCGTGCGGCGGCATAGGGCGCTGCCTCGGCCACACGGTCGGTGACAAGGCGCAGGCTTTCGACGACGCCGCGGGTGCCCGGTTCGACCCCGCCGGTGACGATGGTCAGAACCGGAGCGCCCAGCTCCGCCGCCATGTCGATCGAAGCATGGAAATCATCCATCACCGCCTGTCGGCTCTGCGGCGCCAGGGGTCCAACGAGGAAGGGGGTCCGGCAGAGCCCCGCCACCGTCAGCCCGGCCGCTCGGGCATGGGCCGCGATCCTGGCAGCATTGGTCCCGATCTCGCGCCGCCAGAAGACAATGCCGCCATAGCCGCGCTCGGCGCAGGCGTCGATGATGCGTTCGGGGGACCAACCGGCGCCCGCACCCTCGACATTATGGCCAAGCGTGGCGGTATTCAGCGCGAGCGCGGAAATATCATGACTGAAGTCGCGCATCGTCAGACGCCATAGACGGCCAGCAGCGATTTCATCCGCCGCACCGCCAGTTCGGGATCACGCAGAAGACCGCAGGCGTCCGACTGGCGGAAGACCTGCGCGAAATAGGGCAAGGGCCGCATCGCCTGATGGCCGTTCAGCATGATGAAATGATCCTGGAAGCCGTTCAGCCAGGCCAGAAAGACCACCCCCGTCTTGTAATATTGCGTCGGCGCGCGAAAGATCGTGCGGGCCAGCGGCACGGTCGGGTCCAGCGTGGCACGGAAACCGGCCTTGTCCCCTTCGGCCAGCCGGTTGACGGCATAGGCGGCGGCAGGGGCCAGCGGGTCGAAGATCCCCAGCAAAGCATGGCTGAAGCCTTGGTCGTCGCCCTCGATCAGTTCGGGATAGTTGAAATCGTCACCGGTATACATCTTAACGCCGGCAGGCAGGCGGCGGCGCAGGGTGATCTCCTTGTCCTTGTCCAAGAGCGACATCTTGATGCCGTCCACCTTGGAAAGGTTCTGCTCGATCACCGCCAGAACGGTCTCCAGCGTAGCGTCGAAATCCGAGTCGCCCCAATAGCCGGCCAGAGCGGGGTCGAACATCTCGCCCAGCCAGTGCAGGATCACCGGCTGGTCGCAGGCCGACAGCACCTGTGCATAGACATGCAGGTAATCCTCGGGCGAGGTCGCGACGCGGGCCAGCGCGCGGCTGGCCATCAGCACGATGCGGCCGCCAATGGCCTGTATCGCCTCGACCTGCTCCAGATAGGCGCGGATCACGTCGTCCAGTGTGCGGGCATCCGCCGGATCCAGATGATCGGTGCCGCAGCCGTTGCCGACCAGCGCGTCGGGCAATTCGGCCTTGGTGCGCTGGATCAGCTCCAGCGCGCCGGGCCAGTCGAGGCCCATGCCGCGTTGCGCGGTATCCATCGCCTCGGCAATGCCGAGACCAAGACCGGCCAGATAGCGTCGGAATTCCATCGTCTTTTCCCAATCCACCGCCGCGCGCCCCGAAGGATCGTTGGTGGTGAAGGGGTCGGCCACCACATGGGCGGCGGAATAGACGATGCGAGCCGGATTGACGGGCAGCACGGCCTGCGCGATGGGGGTGCCGGTCAGCGTATAGTCGGCCATGCGGCCTCGTGTGTCGGGAAGTGCGATTTTCATGATGGCAGCTTTCAGAAACGCGGAACCAGCATCCCGGCATCGGCCGAAATCGCCTGTCCCGTGGTATAGGGAAGCCGGCCCGAGGCCAGCGATGCAATGATGGCGCCCATGTCGGCGGGCTGGCCGACGCGGGGGAACAGGGTCAGCCCTTCTTGGGCGCGCTGGCGATAAGTCTCGATCACGGGGGCGGTCATCTCGGTCGCGATCAGGCCGGGCTGCACGTCATAGACCGCGATGTTTTCCGGCCCGAGCCGCACGGCCAAAGCCTTGGACACCATCGCGGCGGCCGCCTTGGAGGCGCAATATTCCGACCGCTGCACCGCCACCGCGATCGCGTTCGACGAGGTGACGTTGACGATGGCATGGAACAGGTTTTCCGGGCGTTCCCGCGCCAGCAGGCGGCGGGCGAACGCTTGCGACAAAAAGAACATCGCCTTGCTGTTGACGGTCAGGCAGCGGTCCCAGCTTGCCTCGCTGACATCCAGCAGGTCGCCGCGTTGCATGACGCCGACGCCCGCGTTGTTGACCAGCGTGGTCAGGGGGCCGAGCGCATTCTCGATCCGTTGCAGAGCGGCGTCATGGGCGGCAATGTCGGTCACGTCGAAAGGCGCGGCGACGACCGGCACGCCAAGTGCGGCGATGCGTTCGACCGCCGCACGCAACTCAGCATCGTCGGCGGGGCCGTTCACGGCGACGGCGAAACCTTCGCGGGCCAGTGCCTCGGCCGCAGCAAGCCCGATCCCGCGCGACGAGCCGGTGACAAGGGCAACCTGTGTCATGCCTGCGCGCCCTTCTTCAGCAATTCGCGGGCAATGATCATGCGCTGGATCTGGTTCGTGCCCTCGTAGATCTGAGTGATCTTGGCATCGCGATAGAGCCGCTCGACCTCGAAACCCCGGATATAGCCCGAGCCGCCGAAGACCTGCACCGCATCCGCCGTGCGCGCCACCGCCATGTCGCCGGCAAAGCATTTCGCCATCGAGCAGGCCTTGGTAGCATCCTGCCCGTTGTCGATCTTGGACGCGGCCGAATGAACCAGCAGCCGCGCAGCCTCGATATCCTTGGCCATATCGGCCAGCAGCCATTGCACGCCCTGGAACTCGGCGATCTGCTTGCCGAACTGCATGCGCGTCCCGGCATATTCCAGTGCGGCCTCAAGCCCCGCCTGGCCGATGCCGACCGCCAGTGCAGCGATACCGACGCGGCCCTTGTCCAGCACGCTCATCATCATGTGAAAGCCGCGGCCCGGCTCGCCCAGCATGGCATCCGCGCCAAGCCGCACATCGGTGAAGGTCAAGGCCCCGACCTGGCTGGCGCGCTGACCCATCTTGTGTTCCTTGGGGCCGCGCTCGACCCCTGCCCCGTGCAGGTCGACGATAAAGATCGACATGCCGCGGTTGCCCGCCTCTTTGTCGGTACGGGCGAGCACGAAGCCCAGATCGGCGACGGGTGCATTGTGGATCCAGATCTTGCCGCCGTTCAGCACCCAGCCGTCGCCGTCGCGCACTGCCGTGGTGCGGATGCCCGACACGTCAGTCCCGGCCTCCGGTTCGGTGATGCAATAGGCAACCTTCTGCTGCATCGCCAGGATCCCGGGCAGCAGCTTGCGCTGCGCTTCGGTGCCGTGGCGGACCAGAAGCGTCGAGATCAGCTCCAGCAGACCGCATTGATCGGCCACGCTGGCATAGCCGCGCGACAGTTCCTCCATCACCACGGCATAGGTCAGCGTGTCGAAGCCCGGCCCGCCCATGCTTTCCGGCACACCGATGCCGAACAGGCCCAGCTTGGCCATCTCGTCATAGATCTCGGCCGGGAAACGCTCGTCGCGGTCCAGCGCCTCGGCTGCAGGCCGGATGACCTCGTCAGCGAAGGCGCGGGCCATGTCGCGCACCTGCAGCTGGGTATCGTTCAGATACATCCTCGAATCCCCTCCCGATATGTAACTATCCGGTTACTTTATTTGAGGCACCTTCCTCGCGTCAAGCGCCAAAACCGACAACGGCTTGGAAATCCGCTTGATCCGTGGCGTGGACTCATGCAGATTATAACCAATTGGTTACTTATGGGAGGAAGTCGATGAAACCATCCGGCAAACGAAAGTTCGGCCGCACGGATATGGAGGTGACCGGCTTCGCCTTCGGCACCGCACCGGTCGGCAATATTTTCCGCGAGATCGACGACCAGACCTCGCGCGCCATGTTCGATCATGCCTGGGATGCCGGAGTGCGCTATTTCGACACCGCGCCGATGTATGGCCATGGCCTGTCCGAACTGCGCACCTCCGAGGCGCTGCGCTGGCGCAAGCGCGACGATTTCGTGCTGTCTTCGAAAGTGGGCCGCCTGCTGCGCCCGGCGCGACGCGACAGCATCGACTTCGCGCCCTGGGTCAATGCCGCCCCGTTCGCAATGGAGTTCGACTATAGCTACGACGGCACGATGCGCGCTTTCGAAGACAGCCTGCAACGGCTGGCACTGGAGCGCATCGACATTCTGTTCATCCACGACATCGACGTCTATACGCGCGGCACCGAGCAGCCCGAGGTATTCCGGCAGGCGATGGACGGCTGCTACAGGGCATTGGCCCGGCTGCGCGACGAGAGGGTCGTGAAGGCCATCGGCGTCGGCGTGAACGAATGGCAGGTCTGCCACGAGGCGTTGAAGCAACGCGATTTCGACTGCTTCCTGCTGGCCGGGCGCTATACGCTGCTGGAACAGGACGCGCTGGACGCGTTCCTGCCGCTTTGCGAGAAGCGCGGTGCGGCAGTGGTCGTGGGCGGCGGCTTCAACTCGGGGATCCTCGCCACGGGTGCGAAGCCGGGCGCAAAATACAACTACGCCCCTGCCCCGTCCGAAATTATGGACCGGGTGGCAAAGATCGAGGCGGTCTGCGCCGAATACGGCGTGCCCCTGGCGGCGGCGGCATTGCAATTCGTCGTGGCACATCCGGCTGTCCCGGCCTTCTGCGCCGGCACGCGGACTATCCAGCAGCTTGAGCAGAATCTCACGTGGTTCCAGCACCCCATTCCGGCCGCGTTCTGGGCGGCGCTGAAGGACAAGGGCCTGTTGCGTGAGGACGCGCCGGTTCCTGCCTGAGATCGCGGGTCGGCGGCGCCCGGACCTATCGGACCAGGATGGCCCGGAAGTCGTTGACATTGGTGCCGGTCGGGCCAGGAGCGAACAGGTCGCCCAAGGCGGCGAAAGCGGACCATGTATCGTTCCCAGCCAGCATCGCTGCCGGATCGCAACCCAAGGCCCGAAGCCGCGCCGCACTGTCCCCATCAGCAAAAGCGCCTGCGTTATCCTCGGACCCGTCGATGCCGTCGGTATCGGCGGCCAGCGCGGCGATGGGCAGCCCTTCAATAGCCAAACCGAAAGCCAGCAGGAATTCGCTGTTGCGCCCGCCCCTGCCATTTTCGCGCAGCGTCACGGTCGTTTCGCCGCCTGACAGGATCGCCACCGGGGGCGTGAAAGGCCGGCCTTGGGTCGCGACCTCGCGGGCGATGGCAGCATGGACGCGGGCCACGTCGCGTGCCTCCCCTTCGATCGCGTCCGACAGGATCACTGCCGGAATGCCCGCCGCCCCGGCCCGCGCGGCGGCGGCTTCCAGCGACAGGCGCGCCGAAGCCACCACGCGAACCTCATGTCCGGCAAAACGAGGATCGGCGGGATCCGGCGGCAGGCCGTCCTCGCCCGCGAACCATTCAGCCAGACGCGGTGGCAACTCGATCCGCCATGTTTCAAGCAGACGCCGCGCATCCCGGCGAGTGACCGCATCCGGCACCGTCGGACCCGAGGCCACCTGCGCCGGATCGTCGCCCGGCACGTCCGAAACGACCAGCGACACCACCCGCGCCGGATGCGCCGCCAGCGCCAGCCTGCCGCCCTTGATACGCGAGACCTGCTTGCGGATCGCATTCATCACCGAGATCGGCGCACCACTGGCCAGCAGGGTGCGATTCAGCTCGATTTCGTCCTCCAGCGTCAGCCCCTCGGGCGGCGCTGGCAGCAGCGCCGAGCCACCACCGCAGACCAGCGCCACGACCAGATCATCCTTGCTCAGCCACCGCACAGCCTCAAACAAGGCCCCAGTCGCGGCAAGACCGGCCTGATCGGGAACGGGATGCGCGGCCTCGATCACGCGGATATTGCGGGTATCGCAGCCATAGCCGTAACGCGTGACCACCACGCCCTCCACCGGAGCGTCCCATCGGCGCTCGAACGCCGCCGCCAGTTGCGCCGCACCCTTGCCGGCACCGACTACGACCGTGCGACCCCTGGGACGATCCGGCAGATGCGCGGCCAGCGCGGTTTCGGGATCGGCAGCAGCCACCGCCGCGTCAAAAAGCCCGGTAAGAAACTCGCGATCCTCGGCTTTCATTCCAGCTTCTCCCCTCGACCCGTCGCTTCGAACCTTGCAGAGCGCTTTTCGCGGAACGCCGCTAGCCCTTCCCGCAAATCACCGGATGCGGCGGCGACGCTGCCGGCCAGTGCCTCAAGCACCCGCTCGCGTTCCTCGCCCTCGGCGGCGTTGACCAGCATCTTGGTGATTTCCGTTGCGCGCGGGGCGCGGGCAATCACCCGCGCGGCCAGCGCCTCGGCAGCAGCCATGCCAGCGCCCGTCGGGACGACCTGATCGACCAGCCCGAGGCGCTGCGCTTCCTCGGCACCGAAAACCTCACCGAACAGCGCCATCCGGCGGACCGTGCCAGCACCGAAGCGTCGCACCGCGCGTTGCGTTCCCGACCAGCCGGGAATGACCCCAAGCGAGGTTTCGGGCAAACCGATCCGCACATGTGCCTCGGCCAGGCGGTAGTCCGCGCAGGCCGCCAGCTCCAGCCCGCCGCCCAGGCAATGCCCGTTCAGCACAGCGATCACCGGCTGCATCAAACGTGCCAGCGCATCGAAGGCAGCATGGCCGTCGCGCAACCAGCGGCGGCTGAAATCCTCGGGCGACAGTTGCGACCAGGCAGCAATATCGCCGCCTGCGCAGAATGAGCGGCCACCCTCGCCAGTCAGGATCACCACCCGCGCGTCGGATCGCTCGATCCGGCGGCAGAGCGGCAGCAATCCGTCCACCATTTCGGCGTCCAGGGCATTCAGCTTGTCCGGGCGGCGAATGGTCAGCCGTGCGATATCCGCCTCGATACGCAGATCGACGCGCTGATCTTCGCTCACAGCGCCAGCCCCATCGGCGTGTCGCGAAACAGCGCCGCATCCATTTCCTTCAGATTCTCTGCCACGCGGAGGGACGTTGCGGCCTGATCCAGCACATCCCGCCGCAAGTCGACGCCAGGCGCGATCTCGGTCACCGTCAGCCCCTCGGGCAACAGACGCAACACGCAACGCTCGGTGACATAGGTGATCTCCTGCCCCTGCGCCACCGCGCGCCGGCCCGAAAAGCTTACCTGATCAACCTTTGGCACGATCTTGGCAACCTTGCCCTCGCGGTCAATCACCAGCCGGCCATTTTCAATTCGCATCTTTGCTCCGGCGTTGAAGTTCCCGGAAAAAACGATCCGCTTCGCCCTCGCGGTAATGTCGACGAAACCGCCCGCCCCCGCTGTCCGATGCGGCGTCGCGGCAAGCCGGCTGACATTGACCGAGCCCTCGGCGTCGATTTCCAGGAAGGACAGCAGGGAACAGTCAAAACCGCCCGCCTGGAAATAGCAGAACTGATGCGGCGAAGCGACGAACGCCTCTGCATTACTGGCGCAGCCGAACTTGAAATCCAGCAGCGGCACGCCCCCGACCGCGCCTTGCTCGATGACCCATGTCACCGCGCCATGCAGGCCCTCCTCGATCAGGATGCGCGGCACATTGGCCGAGATGCCAAAGCCGATATTCACCGCCCATCCCGATCGCAGTTCTTGTGCGACGCGCCTGGCGATGACCTTGCCGGGATTGAAATCCGCCGCGCGGAAACTGGCGAGCGGCCGGAAGACCTCGCCCGAGATAGCCGGATCGTGCGGTGTCGCGGTAGTCTGCAACTGATCGGGTGCCTCGACGATTACATCGACCAGAATGCCCGGCACCTTCACATCATGCGGCTTCAACGTGCCCTGCGCGGCAATACGTCTAACCTGCGCAATGACGATGCCGCCGCAGTTGTGCGCGGCCAGCGCCATTTCCATCGCGCCAAGGGTCGCGCCCTCGTCCTCGAAGGTCAGGTTGCCATTCTCGTCTGCCGTGGTTGCGCGGATCAGCGCTACATCGGGGCGCAGGGCCGGGAAATACAACCAGTCCTCGCCCTCGAAGGCCACGCGCTTGACGATGGGTGTGGCGCGGGCGGTGGCGTTCATCGCGCAGCCTTCCAGCGCGGGATCGGCAAAGGTTTCCATGCCGACCTTAGTCAGCACGCCGGGCCGCTGCGCCGCCCCCTCACGCAGCATGTCGAAGACAATGCCCGAGGGCACATTATAGGCCGCAACCTCCTCAGCCAGGATGCGCTGCCAGATCTTCGGCGGCTCGGCATTAGACGGCCCCGAGGGATAGGAACCGCCAATGATCTTTGTGATCATGCCGGGATGGGCGATATGGTCCACGCCCGGGGTGCCGAACATGTCGCCGGCGGCGATCGGATGGATGGTCGTCAGGCCGCGCGGAGCGCCTTCCTGCACAAAGCGTTCACCCAGGGCCGCCAGCACATGATCCGGGCACAGCAATCCCGAAGACGAATTCACCGCAATCACCGCGCCATCGCGAACCAGTTCTGCCGCCTGACTGGCGGTCCGAATCTTGGACATTGCGCTCCTCCTTCGCAATTGCATCTTAAGTAACTAACTGGTTATCTATATATCTGTAATCCGCCCGGCCCGGCAAGAGGAAAACCGGGATCGGCGCGATGCAAGAACATGTGAGGGAGGACCAGGATGAACATTCTGCTGCAACCCGGATTCCTGCAGGGATTCGGCACATTTCCCTTGAAAGGTGGCGCCCTGCGGGACGCGATCCATATGGCGGTCAAGGCGGGTTACCGAACCTTTGACACGGCGCAGGGTTATGAGAACGAAGCGGATACCGGCGCCGCCCTGGCCGAAACCGGCGTCGCGCGCGACCGTCTTTGCATCATCACCAAGGTCAGGCCCGAGAATTACAGCGAATCGCGCTTCTTGCCCTCGGTCGAGGGCAGCCTGCGTGCCTTGCGGATCGACCGGATTGATGTGTTGCTTCTGCACTGGCCGCCGGCCGGAGGCGACATCACGCCATCGCTGAGGCTGTTGCAAAAGGCATATGAGGCCGGATTGGCCAGCCATATCGGCGTGTCGAACTATACCGCCGCGATGATGCGCCAGGCCCGTGCCCTCGTCGATGTTCCGCTGGTCACCAACCAGGTCGAGTTTCATCCGCTGCTGGATCAGTCGCGCCTGTTGGAAGCGGCCAGAGACACCAAGATACCACTCTCGTCATACTGCTCTCTCGCGCGCGGCGAGGTCTTCAAATACCCGCTGTTCGGGGAAATCGGCAAGACGCATGGAAAATCTGCGGCTCAGGTCGTCTTGCGCTGGATCCTGCAAAAGGGTCTCAGCATGAACACCATGTCCACCAACCCGGAAAATATCCGTGCCAATCTGGAGATTATGGATTTCACGCTTACGAAGGGTGAGATGTCCCGGATCGACGATTTGAATCGCACGAATTACCGCATCGTAGACCGCGACCGGGTGCCCTTCGCGCCTATATGGGATTAACGCGCCAGGGCGCGGTGAAGGCCGCGCCCCGCAAAATCTCAGTGATTGCCCCGGATCATGTCGGATGCCTTTTCAGCGATCATGATCGTCGGCGCATTGGTGTTCGACCCGATCAGCGAGGGCATGACCGAACTGTCGCAGATCCGCAACCCGTCCAGCCCGTGAACGCGCAACTGCGGATCGACCACCGACATCTCGTCCCGGCCCATCTTGCAGGTGCAGGTGGGATGATACGAGGTGCGGCCGTATTGGCGCGCATAGGCCTCGTAATCCGCCTGCGTGCGCACATTCGCATCGGGAAAGCGCAGTTCGCGGATATACTTTCGCAGCGAATGCTGACTGAAGATCTCGCGGCTGATCTTTACCCCCTCGGTCGAGATGCGCAGGTCGTCCGGGTGGCCAAGAAAATTCGGATCGACCACCGGATTGTCGCGCGGATCGGAGGACCGCAGCGTCACCGTGCCCCGCGATTTCGGGCGCAGGGTGTAGCTGTTCAGCGTGATCCCCGAAGATCCTTTCGGCACCGAGGGCACGCCCGCCTCGGCCCCCGCCCCGGCAAGGAAATGGAATTGCAGATCGGGACAGGGCGCCCCACGGTCGGCATACCAGAAGGCCCCGCCCTCGACCACGTTCGAGGTCACCGGCCCCGAGTTGAACAGCAGGTATTGCAGACCGGCCCAGACCATCCAATGCGGCTTGCCATAGCGGTCGAGGCTTTCATGGCCTTTCAGCTCGGCTACGATGTCGATGCCGAAATGGTCCTGGAGGTTCTGCCCCACGCCGGGCATATCCTGCACCACCTCGATGCCGTGGCTGCGCAGGTGATCGGCGGGACCGATCCCCGACAGCATCAGAAGCTTGGGTGAGCCGATGGCGCCCGAGGTCACGATCACCTCACGCTCGGCACGCGCCACCACCGGCGCGCGCCCCTTGCCGGCGGCATACTCGACGCCGACCGCCCGGCTGCCCTCGAACACCAGCCGCAGCACCAGCGCGCCGGTAATCAGGGTCAGGTTCGGGCGCGACAGCGCCGGGCGCAAGTAGCCGACGGCGGCCGAGCAACGCCGGTTGCCCCGGGTCGTGGTCTGATAGATTCCCGCGCCTTCCTGCATCGGCCCGTTGAAATCGGGGTTGTAGGGGATGCCCGCCTCCTGGCAGCTTTGGACGAAGGCGCGGCTCATCGCATTGGGATTGGGCAGGTTCGACACGCCCAGCGGCCCCTCGGTGCCGTGCCATTCGCCCGACAGGATCGTGTTCCCTTCCGAGCGGTGGAAATAGCGCCGCACCTCGTCCGCGCCCCACCCCTCTGCCCCCTCATCGACCCAGCGGTCGTAATCGGACGGGTGGCCGCGGGTGAAGATCTCGGCGTTGATCGACGACCCGCCGCCCAGGACTCGGGCCTGAGCATAGGGGATCTCGCGGTTGTTGGCATGGCGCTGCGGCGCGGTCACCAGCCCCCAGGTCAGCGGCCCGGTGGTCATCTTGGCGAAACCCACCGGCATGTGGATCAGCGGGTTGCTGTCCTTGCCGCCGGCCTCGATCAGGCAGACCCGCGCCTGACTGTCCTCGGACAGCCGCGCGGCCAGCACGCAACCGGCCGAGCCGCCGCCGACGATGACGTAATCGTAACCCTGCGCCATGACGCCCCCTTTACCCGATCCAATGCGTACGCTTGCCGATCTCGACATGGACCGACTTGATCTGGGTATACTCCTCGACGCCGTAGATACCGGCCTCGCGGCCCCAGCCGGATTGCTTGAAGCCTCCCAACGGCATTTCCGGCCCGCCCGCCATGATCGTATTCACCCAGAACCGGCCCGCGCTGACGCGCCGCGTCACGGTCAGTGCCTTGTCCAGATCCTTGGTCCACAGCGATGCGGCAAGCCCATATACCGTATCATTGGCGATGGCGATGGCCTCGTCCACGGTCTCAAAGCGGAACGAGGACAGGACCGGGCCGAAGATCTCGTCGCGCGCAATGGCCATGTCGCGGCGCACGCCGGAAAACAGCGTCGGCGCAATGAAACGGCCCGCGCCGATCTTCAGAACTTCGCCGCCGGTCAAGAGGCGTGCGCCCTCCTGGCGGCCCTTCTCGATATAGTTCAGGATGGTGTCGTTCTGCGCGGGCGTCGTGATGGCGCCGACCTGCGTCGCCTCGTCCAGCGGATCGCCGATGCGGATGCGCCGCATCTTTTCCACCAGCAACCGTTCAAATTCGTCGGCCACCGAGGCCTCGATGATCAACCGGCTGGAGGACACGCAGCATTGTCCGGTGTTGAAACTGATGCCAAAGGCCGCCGCGTCGGCGGCATCCTCAAGATCACTGTCGGCAAAGACGATGATCGGGTTCTTGCCGCCCAGTTCCAGCCCCAGTTTCTTGAAATTGCTGTCGGCGGCGGCGTGGACACAGGACCGCCCGACGCCGGTCGAGCCGGTGAAGGACAGCATGTCGATGTCCGGGTGTTCGGCCATCGCCTGGCCAATGGTGCGGCCCGAGCCGGTGACGACGTTGTAGACCCCCTTGGGCAGCCCCGCCTCGGTCAGGATTTCCGCTAAGATCAGCGTGGTGGCGCTGGTCACCTCGGACGGCTTTACCACCATCGTGCAGCCCGAGGCTAGGATGAAGGGTACCCGCTCGCACAGGATCAGAAAGGGGAAGTTCCACGGCGTAATCAGCCCGACGACCCCGATGGGATCACGCAGGACCATGCCGAACAACCCGTCGCCCAGCGAATTGAAGCTGTCGCCATGCAGCAGCCGGGCGGCACCCGCAGCCGTCTCGAAACAGGCGATACAGCCTTCGATCTCGGCGCGGGCCTGGGCAATGGGCTTGCCGTTTTCCAGCACCTCCCAATAGGCGACCTCGTCACGGCGGCGGCGCAGGATCTCGGCGGCGCGCAACAGCACACCCGCGCGCTCACCGCCCGAAATGCCAGCCCAGCTGCGCTTCTCGAAGGCGCGGCGTGCGGCGGCGACTGCATCGTTCAGGTCGTCCGTGATACAGCGCGCCACCCGCGTCACCGGCACGTCATGCGCGGGCGAGCGTTGTTCGGCCAGATCGCGGCCATGCCGCCATTCGCCGTCGATGAAAAAGCCGAACTCGCGCGGCGACTCCGGCGGGGAAAGGGTGCGGGCGGTCTGGTCCATCGTGTCGGGCTCCTCGGAAATGCTGCAATGTCAGTTCTGCGAAATGACGATCTGGGTCTTGAGGTCGGCGGACCGCTCGGCCAGGGTCTCGAACGCCTCCTGGATGCGCGCGAGCGGATAAGAGGCCGTGGTGAACGCCTCGGTACGGAACCGGCCATGCGCCAGCAAAGCCAGCGCGTCATGCATGTCCTGTCCCATCCCCGCGACCGAGCCTTTCAGGCCGTTCTCCTCAAGGATCGTGCGCAGGATCGGCACCGGAGCGACCTCATCGGGGCCGGTCAGGCCGAAGAAGGCGACATGGCCGCCCTTGCGAATAAGGTCGAAGGCGGTTGCGTAAAGTGCCGGGTGGCCAACGCTTTCGATCACCAGATCCGCGCCCCGGCCGCATGTCAGCTCAAGCACGGTCGCCTTCAGTTGCGCGTTATCGCTGATCGCGGCATCGGCACCGACATCCAAAGCCATCGTGCAGCGTTCGGCCGACAGGTCGGCCACGATGATTGGTGCCGCGCCCATGAGCCGCATCATCTGCACATGCAGGTTGCCAACCGGCCCGGCGCCCAGCACTACGACCGATTGCGCGATCCCGGCCTGTGCCTTGCGCGCCGCGCGGACCACGCAGGCGACCGGCTCGGTCAGGGCGAGTATCTCGGGAGAAATGTCATTGGGCGCAGGAATGACCAACCGACCGGGCAGCGCGACAAACTCGGCGAAGGCACCGTCGCGGGTGATGCCAAGCTGCGCCATCTCGGGGCAGTTCAGCACCTCGTTGCGGCGGCACCAGTAGCAATGTCCGCAACCGATATTGATGTCGGCGACCACCACCTTGCCGGGGGTGAGATGGCGCTGGTTCGCTCCGGCCTCCTCGACGATACCGCAAAATTCGTGCCCCGGAATGATCGGCAGGTCGTCGGCCGCATAATGGCCGTGGAACATATGCAGGTCGGTACCGCAGATCCCGGTCCGGGTCACGCGGATCAGCACCTCGTCGGGGCCGATCTGCGGGCGCGGCACCTCGCGCAATTCGAGCTTGTGCGGAGCGACAAGGACGGCGGCTTGCATGGTTTTCATGGCAACCTCACTTCACCGTGCGGAGTTTCGAGCGGTCGATGGTCAGGGCGATAGCCGCGATCAGGACCAGTCCGAACAGCATCTGCTGCTGTGTCGCCTCGATCCCCAGATACAGCATCGAAGCGCGGATCACGGCCACGATCAGCGTGCCGATCAGCGTGTTCAGCACGCCGCCGACACCACCGGTCAAGGGCGTGCCACCAATCAGCACCGCGACGATAGAGGGCAGCAGAAAACCGTTGGCGATGGTCGGCGCCCCCCCAGACAGCTTGACTGAGAACAACAACCCCGCCATCGCCGCCAGCGCCCCGGATATCGCAAAGGCCAGCATCTTATAGCGCCCGACATTGATGCCCGACGCCTTGGCCGCGGGCTCGCCCGCACCGACGGCCTTCAGCACCCGGCCCAGGATGGTGCGGCGCTCGATGAACAGGCAGATCGCCAGCAGGGCAGCACCCAGAAATAACTCGTTCGGGATGATCCCGGTATGGCCGATCATCCAGCCAAAGGTGGCATTCCTCTGCTCGGCATCCATGTTCAGGGCGCGGTTGCCCGACAGCCATTGTGCGACCGAGAAGCATATCCCGCCCACCGCCAGCGTCGAAATGAACGAAGGCACGAACAGCCGCGTAGTCAGAAAGCCCGACAACATGCCAAGTCCGAAACCCGCCGCGATGCAAAGCACCGCCACCCAGGCCCCAAGCGAGGCGAGATAGATTGAGGCGATGACCGTGATCATATTGGCCATGGACTGCACCGAGAGGTCGATCCCGCCGATATAGATGGCGAAGGTCAGCCCCAGCGCCATGATGAACAGAGGCACGATATCGCCGGCGAGGCTGAGCAGGTTCGCCGGGCGTAGGAAATTCGGATCCACCACGCCGACCACAGCGGTCAGCACCAGCAGGGTGATCCAGGGAAGATGCGGTTTGATGCGTTGCATGGTCATCTGCGCCTCAGATCATGTGGTGGAGAAGATCGTAGAGCGACGGTTTGGCGCCCGGCCGGCATTCGAAACGCTGCCGGATCTCGCCATCCTTCAGCACGACGATGGTGTGCGAGAGGCCGATGGCCTCTTCCAGCGTGTCGGCCACCAGAACGATGCCGACCCCGTCGTCGCTCATGTCGCGGATCATGTCGTAAACGTCTTCCTTGGCGCCGATGTCCAGACCCCGCGTCGGGTGGTCCAGAAGCATGATGTCGGACCCGCCCGACCGCCATTTCGACAGCACCACCTTCTGCTGGTTGCCGCCCGAGAGGTTGCCGCAATCGGCAAACTCGGAGTGTGCCTTGATCGACAGCTTCCTGATCCAGTCCCGCGCCAGCGCTTTTTCGCGTCCGACGTCGATCACCCCCGCCCGGGAATAGCGGCCAAGTTGGGAAAGGGTCATGTTCTCATAGACGTTCATGCCTGCGACGATGCCTTCGATCTTGCGTTCGCGCGGCACATAGCCCACGCCCATCGCGACCGAGCGGCGCGGGTTGAAACGGCGAAGCTCTTGCCCCTTCATCTCGAAACGGCCCGAGACTGGCGCCAGCATCCCGTAGATCGTGCGCAGGATCGCCTCGCGGCCCGAACCCTCGGTACCGACCAGGCACAGCACCTCGCCCGGATGCAGCGCCAGGTTCAGCTTGTGCGGACGGCCCGGCAGGACAACGTCGCGCATATCGAACAGCGTTCGAGAAGTGTCATAAGGTTTCTGGCGCTGCTCGCGGTAATATTCGCGGTCCACGTGTCGGCCGACCATCTTGTGCTGGATCGCGCTGGCATCGGCGTCAACCTTGGCGACGACATCCATCACCTGCCCGTCCTTCATCACATAGATGCGGTCCGAAAGCTCCATCACCTCGTCCATGCGATGGCTGACGAAGATAAAGGATGCGCGGCTGGTCAGCTCACGCACCAGCTTGAAGAGCAACTTCACCTCCTCCCCGGACAGGACCGAGGTCGGCTCGTCCAGCAGGATGACCAGATCGCCCTCGACCCGTTCCTCCAGCGTCAGCACCTTGGCCAGTTCGACCAGCTGCCGCTGCGCGAAGGACAGGACCGAGGTCACCGTCGCCGGGTCGATGTCCAGCTTGACCTTCGCAAGCTGTTTCTTCGCAGCCGCGGCCATCGCCTTCCAGTTCACCACGCCCAGGCGGGTGAATTGCGCCTCGTAGCCCAGGAAGATGTTTTCCATCACCGTCAGGTTGGGGATCAGGGATTGTTCCTGGAACACCATGCCGATGCCGCGCTTCATCGCCTGCCGGGGATTGGCGAAATGCACCGGCTTGCCGTCGATCAGGATCTGGCCGCCGTCGGGCTGATAGGCGCCGTAGATCACCTTCATGAGCGTCGATTTTCCGGCACCGTTCTCGCCCACCAGCCCGACGATCTCGCCGCGCTTGATGTGGAAGTCGATGGATTTCAGGGCATGGACGCCGGGGAATTTCTTGTCGACCGAGCTTAGCTGATACATGGCGGCCTCACTTCGCGAAACTGACAAGGCGCCGGTCGGTGGAAAGAACGACCGCGACGATGACAAGGACGCCCAGCAAGCCGTCCTGAAGGTAACTGGGCAGGCCGATGACGACCATGCCGTTGCCGATGACATTGACGATCAGAACGCCGACGACCGCGTTCAGCACGCCGCCGATCCCGCCCCACAGCGCCACGCCGCCCACGACGACCGAGGTGATGGCGACGAACATCAGGTTGGCGCCGGTCACCGATTCCGCCTGCCCCAGCCGCGCCACCTGGAAGATCGCGGCGACGGCGTAGAATACTCCGGCCAGCGCGAAGCCCGCCAGCCGCACCCGGTGCACGTTCACGCCCGAGGCATGGGCCAGTTCCTCGCCGCCGCCTACGGCATAGAAGTTGCGGCCCAGCGTCGTGTGGTTCTGGATGAACCAGGCCAGCAGGACCAGCAGCGCCGCAATATGCACCATCAGCGGAAAGCCGAGGATGCGCCAGGTCAGCAGGGCGCGGAAAACATCGTCATCAATGCGGACAATGTCACCTCCTGTCACGAGCACCGCAGCGCCGGTGCCGACGAAGCCCATCGCCAGGCTGGCCATGAATGAAGGGATCTGAAGCCGGACATGAACCATCCCGGTCAGCCATCCAAAGAAGGCCCCGCAGAGCAGGATCGCCGGAATGGCCAGCCATGCGCCCGCCCCCAATGATCCGCCCAGCTTCAGGAACATCAGGCAGAACAGCACCGCGCACAGCGACACCGCCCCCTCCATCGACAGGTCGATGGAGCCCATGACGATGATGAAGGTGACGCCGAGCGCCACCATCATCGGCGGCGTCGAGGCCAGCGCGATCCGGGCCAGGTTGCGTTGCGACAGGAAGGCCGGATTGATCGCCGCGAACAGCACGACCAACCCCAGCAGCACGAGGGCCGGAGCCCATCGGATGATATTCTCGCGGGTGAGCTTCATCTTCAACGCAGTTCTCCTCAACACTGCCGGCCCGCATGCCCCGAAGGACGGCGGGGAAGGCCGCCGCGCGGTCAACCCATCGGATTTTCAGAAATCAGCGATACTGGATCTGGCCGTTGCTCGGCCCCCAGAAGTCGGTCCAGTCATATTCAGGCGTGGCGTCCAGATACTGCGCCTTGAACTCGGCCGCGTCCTTCTGAGTGATCAGGACGGTCGGACCGTAGAACTCACGATGCTCATGCGGCTCCTCGGACGGTTTGAACGTGCCGATGGCCGCGTGATAGGCCAAGGCCGCCGAGATACCGCCACCCCAATAGGGGTTGGTAAAGACCGTAGCCAGAAGCTGACCGTCCATGACCAGCTTCACCGCCTCGGGATTACCGTCATAGGCGACGATCGGCATGTCGGTGATGCCCTCGGCCCGCAGCGCCTCGATCACGCCATAGGCGATGTTGTCGGCGGCGCAATGGACGCCGGTGATCCGGTCACCATAGCGGGTCAGGAAAGAGGACATCAGCTCCGCCGCCTTGGTCGTGTCCCAATCGGCAGGCTGCGCGTCCAACAGTTCGATATCGGGAAAGTCCTTCAGCGCGTTCTGCAACCCAGCCAGTCGCTCGACCGCCGGATTGTTCGCCGCGATGCCGCCCAGATGCACCACGCCGCCCTTGCCCCCCATCGCCTCGAACAGGATCCTCGCGGTTTGCTCGGAGGGCTGTTCGTCCGACCAGGTCATGTGGCTGACATAATTGTCGCCGAAATCCCAAGGGTGCAGGTCGTCGGTCTTGTTCCAGATGGTCGAGATATAACCGCCCGCCGCCTGCACCGCCTCGACGATGGGCCGGGCATTGGGACTGTCGTTCGGGTCGCAGGCGATGGCGCAATTGCCGCCGGTCTTAGACAGGAATGCCTTGATATCGGACAGAGATTTTTCCGACGAACCCTCGCTGATCAGGTTGACCATGTCCGATTTGCTACGGCCGATGGATTCAACGAAAGCCTCGCCTCCCGACACGACCGCATTCCAATAGGCCGAGGCACGGTCGCGATAGCTCCATGCAATGGCGGGATCGGTCAGCGCGGCGCGGGCCTGACCGCGCCCGAATACGGCTGGAACGGCGAGCGTCGCCATGCCGGCAGCCCCCGCCAGCAGCAACTTGCGACGGGTTATGACCTCACGGTCGATATAGTCCTTGATAAAGGTGGACATCTTCAGCCTCCCCATAAGGCGCCGCCCGAATCTCTCCTCAGATCCACAGATGGCGAGCGCCGTCAAAATAACGCACTAACTGGTTACTTTTTTCAGGGATGTTGAGTCAAGCGTAATCATTAACCGGATAGTGCATTAAATCGCCATCGTCGTCTTGCGTCAGCCATGGACTGCTATAACCTTTGCGAGGCATTGAACGAGCCAGGAACCACCGGAGACACAGCGTGACCGCACAAGCCAAGACGCCGCCGCGTAGCAAGCCCCGCATCCGCGATGCAGACGCGACCAAAGCGCGCATCCTCAAGGCGGCACTGAACGAGTTTGCCCGCAATGGCTTCGGCGGCGCCCGCGTGGACGTCATCGCCGAAAAGGCCGATGCCAACAAGCGGATGCTCTATCACTACTTCGGCAGCAAGGAAGAGTTGTTCCAGACAGTGCTCGAGAATGCCTATATCGACATCCGCGATGCCGAGCAGAAACTGGCGCTGGACCACCTGCCGCCCAAGGAGGCGTTGGCGCGGCTGGTGCGTTTTACCTGGGAATACTACCTGAAGCACCCCGAGTTCATCACACTGGTCAACAGCGAAAACCTGCACCGGGCCAAACACCTGAAGAAGTCGGAGATCGTCAAGATCTACAGCCGCCGCTTCGTCTCGATGGTCGACACGATCCTGGAGCGCGGCGTCGCAAGTGGCGATTTCCGCTCCGGCATCGATCCGGTGCAATTGAACATCACCATCGCTGCGATCGGCTATTACTATCTGACCAACCGCTTCACCGGCTCGATCATCTTCGAGCGTGACCTGATGGCGAAAGAGGCGCTCGAAGAGCGCCTCCAGTTCAATATCGACACGATCCTGCGTCTGGTCAGCGCCTGACCTGCTTCAGGTTCCGTTACCTAGGCCCAGGCTGTGAAGCGCTGCTTGGGCACATTCCACGTCCTCGTGTCCCTGCACCCCGGAAACCCCGACGCCGCCCACGATGGTCCCATTGTGAACGATGGGCAGGCCCCCTTCCCAGGTGATCAACCGGTGACGGTTTGCCAAGCCGGCCCTACGCTCATCGGTGCTGTTCATCCGAACGCAGAAATCCAGTGTCGAACGTCGCATCGTGGCTGCCGTGAACGCCTTGTCGACAGCGAAGTCCAGCGTTTGAGCCGCGACACCATCCATGCGGGCCGGTGCCGATCTCAGCACCGGCTTCATCTCGACAAGGCTCGCGTAGCTTCCCTGATCCGCTGCGCCCGTCCCGACGAAACGGATGGAAGGGGTGTATTCGCCGCAAGCGTCCCGGAAACCACCCCATGCTGAGAGAGATTGCTCGCAACGCGGAGCCCTGTTCGGCCTCCCCGCTCCAGGCGTATATCACCGACCGGATTGCAGGCCGTCCTGGTCCGGCATGGCTGGATGGCCAGCCGCTCGAACGGGCCATTCGGGTTACGGAAATTCTGGGCACCGCCCTGGAGTTCGGTCCGTATGTCACCTTCGAGGATCTGTCCTTCAGTGAACGGCATGTGGCCGACACATGTGGCTGGACCTATACCTCGAAGGGCGAAACCGGGATCCGCCGCGCATTCCGAATTCTGGAGGCCAGCCATAACCCGAAGCAATCGCCCGCCCGGGGCGATAAATGGGTCGCCTTCGGTCTGTTGCTGGATGAGTTCCAGAATCCCGCGCAAAGCAGCTCACTCCGCAGAATCTTCGAAGAGCATATCGCCAGCACCGCCGAATCCTGAATCGCCAATCGGGTAAGCCTGGCCAGACACCGCTCTCTATCAGATGCCAGACTTCGTCAGGCCGCCTTCGGGCGGCCTTTTCCTTTGGTCGTCACGCAATATTTCGATGGTCGATAATCGCGGTAAAAGTGGACAAAACAGAAAACCGCGCATCTAAATAATAAAGTAAACTCAATCAGTTATTTTGCACCAGAGTTGCCGGAATGGCCATTGTTTCAGTGATCGGACACGCATGGCGGCCAGGTCGGCTACTGGGGCGCGAACGGAATATGAAGGGCCAGTTCTTTCCAATTCTGATCTGGGAAAATGGGCGTTAACCTGTTGCCAGCCCCCTCCCCCCTCTCCAGTTGGGATCCCAAAGCCGCCGCTGGACACTTGCGGCACCACCAAGCTAGACACGTAAAGGGATAGTTAGGGTAGGAAAGACGGACAGCCCCTTATGGTGAACCAGGGCCGGAAACTTGAGCAGGCAGCCAAGGCGGCGTGGCTTTCCTATGTCGCAGGCAAGACCCAGGATGAGATCGCCGGGATCATGGGCGTCTCGCGCCAGACTGCGCAGCGGCTGGTTGCTCAGGCTATGGCCGAGGGTATCGTCAAGATCCGCATCGACCACCCGTTTGCCCATTGCATGGATATTGCCGCCGGGCTGCAGCACAAATGGGGGCTGGAGTTTTGCCAGATCGCCCCCTCAGATGCCCCCGAAGCAGGTGTCGCGCTGATGGTCGCGGACACGATCGAGCAATGGTTGCGCCGGGCCGAGCCTTTGACCATGGCGATCGGCACCGGCCGCACCCTGCGCAGCGCCATCGCGCAACTGCCCCATATCGACTGCCCCCAGCATCGTATCGTCTCATTGACCGGCAATATCGCGCCCGACGGCTCGACCGCCTATTATAACGTGCTGTTTACCCTGTCAGATCTGGTCAGCGCCCGCAGCTTTCCATTGCCCCTGCCCGTCATCGCCCCCAGCATGAGCGAACGGCAGGCCGTGAACAGCCAGCCAAGCATCCGGCGCCTGATCCAGATGTCGTCTGAGGCGGCGGTCGCATTTGTCGGCATCGGCACTGTGGGCGAGAACGCGCCATTGATGCTTGACGGTTTTCTGACCCAGCCCGAGCTTGACGCCCTTGTCGATGCCGGCGCGGTGGGCGAGATCACTGGCTGGGCCTATGACACCCATGGCGCGCTGGTGCCGGGGCTTAGCAATGATCGCGTGGCCTCGGCCCCGATCCCCCCGCGGGAAACGACGCTTGTTATCGGCGCGGCGCATGGCAGTGAAAAGGTTCCGGCGATCCGCGGCGCGCTGCGGGGCGGGCTGATCAGCGGGCTGATCACCGATGCCACAACCGGTGCGGCGCTGCTGTCGGGCTAGCTACATCGCAGCAATTTCAGCGCGCTGTTCTTGCATGCGCAAAAAGATGCGCCAGTCCCGCTCACGCCGGATACAGGCGGCGGGATCAGGCTTTGTCACCTCGATCGGCCGGGCAAAATGGTCGCGGGCAGCAAGAACACCGCCGCTGAGCGGCGCAGCAGCAAGGATGGCTGTGCCGCGCAGCACCGCGTCTTCGGGCTGCCAGTGGATCTCGGCCCCGATGGCATCAGCGTAAAGCTGGCGCAACAGGGGTGAGCGCGCCTGCCCACCCGCCATGGCCAGCGCCTGGGGTATCAGGCCCATATGCGCGATCACCTGACGCGTTCCCAGCGCGATCCCGACCGCCGCGCGCCAGTAAAGCGCATCCAGCGCCTCGGGGCTACGCTCAAGGGTGAGACCCTGAATGACGGCACGCAGCAGCGGATCGGCAAAGGGCGTGCGGTTGCCCTTGATATCAGGCAGGACATGCAGATCGGCCGCAGGCTCGGGGGCCGAGGCGATACGGGCAAGGATCACGTCGTGATCGGTCGGCTCGGGGTAAAGGGCGCGCAGACGTTCCAGCAGCGCGCCGGTCGCAGATTGCCCTCCCTCGGTCACGCTTTCATCGGGCAGAATGGCACCGGGATAAGGTCCCCAAAGCGACGTGCGCGGGCCTATCCCTGCCGCGATCACACAGTTCGAGGTGCCCGCGATCAGCGCCGGCATACCGGGCGCCGCGCCAAGCGCCCCGGCAAAGGCGTCGATCAACCCCGTTGCGACCAGCGTTTCCTGTTTTAACCTCAGTTCGGCCGCGCCTTGCGGTGACAGGGGGCCAATGCGGCTGCCGGGGGACAGAACCGGACCGGGGCGCGGAAAATCGGCGACCCCTGCCCGTTCCAACAGATCCTGCTGCCAGCCGCCACGGTCAGGAAGCCACGCCCATTTTGCCACCGCCGCGCAAAGCGAGCGCGCCTCGATACCTGTCGCCCGAAAGGTCAGATGGTCGCAAAGGTCCCGTACGCCGTTCAGCGTCGCCCAGATCCCGGGCCGGTTGCGCTTCAGCCACATAAGCTTTGGCGTCTGCATCTCGGGCGAGACCGAGCCCCCAGCCCGCACCACCACCTCATGCGGGATGCGGCTAAGCTCGGCTGCCTCGGCAACCGCGCGATGATCGTGCCAGGCGATTACGTCGGGCGAAAACCCCGGGGCGTCAACGACCAAAGAACAGGTCGCATCGAAAGCCAGCGCGCCGATCTGCGCCGGGGGCACGCCGGCCTGATGGCGTGCCTCGGTCAAGGCATCGGCTACGGCCTGCCAAATCTCGGCAAAATGATACATGGCCTGTTGGTCGGGCCCCGGGATGGTGGCAAAGCCCCGGCTGGCGCGTGCAACAAGCCGGCCGTCAAGGGTGAAAAGCCCCGCCCGCGCCCGGGCCGAGCCCACATCCACGGCCCCGATCAGCACGCTGATTCCCCTTTGTTAGTCCAGATCATCCAGAGTTTTGGGCAAATCGCTGGCGCGGTCAATCAGCGCATCCGGGGCAAGCTGTGCCAGCTTTTCGGCAAGGCGCGCCGGTCCCGCGTGACTGCCGCCCAGAAAGCCGATCACCCGCATCCCCGCCGCACGGGCAGCGCGCAGACCGGCCGGGCTATCCTCGATCACCACACAGTCAGCGGGATCAACCCCCAGTTTTTTCGCAGCGAAAAGGAACAAATCGGGCGCTGGCTTGCCGCGCGAAACCTGCACCGCCGAATAGACATGCTGACCGAAAAAAGACGCAAGCCCGGTCAACGACAGCGACAACGACAGTCGTTCGGGCGCACTGGATGAGGCGACGGCGCGCGGACCTGAAAGCCGGGCCAGTACCTCGGCCATGCCGTGAACCGGCTGCAACTCGCGGCGGAAACGTTCGGCCAGCGCCGTGGCATAACCCGGCAAGGCCGGTCCCAGATCGACACCATGCGCACGCGCCGCATCGGTGATGGTCGAGAATGAGCGGCCCAGAAACTCATCATAAATGCGCGCAAGGGTGATGGGCGCGCCCTGCCCTTGCAACAGCGCCCCGATCTCGGCCGCTGCGAGGGGCTCTGAATCAACCAAAACCCCGTCACAGTCAAAGATCAGCCCGCGCGCCACTGCCTAGCCCCGGATATAAGCGTCAAGCGTCGCACGCGTGCCCTTGTTCCACAGCATCGCAAGCCAGCGGGCAAAGGGTTGGGCAAAGCGCGGATCGCGCCCCGTTGCGCCATAGATCTCGGCCATGGCAAGCCACGCGGCGGGATCATTGCGCGCGGCCTGTGCCTGAATGATCAGACGATCCCAGTTCGGATCGTTCGGCGCAATAACGGCCCCGCTGTCGCTGATGCCCGCGCAATAGCGGCACCACAACGCCGATTCCAGCGCCAGCCCCTCGACCGGCTGATCACGTTCAAGCCGGTGGGCGATGGTCGGGACAATGAACTTGGGCTGCCGGTTCGAGCCATCAAGGCAAAGCCGGCGCACCGTATCCCCGATCTTGGGGTTGGCACAACGTTCGGCCACCTTGGCGAAGTAGGCGCCAAGATCGGTGCCGGGCACGGGCGGCACGGCGGGGATGATCTCATCACGCTCGATCTTTTCAAGAAAGGCGCGGATCTGGGCATCCTCCATCGCCTCATGGACGAAGTGGATGTCGAGCAGTCCCGCCGGATAGGCGATCACCGCATGGCCGCCATTCAGGATGCGGATCTTCATCAGCTCCCACGGCGTCACGTCCTGTACGAATTCAACACCGACCTTTTCCAGTGCGGGTCGTCCGGCAGGAAAGCGGTCCTCAAGCACCCATTGGATGAAATCTTCGCAAAAGACCGGGGCGTCATCCTCAATGCCGAAATCCTCGCGCACCAGACGCCGCTCACGCTCGCTGGTCGCAGGAGTGATGCGGTCCACCATACCGTTCGGAAAGGCGACTTCGGCGGTGATCCACTCGGCAAAATCCGGGTCAGAGAGGCGCGCCGTCTCAACCACCGCCTCACGCGTGACATCGCCGTTATGGGGGATGTTGTCGCAGCACATGACGGTAAAGGGCGCATGACCCGCCGCGCGACGCGCCCTTAGTCCGGCGACGATGAGGCCAAACACCGTTTGCGGCATATCGGGATTGGCCGCATCGGCCGCAATGGCGGGATGGGTGGGATCGAAATGCCCGGTAGCGGCGTCGATGAAATAGCCGCCCTCGGTGATGGTCAGCGCGACAATGCGAATCGCCGGATCGGCCAAGCTGGCGATTACCCGGACATGATCACCGGGGGTGATATAGTCGATGACCGGCCCCAAAACCCGCGCCCGCGACGCCCCAGCCGATTGTTCGACCAGCGTGTAAAGGTGGTCCTGCACTGCCAGAGTGTCACGCATCCGCGCATCCCCCGACATGACGCCCGCGCCGATGATGGCGAAATCATGGGCCAGTCCCATGTTCATCAGCCGGTCCAGATAGGCCGCCTGATGGGCGCGGAAGAAATTCCCGACCCCGAAATGCAGGATACCGGGGCGCAGCCGCCTGCGATCATATTCCGGGCGCGGCTGGCTGATCTGCCCAAGGGTCTGTTCACTTAATCTTGTCATTTTCATCCCGGATCACAGAGCGCTGCCGTTTTGGTCAAAGCGATACAGCCTTCCGTCCTGCGGGGTCAGGTGGATGCGGTCCCCATGGCTGGCGGGGAATTCGCCCTCGGCCCGGGCAACCACATGGGTTCCATCGTCCAGATCGACATGCAGGAAGGTATCCGAACCCAGATGCTCGGCGACCCCGACCCGGCCCGCAAACGCCCCCTCGCTCATCGACAGGCGGAAATGCTCGGGGCGGACGCCGATCGCATGGGCACCAAGACGCGCGGCGGCCTCGCCTTCAAGAAAGTTCATATTCGGGCTGCCGATAAAGCCCGCGACAAAGCGGTTCGCCGGGCGGCGATAAAGCTCAAGCGGGCTGCCCACCTGTTCGATCCGGCCGGCGCGCAGAACGACGATCTTGTCGGCCATGGTCATCGCCTCGACCTGATCATGGGTGACATAGATCATTGTGGTAGCTAGTTTTTTGTGCAGCTCGGATATCTCGACCCGCATGTTCACCCGCAGCGCCGCATCAAGGTTCGACAAAGGCTCATCAAAGAGAAATGCCGAAGGTTCGCGCACGATCGCACGGCCGATCGCCACGCGCTGACGCTGACCACCTGAAAGCTGACCCGGACGGCGGTCCAGATAGTCGGTCAGGTTCAGGATCCCTGCCGCGTGCTGGACGCGCCGTTCTTGTTCATCGGCGCTCAGCCCCGCCATCTTTAACGGGAAAGCGATGTTTTTGCGCACCGACATATGCGGGTACAGCGCATAGGACTGGAACACCATCGCAAGTTTGCGCCGCGACGGAGGCGCCACCGTCACATCTTGCCCGTCGATGACGATCCGCCCCGAGGTCACGTCCTCAAGCCCTGCGATCAGCCGTAAAAGCGTGGATTTCCCGCAGCCCGAAGGGCCGACAAAGACCACGAACTCTCCGTCCTCGATCTGCAGGTCGACCCCGGGGATGACCTCGACCTCGCCAAAGCTTTTGCAGACCTGTTCAAGCGTGATGCTTCCCATATTTGCCTCCCCTTATTTCACCGCGCCAAAGGTCAGCCCACGGACGAGCTGTTTCTGGCTGAACCAGCCAAGGATCAGGATCGGGGCGATGGCCATTGTACTCGCCGCCGAAAGTTTCGCGTAAAACAGCCCCTCGGGGCTGGAATAGCTGGCGATAAATGTCGTCAGCGGCGCCGCTTTGGACGTGGTCAGGTTCAGCGTCCAGAACGCCTCGTTCCAGGCAAGGATCACGTTCAAAAGCAGCGTTGAGGCGATCCCCGGCACTGCCATGGGCGTCAGCACATGAAGGATTTCGTTGCGCAGACTTGCCCCGTCCATCCGCGCCGCCTCAAGGATCTCGGACGGGATTTCGCGGAAATAGGTATAAAGCATCCAGACGATGATCGGCAGGTTGATCAGCATCAGCACCACGGTGATGCCCAGCCGGCTGTCAAGCAGCCCAAAGCTGCGGAACATCAGATACATCGGGATCAGGACCCCGGCCGCCGGCATCATCTTGGTCGACAGCATCCACATCAGCAGGTCTTTGGTCCGACGCCCCGGTTGAAAGGCCATAGACCAGGCCGCCGGGATCGCCACGACAAGACCCAGCAGGGTTGAGCCGACCGAGATGATGACCGAGTTCATGAAATGCCGGAAATAGGGTGAGCGAGACTGCACCTCGGCATAATTCTCGACCGTCCAGTCAAAGAACAGGAACTTTGGCGGGCTGGCGATGGCATCGGCCTCGGTCTTGAAACTGGTCAGGATGGTCCAGAGGATCGGGAAAAAGATCACCAGCGCCGCGCCCCAGGCCAGGATGGTAAAGCCCCAGCGACGGCTTTGAGAGATGTTGCGGGCCATGTCGTTACTCCAGCGTCTTGCCGATCATCCGCATCAGGAAGATCGCCACGATATTGGCCAGGATCACCGCGATGATGCCCCCGGCAGAGGCGCCGCCCACGTCGAATTGCAGCAGGGCCTGGCTATAGACCAGATAGGTCAGGTTGGTGGATTGATAGCCCGGCCCGCCATTCGTCGTGACCAGGATCTCGGCAAAGACCGACAGCAGAAAGATGGTCTCGATCAGGATCACGACGGTAATGGCGCGCGACAGATGTGGCAGGACCAGATGGGTGAACTTGGCCAGAGTGCCCGCCCCGTCCATCTCGGCCGCCTCCATCTGCTCGCTGTCAAGCGATTGCAGCGCCGTCAGCAGGATCAGCGTGGCAAAGGGCAGCCATTGCCATGAAACGATCAGGATGATCGACATCAGCGGATATTGGGCCAGAAAATCGATGGGCTGGGCCCCGACCGCCTTGGCAAACCAGGCAAACAGCCCGTTCACCGGGTTCATGAACATGTTCTTCCACACCAGCGCCGAAACGGTGGGCATGATGAAGAAGGGCGCAATCACCAGAATACGTACCACACCCTGCCCGAACATCGGCTGATCCAGCAGCAGGGCCAGCGCAATGCCGCCCCCCACGGTGATGACCAGCACCCCACCGACCAGCAAAAGCGTGTTGCGCATCGCCGTCCAGAAGGCCGGATCTGACAGGAAATACTGGTAATTGGTCCAGCCGATGAACTGTTCCATCCCGGGTGACAGCAGGTTGTAGCTTTGAAAGCTGAACCACAGCGTCATGGCCAGAGGAACGATCATCCAGCCCAGAAGCAACAGGACCGAGGGGGAAACCATCAGCCGTGCCAGAGTTTTCTGGTGTCGGGTCGCCATCGGTGCGCCTCCCCGCGCAGGAAATCATTGTCGGTGCCGGGTGGCAGGGGACAATGCGCCCCCTGCCCGGCCCGCGACCGGGTTACATCGTCAACTGGGTATCACTTGGGATAACCGGCCTTGGCCATCTCGCGTTCGGCAATCTGCTGGGCCATCTGCAACGCCTGATCAACGCTGGCCTGACCAGCCAGAGCTGCAGAAAACTGCTGGCCTACCGAGGTGCCAAGGGCCTGGAACTCGGGGATGCCTACCCATTGCGTGCCGATATAGGGCACCTCGACGCTGGTCGGGTTTTGCAGATCGGCGGACATGATGCTGTCAAGCGTCGGCCTGGCAAAGGGCGCGGCCTGCTGATACTCGGGGTTTTCATAAAGCGAGGTGCGGGTGCCCGGAGGCACATTCGCCCAGCCCTCGGTCGCTGCGACCTGTTCGGTATAAGCCCTGGAGGTCGCCCAGGCGACGAATTTCTTTGCCGCATCAGGCGCATCGGTCGAAGAGGGGATTGCCAGCGTCCATGCCCACAGCCACATTTGCGGCTTTTCACCCTCGGGTGCCAGCGCATAGCCGACCTTGTCGGCCACCGTCGATTCCTTGGGGTTCGACACAAAGCTTGCCGCCACGGTGGCATCAATCCACATGCCGCATTTGCCGGTCTGGAACAGCGCGAGGTTCTCGTTGAACCCGTTGGACGAGGCGCCGGGCGGGCCGGCCTCATTCATGATGGTGACATAGTCGGTCAGCGCCTTTTTCCACTTCTCACCCGAGAATTGGGGCTTCCAGTCCTTGTCGAACCATGGCGCGCCATAGCTATGTGCCATCGAGGTCAGAAAGGCCATATTCTCGCCCCAGCCCGCCTTGCCACGCAGGCAGATGCCGTAGACCTCGGCCTCTTTGTCGGTCATCTTGCGGGCGGCGTCATAGATGAACTCCCATGTCGGGCGTTCAGGCATGGTCAGCCCGGCCTTTTCCATCAGATCGGTGCGATACATGATCATCGCGGATTCGCCATAGAATGGCGCGGCATATAGCTTGCCATCCACCGACAGGCCGGCGCTGATCGGCGGCAGGATATCAGCGGCATCGTATTCCTCGCCCATATCCTCAAGCGGCAACAGCCAACCCTGCCTGGCCCAGATCGGCACCTCGTAATTGCCGACAGTGACGATGTCATATTGCCCGCCCTTGGTGGCGATATCGGTCGTCACGCGCTGACGCAGCACGTTTTCCTCAAGCGTGACCCATTCCAGCGTGATGTCCGGGTTCGCATCGGTGAACGGCTTGCTCATCTTTTGCATGCGGATCATGTCACCATTGTTCACGGTGGCGATGGTCAGTGTCTCGGCCATGGCTGGCAGCGTCAGCGCCGTCACGGCGCAGGCCCCCATCAAGCCGCGCAGCATCATGCTCATGCGATTGTCCTCCCCTACGGATCAGCATTTGCTAATGTGATGGGCAAATGCTCACACATAGTGATGAGGGCTGTCAAGAAAAATCGGCGCGGAGCCTATGAGCACCCGCGCCGATAGATGATTTGCGTCAGCAAGCCTTAGCCGCGTCCGCGATAGGGTGGCACGCCCTGATCCGGGATCCAGACCCCCGAGGGCATCGGGCCGGTTTGCCAGAAAACGTCAATCGGCATACCGCCGCGCGGATACCAATAGCCGCCGATGCGCAGCCAGAGCGGAGCGAGGAATCCGGCAAGCCTGCGCCCGATAGAAACGGTGCAATCTTCGTGAAAAGCACCGTGATTTCGAAAGCTTCCAAGGTATAATTTCAGCGATTTCGACTCAACAAGCCAGTCACCTGGCACATAATCAATAACCAGATGTGCAAAGTCCGGCTGACCGGTCATAGGGCAAAGCGAGGTGAATTCAGGCGCGGTGAAACGTACGTTATAAGCAACATCGGCCTGCGGGTTCTGCACCCGCTCAAGCTCGGCCTTGTCGGGGCTTTCAGGCAGAACTGTTGCGCCACCAAGCTGTTTAAGGCCGCTATAGATCGTTTCGGACATTCTTCGCTCCTATGGTCTTATACGCCGCGCCGGTTGCCCCAGATCAGGACATGCAGTTGCGGCAGAATGTGGGGTTTCAGCCAGCCGCGGCCGACCGTGTTTTCGACCAGCCACAGCAACCGGTCGGCAAGGGCTTGTGGCTCGACCGGGGTTTCAGGGTCGGTTTCAGGGTTGCCGGGTTGCAGGTAAAGCGGCAGGTCGGGATAGCGGGCGGCAACCTCACGCGCCCAATCCAGATCCGCCTGATCGAAAATGACGATCTTGAGCACCCGCCGACCCGCGCCTTCGGCTGCGCTCAGGCAGCGATCAAAGGCATCCCAGTCCACCACCTGCCCGCTAGAGGGCGGCTTGGGTGACAGGACCAGCATGGCCAGATCGCCAAACCACGGCTGCGCAATCGAGCCCTGAGTTTCGCAGGCAAAGCGATACCCCCCGGCCCGCCCCAGCGCGATCAACGGGGCAAAATCCTGAATCGCCGGGTTCCCCCCTGACAGCGAAACGGTCAGCGGCTGGCCAGCCGACAGGCGGCGCACCTCGGCCCAGATTTCCCTGGCCTCCATTGGCCGCCATTCGTGTCGGTGACTGCTGTCCACGGCATGCAAGCTGTCGCACCAATGGCAGCGGTAATCACAGCCGCCAGCGCGGACAAAAACGGTCGGCTCTCCGATCAGGGCACCCTCGCCCTGAATGGTCGGGCCAAATATTTCGGCGATGCGCAGGGTCATGGCCGGTACTCGGCCCAGGTCTTGGGTGTCTCGGAAACACGGACCGCCACCGTTTCAGGCCAGCGCGCCTTGCACCAATCGTGAAAATGCCGCGCCATATTCTCGGCCGTTGAGGGGCCGTCCAGCACTTCATTCAGATGACGATGGTCGAATTGCGTGTCGATATAATGCTTTAACGGCGCAAGCTCATGATAGTCCCGCACGAAACCATCAGCGTTCAGCGTGGCCGAGGCCAGCTCGACCACCACGATGTAGTTATGGCCGTGTAGCCGGGCGCATTGGTGATCGGGAGGCAGATGGGATAGCTGATGCGAGGCCGAGAAATGAAATTCCTTGGAAATGCGGAACATCACTTCCGCCCCCGGTCAGCGACGGCTTGCAGCCAGAAATCCGGGTCCTCATAGGTGGTCGGGTCTGGGACACCGGCCAGTTGAAAGGCTTCGCGCCGTTCGACACAGGTGCCACAGCGGCCGCAATGCTGCTTACCGCCCCTGTAACAGGACCATGTGGCGGCAAAGGGGGTGTTGTGGCGTGCCCCTTCGGCGACGATATCGGCCTTGGTGCGATGGACAAAGGGCGTCAGCAGCGTGATCCGGGCATAGCCGTCAAGTGCCGCGTCCTGCATATGCTGGAACGCCTGGGTAAAGGCCGGGCGGCAGTCGGGATAGATGAAATGATCTCCGCCATGGACGGCGATGGCCACCGCCTCATCCCCCATCGAGGCCGCGACACCAAAGGCAATCGTCAGCATGATGGCATTACGGTTCGGAACCACGGTGATGCGCATGGTTTCCTCGACATAGTGGCCGTCGGGCACTTCGGCCCCTCCGGTCAGGGCCGAGCCGCCAAGTGCCGCCCCCACGCCGCGCAGATCTATGACGTGGTGGGGCACCTCAAGCTGCCAGGCGGTGGCGACCGCGAATTCCAGCTCTTTGCGGTGGCGTTGGCCATAATCGAACGAGATCAGGCGTGAAAGTTCGCCCCGTGCCGCGACCATATGAGCAAGCGTCACGGAATCGAGTCCGCCTGAGCAGACAACTAAAGTCTTCATATTGTGAACCCTTGTTTTGATAACCGGGTAGGCTGCGACCGGTATGGGCGCCCGGGATAGCGGGCTTTGGCGGGCGGCGCAACCGCCACGCCGGCCCGATCAGGCGGACAGCTCTAGCGGAGGCGTTTTGCCGCTGTCCTCAAGATGCCAGACCGCCTGCCAATGGCCCGCACTGCGGGTAAGGGTCAGGTAATTGCGTTCGGCGACATAGCGGTGGCGCTGGCCAGGCAGCGGCAGGATGCGGATCGGGTGGCCGGGCAAAGGCGCCTCGCCCAGCCCGGCAAACAGGCCCAGCAGCCGGGCATAGGCGCGCGAAGGCGCACGGTGGGAAATGCCCGAGGCGACAAGCTGATGGATCTTTTGCGCCTGCGGTCCCATTTCGGCCCGTGTGGCAAGGTGGATCTCGCCCGACAGGGCGGTGACGCGCGCATGGTCGCGCCATTGCAGCACCTGCCCCAGCATCCGCCGCCATTCAGCGCGATGTGCCCGGCTTTGCCATTGGTCGCGCAAGTCATCCTCGTAATGCTGCATACGCGGGATCGCCATCATCACCCGCTCGATCAGCGACAGGCGCGGACCAAGCAGCGGGACGCTGGAGACCAGAAAGATATGTTCGCCTTGCGGCGCCAGCGCCTCGACCGATTGCCAGCCCGCCGGGCCCATGATCCGATGACGGTCGCGTTCTGAACGCAGGTCGGGTGCTGCGATGGTCAGGCCGGGCAGTTCGCGTTTCCAGCCAAGGCTGGCACCTGTGGCGTCAAGAAACAGCTCGGGGATGTCGCTTTCAACCGCGCCATGCTGGAACAGCAAATAGGTCTCGCGCGCGGCCTGAAACAGCGCCTGGCCAACGGCCGAGCGCGCGCGCTTTTCAGGCAGCGAGCCCCAGCCGTCACAAATGTCATGGTCGTCCCAGATCGCCAGCGTCGGCACCCGTGCCGCCATCCACGAATAGCCGGGCGCGCGCAGCACATGCAGATAGCGTTCGACAAAACGGTCGCGCAGATGCCGGGCCAGATCTTGCAGCGCGGCAGAGTCATCGACCTCGGGCGCGTGATCGGGCCAATCCTCGCTCAGCGGGTGGCCTTGCGTCGCCTCATCAGCATAAATCTGGTCGCCGCCCTGCAATAGCAACGCAAAGGGGGCGCTGGCGTGATCCTGCGCCAACCGCGTCCACATCAGGTTACGTTCATCATCGTCGCGCTCAAGATCGCCGTTTTCCTCGCCATTACAGGAAACGAAGGCAAGGCGCAGATCGCCGCTCAGATCGGTGACGACCTCGTAAAAGCAGTCCGCGAACTCATAACCACGATCAGCGGGCGTCAGGGTAAAGTCGTGGCGCCAGATTGCGACATTGGCAATTTCGGCGATGCGGACAGGTGCGACCCCGGCCGTAGAAACCCGCAGCGACGGAGGCGCTGGCGCATTAAGCGGGCGGATGATGATAGTCGCAAGCCTGATCCCGCCCCCGGCCATGCCGCGAAAATGCAGGATCGGCCCCGCATGACCGGGTTCTTGCGCCTCATCCATCATAAACCTGCCTTCTTTATACTGCAGCGATGGATATAGGTGCGGCGCGGGCACCTGCAAACCGGGCCGGCGGCGAACCGCCTCTGGCCCGGCTGCAAAGTGACATTAACCTTCGATACGCTTTCCGCTTTCGGGGTCAAAGAAATGCAGATGCGCCGGATCAGGCACCGCCTCGACCCGGTCGCCGCGATCAAGCGTACTGGTGCCGGGCAAACGCAGAACGAAAGACACATCCGAGCCTTCGATCATGCCATAGCCGAAAGCATCCGCCCCCAGCCGCTCGACCGAGCGCAGCACGACGGGGATTGCCGCCTCGCCCGGTTCGGCCATGCGCATATGTTCGGGGCGCAGACCAAGACGCAGATCGCCCCCACGCGGCACGGGCAGCGGCAGGACCGCGCCCCCCGGCAAGGTCACGCGACCGTCAGCCGCGCTGACCGTAAAGATGTTCATGGCCGGAGAGCCGATAAAGCCCGCGACGAATTCACTGGCCGGTCGCTGATAGACCTCAAGCGGGGTCGCAATCTGTTCGGCCACGCCCTTGTTCATCACGATCAGCCGGTCAGCCAGCGTCATTGCCTCGACCTGATCATGGGTGACGTAAAGGGTGGTCTGGCCTGTGCGCAGGTGCATTTCCTTGATCTGCAAACGCATCTGGACCCGCAGCTTGGCGTCAAGGTTCGACAGCGGCTCATCCAGAAGCAGCGCCGCAGGCTCGCGCACCAGCGCCCGGCCCATGGCGACGCGCTGGCGCTGGCCGCCCGACAATGCGCGAGGCTTGCGGTCCAGATAGGGCTCAAGCTCAAGCATGGTTGCGGCCTTGGCGACACGGCTGCCGATCTCGGCCTTGGACATGCGGGCGATCTTGAGGCCGTAGGCCATATTCTCGCGCACCGACATGTGCGGGTAAAGCGCGTAGTTCTGGAACACCATGGCAATGTCGCGCTGACGCGGCTCAAGGTCGTTGACCACCTTGTCGCCGATCTCGACCGTACCAGAGGTGATCGCCTCAAGCCCCGCGACCATGCGCAGCAGCGTGGATTTGCCGCAGCCCGAGGGGCCGACAATCACCACGAATTCACCGTCAGCGATCTGCATGTTGATGCCATGGATCACCTGAGTTCCCGCATAACTCTTGCGGACGTCGTTCAGCAGGATGCGGGCCATTTATTTCTCCGTCTCGACCAGACCCTTGACGAACCAGCGCTGCATCAGCACCACCACCAGGATCGGCGGCAGAATGGCCAGCACGCTGGTCACCATCACGAGGTGCCAGGGGGTATCGGCATCAGCAAAAGAAACCATCTTCTTCAGCGCGATGACGATCGTGTTCATTTCGTTGGAATTGGTAACCAGCAGCGGCCACAGATATTGCGTCCAGCCATAGATGAACTGGATCACAAAGATCGCCGCGACATTGGTCAGCGACAGGGGCCACAGGATGTCCTTGAAAAACCGCCACGGCCCGGCACCATCGACGCGAGCCGCCTCAAGCAGCTCATCCGGAATGGTCATGAAGAACTGCCGAAACAGCAGCGTCGCCGTAGCCGAGGCGATCAGCGGCAGGATCAGACCCGGATAGGTGTTGATCAGCCCAAGATCGACCATGACCTTGTAGGTCGGCTGGATACGCACCTCGACCGGCAGCATCAGCGTGATGAAGATCAGCCAGAAACAGGCCATCCGCAGCGGAAAGCGGAAAAAGACGATCGCATAGGCCGAGGCCATCGAGATCGCGATCTTGCCAAGCGCAATCCCCATCGCAACGATGGTGGTATTGGCCAGCAGCCGCCACAGGCTGACCCCGCCAATGCGGCTGACCCCACCCGAGAATGCCTCGGAATAGTTCCGCACCGCCTCGGAACCGGGCAGCAGCGGCAAGGGCGGGCGCAGGATCGTTTGCAACGAATGGGTCGAGGCGACAAAGACGTAATAGACCGGGAAGGCCACGACAATCACGCCAAGCACCATCCACAGATGTGCGATCAGCCGGCCCGAACGGCGCGCAGCGAGAGGAGCGGACTCAGCCATAATGCACCCGCCTTTCGATGAAGCGGAACTGGAAGGCGGACAGCGCAATGACGATGATCATCAGGATCACCGATTGCGCGGCGCTGTCGCCCATGATCAGGTTGACGAAACCGTCGTTGTAAACCTTGTAGACCAGCGTTTCCGTCGCCTTGCCGGGGCCGCCACCAGTCACCGCATGGATGATGCCAAAGGTGTCGAAAAGCGCATAAACCGTGTTTACGACCAGCAGGAAAAAGCTCGTCGGTGCCAGCAGCGGAAAGGTGATGGTCCAGAACGTATGGCGGCGCGATGCCCCGTCGATCGCCGCCGCTTCCAGCAGTGAACGAGGAATTGCCTGCAAGCCTGCGACAAAGAACAGAAAATTGTAGCTGATTTGCTTCCATGTCGCGGCAGCGACAACCAGCCCCATGGCCTGTGTGCTGTCAAGCAGCGGGTTCCAGCTGATACCAAGCTGCCGCAGGGGCCAGGCAAGCGTGCCAAAGCTGGGATTGAACATGAAAAGCCACAGCATACCGGCAATGGCGGGCGCCACCGCATAGGGCCAGATCATCAGCGTGCGGTAAAACCCTTTGCCCCGGACAATCTTTTCGGCCTGCACGGCCAGAAACAACGCAATCGCCATGGCGAAAAATGCCACAAGTACCGAAAACACCACCGTCACCCGCATCGAGTTCAGATAGTTCGGATCGCTCAGCACCTTACGAAAATTCGCAAGCCCCACGAAGGTGGTCTTCAGGCCAAAGGCGTCCTCGCGCAGCATTGACTGGCGAAACGCCTGCGCTGCGGGCCAATAGAAAAAGATCAGCGTGATTGCCAGCTGTGGCGCCAGCAGCAGCCAGGGCAACAGCTTGTGCGGAAAGACGGTGCGTCTCATCTGTCCCTCTTTAGGGTCGGGCGGGCGCCGGAACGCCCGCCTTCTGGTTTCAACCGCCCACGGCTTCCTTGATCGCGGCATTGCCGCGTTCGACGGCGTTTTTCAGCGCGGTGGCCGCGTCCTGCTGGCCAGCGAGCATCTTTTCGTATTCTTCGTTCTGAATGTCGCGCAGCTGCGGCAGGTTAGGCGCGCGCACCCCTTTTGAATTCTCGGTCGGCGCCTTGCCCATCATCTGCTGGATCGGCGTTTCGCGGCCCGGGTTCTGTTGATAGAAATCCGAACCTTTGGTCGCCTCATAGGCAGCCATGGTCACCGGCAGATAGCCCGATTGTTCGTGCAGGAACTGCTGAACCTCGGTCTGGGAAAGGTAGTTGAAGAAGGCAGCGACGCCCTTGTAGGTCTCGTCCGACTTGCCGCCCATGACCCACAGCGAAGCACCGCCGGGGGTGGTGTTTTGCGGCGCACCCTCGGCGGTCTCGTCATAGGGCAGCTGGCCGATGCCGTAGTTCATGCCCGATTTTACGATATCGCCGAGCCCGCCCGAGCTTTCGGTCAGAATCCCGCATTCGCCAGAGGTAAAGTTCTGCTTGGCCTCGCTGGTGCGGCCGCCGTAGACAAAGACGCCCTCTTTGGCCAGATCGGCAAGCTCTTGGAAATGCTTGACAAACAGCGGTCCGTCAATCTTCAGCTCGGGCGTGCCGGCAAGGCCGTTTTCATTCGTCGCCCAGCTGACGTTGTTCCAGGCGGCAAAGTTCTCGGTGTGAATCCAGGTCAGCCAGGTCGAGGTATAGCCGCAGGTCGCCGCGCCCGACTCTTTGATCTTGCGGGCAGCCGCCCAGACCTCGGCCCAGGTCTTGGGCGGGGTTTCGGGGTCAAGGCCCGCCTTCTGGAAGATGTCCTTGTTATAATAAAGGATCGGCGAGGACGAGTTATAGGGGAAAGACAGCATATCGCCCTCGGGCGTCGAATAATAGCCGACGATACCGGGCAGATACTGGCTCTTGTCGAATTCGTAGCCACCTTCTTTCAGCACTTCGGCGACCGGTTTGATCGCGCCCTGGGCGCCCATCATCACGCCGGTTCCGACGTCAAAGACCTGAATGATGTCCGGGGCCTGCCCGGCGCGAAAGGCCGCAATACCGGCATTCAGCGTCTCGGGATAGGTGCCCTTGAAGACCGGCTTGAGCTCATAGTCGGTTTGGCTGGCGTTAAAGTCATTGGCGATCTTGGTCACCACTTCGGCATTGGCGCCAGTCATCGCATGCCACCACGAAATTTCGGTCTTGGCTTCGGCAGCGACCGGCAGGGCCATCATACCGGCCAGCCAGAACAGGTTTTTCCGCATGGATATTCCTCCGATTCATGCCTTTCGGCGTTCTTGTTCCCGGACGGGGCTGTGAAGGTTGCCCCTGCGCCCGCCATCCGCCCCCCGTTCGAATCTTTTCGAATCTGTTCGAATTTGTCCACTGCCAATGACGCATGTGTCAATTCGCAAACAAACCGACCAGTATGGAAACTGTCGGGGAGGCAAAGCGCCGGTCACGCCTGCCCTGTCGCAGCTCTTTGTAAAAATTACGCGACAACAATATGTAACAAAGATTACTTCATCTTGGCGCATGCCAAAAACTGCGGCTCTGCAGCCTGTATCGCCCGGCTTTTCATCTGCCCGTGGAACAGGCAATAAGGGGCCGCAAATCCACAACGATAGCGTGAAAGCGAACTTCTTTCCCCAAGGAACCTGCGATTCCCGGGGAGCCCGAGGGCAGCCGACGACGCATGAGCCAAGCAAAATGAACGGGGTTGAGCATTCCCGCAGGCAGACATGTAAACGCGAAGAAAATGACCGGGCCCATGCCTCGGCCGAGGTTCTGGGCGTCTGGGGCGACCCCTTGATCGGTTATGCCGCGATGCGGGTTTTGCTCGCTGCCCCTTGATACCGTGATCAGTGTGGCGCTGCCCACGACACATTCTAAGGGCTGATGGGCGACTATGCCCGCGCCATTCTCAAGAATTCACCGATCCTGTCCCTTGGAAAGCCGGCAATCGGACGCAGGATGCCGGTTATCACCCATCGGCTGGGCGCAACCCGCCATACCGACCGTATCGCTGTCATACATGAGGGCCGCGTTATCGAAATGGACGATCATGACGCGCTGATTGCCCAAACATGGCGGGCAAACTGAGCCCTAAAATGAAACGGCCGGCCCCGGATGGGACCGGCCTTCGCATCTGGCAGCCCCGCTCAGAAACTGCGCGAGACCGACAGTTTAAAGTTCCGCCCCGGGGCCGGGCCGCTCAGCCAGGTGGCAGGCGTGTAATCGCGATCGGCGATGTTATCGATGCCCATATGAACCTCGATCCCTGCTGCGGCACCCGTTTGCGGGGCCCAGGTGGCAAAGACGTCATGGACGCCATAGCCCGCGCGATGCTCGTCATCCGCTTTGTCCCGGCCTTTCGCCAAAGTGCTGCGCAGGCCCAGTCGCCACTCGTCATTAGGCCGCCAGATCGCCTGCAGCGTGACCCGGTCGTTTGGCAGCGTGTCCAGGACCTTGCCGTCCTGATCCTTGCCATCGACGATCGAAACGGCGGCGCCCAGTTCCCAGTTGTTAAGGCTGTAGCTGGCCTCCAGCTCACCGCCGCGCAGATAGGCACGGTCGATATTGACATAGGCCGGGGTCGGCGCGGCGCCATTCGTGCGCATGATCATGTCGTCGATATGATTGCGAAACAGCGTCAATTTCATCACCGCCGCATCGCCCGAGGCGAACAGATCCGAGCCGCGATAGGACAGCCCGGCCTCAAGGTTCTTGCCCTTTTCATCCTTGAGATCCGGCGAAGGCGCACCACCACGAAAGCTGTCGTAAAGTTCATCAACCGTCGGCATGCGCTGAACAAAGGCGACCGAGCCAAAGACCGACCAGCTGTCATTCAGCCTGTAGATCGCTGCGATTTGCGGCTCGATGGCTTCGGAGTTGTATTTATCGTCCGTCGCCGTCACCGAGGATTTGGGCTCGGTGCGCTGCTTTTCATAGCGCAGACCCGAGTTCACAGTCAGATCGCCCCAGGTCAGCTCGGACAGCGCATAGGCCCCCCAGGCGCGGGTATAGGCCTCGGGGTGCGAACTTGACGGCACGCTGGACGAACGGTCCTGTTTCATGATGTCGAAACCGGTGGTCAGGTGGTGATCATAGCCCGCCCCCGACAGGTCCGAGACGTTGCGCAGCTTGAATTTCCACAGCTGATAGTCCCGCCGGCCCAGCAACGAAGCCATGATCGGCTCATCCGGGTCGTCGCCCTGCCGGACATCCTTCATGGTGTTGGTATAGGACAGGGTCGCGGTCAGGTCGATGTAGCGGTTGTCCTGCGGATTCCAGCCCCAGGTCAGTTTCATCGTCTGGTCGCGGGTGGTGATATCGCCGACACCCCACCCGGTGAAGCCGGGGAAAAGTCCGGCCTGCGCGCCCTCGACCTGATTGAAGTCCTGATTTTCGCCTTTGGCTTCCAGATGCTGATAGGAAAAAGCGATATACTGATCGCCAAAGGTGCGCCTGACTTTCAGCAGCAGGTTCGGCGTCTTGGAATTCGAGCGCACGGTGGTATTGCCGTCGGCGTCCTTGGTATCGCCCAGCTTGCGCCATGCAAAGGCGGCCAGAGCCTCAAAATCCTCGGCCGGGCGCCAGCCAAGCGCAACGCTGCCCAGGACCGTGTCGGGGTTGCTGGCATAGCCAAGCTTGGCCTTGCCGCCGAAGGTGCTGCCCCCGGCGATCAGGTCGCTGGCCTCGATCGTCTCCATGGCGATGACGCCACCAAGCGCGCCCGAACCGTATAGCGTCGAGGACCCCGGCCCGCGCAGCACCTCGACCTGACGCAGGAAATCCGGCTCAATGAACAGCGCGCCCTGACGGTAGGATTCGTAATATTTCTTTTCGCCGTCGATCAGCTGGACAATGCCGGATTCCGCCGCCGCCATTTCCGTCGAGCCAAAGCCGCGGATGTTGAACCCCTGACCAAAGAAACTGCCCGAGCCGACCCCGGCGACACCCGGCACCGTCGCCAGGACCTCGCCGATATGGCCGGCCTCGATGTCCCGCAACTGCTCGCTGTCCACGACCGAGACCGACTGGGGTACCTCGGACGCGACTTTGGGCTTTCCGGCGCGCAGCACGAGCTGATCCAGCACAAAGGTGGTCCTGGTCTTCTCATCCTCGCCCGTGCGCTGTTGGGCAAGCAGGGGCGTGGTCAGGGTCAGCGCGGTCAGGCAGGCGGTTCCGGCCAGCAGCGCGCCGCGTAGTGAATGGCGTGGCATGTGTTTCCCGTCGTCAAATCCAGAAGTTTCCGGCTGGCGCGTGCTGGCATCTTGCGCGGCGTAAAATAAACTGAGTAAAACTGTCAATGATTCTTGCGCACTGCTCCGGGTTAAGGCCACGGGCATGCAACAGCAGCGAAAGGCACAGCAATGACTGTTCATTCCCCCGCCGATCTGCGCCGCTTTCTGGCCGAAAACAGCACCCGCCCCTATGATCTGGCCGAACGGCTGGGCATCCCCGAGGCGGCGTTGGTCGCTGCGCGGGTCGGCCATGGTGCGATCCGGATTGACCCGCAACCGGGGCGGCTGATCCCCCTTGTCCAAGGTCTGGGCGAGGTGATGGCGCTGACCCGCAACCGCTCTTGCGTGATCGAAAAGATCGGCACCTATAACGAATTTCACGATGGCGAACATGCCGCCATGACCGTGGACCCCGAAATCGACCTGCGTATGTTTCCGCGCCATTGGGTCCATGCATTTGCCGTCGAACTTAAGACCGAGACGGGGACCCGCCGCTCGATCCAGATCTTTGATGCGGCGGGGGACGCGGTGCACAAGATCCACCTGCGCGATGCCTCGGACCTGACGTCATGGCAGGCGCTTTGCCATGATCTGGCGCTGCCCGATCAATCCGACAGCGCCAGCTTTGCGCCGCGCGCGCCGGTCGAGCCCGCCAAGGCCAGCCCCGAGCGCGCCGAGGCCCTGCGCCGCGAATGGGCCGAGATGACCGATACCCACCAGTTCAACATCCTGACCCGCCGGCTCAAGATGAACCGGCTGGGCGCTTACCGCATCGCGGGCGCGCCGCTGGTGCGGCAACTGGCCGTCGATGCGGTGCCGGCCCTGCTTGAGCGGGTCCACGCCCAGGGCGTCGGCGTGATGTTCTTTGTCGGCAATATGGGCTGTATCGAGATCCACTCGGGACCCATCCAGTCGCTGAAGCCGATGGGGCCGTGGCTGAATATCATGGACCCGCGCTTTAACCTGCATCTGCGCGTCGATCACGTTGCCGAGGTCTGGGCGGTGGACAAGCCGACCCGGCGCGGTCCGGCAATCTCGGTCGAGGCTTTTGATGCAGAAGGCGCGCTGATTTTTCAGTGTTTCGGGCTGCGGCCCGAAAAGGGCGGCGATGCCGCAGCATGGGCGACGCTGGTTGATGACCTGCCCGAACTGGCCGAGGCAGCGGCATGAAACGGCTGGCACTGGCGCTTGCGCTGCTGACACCGTCATGGCTTGCCGGGCCTGCCTTTGCCGAAAGCTACCCCGAGGCCCGGCGCGTGCTGTCGCTTGGCGGCTCGATCACCGAGATCATCTATGCGCTTGGCGAAGAGGCGCGGCTTGTCGGGCGTGACACCACCTCGAACTGGCCGCCCGAGGCCAATGCCTTGCCCGATGTCGGCTATCTGCGCGCGCTGTCGCCCGAGGGGGTGCTGAACGTCGCGCCTGACATGATCCTGGCCGAAGAAGGTGCCGGCCCGCCCGAGGCGGTCGCAGTCCTGCAATCGACGGGCCTGCCCTATGTCGCGGTGCCCGAGCGTTATGACATCGCCGGCGTGCTCGACAAGGTGGACCGCGTGTCCGAGGCGCTTGGCGTGCCGGAAAAGGGCCGCGATCTGCGCGAAAAGCTGGCGGCCGATCTTGAGGCCGTTCAGGCCCGCTCACAGGCGGTTGGGACACCGAAAAAGGTCCTTTTCATCCTTTCGCTGCAAGGCGGTCGCGTCATGGCAGGCGGCACAGGCACGGCGGCTGACGGGATCATTCGCCTGGCAGGTGGCGAAAACGCCCTGGCCGGGTTCCAGGGCTACAAGCCCGTCACTGATGAGGCGATCATTACCGCCGCCCCCGATGTCATCCTGATGATGACGCGGGGCGATGAACAGGTTGACGCCACAATGAATGGCGGCAACACCAATGCCGAGGCAGCCGAAGCAGCGCAGAAAATCCCCGCGCTTGCCCAGACCCCGGCAGGTCGTGCGGGTGCGGTAGTGGTAATGGACGGACTGAAACTGCTGGGCTTTGGTCCCCGCACCGGCGAGGCGGCGGTCGAACTGCATGACCTCATCTATGCGGGGTCGTGATGGTCGCCTTGTCCCCTGATCTTTGCCCGCCACAGCGGATCAAGGGCGACCGCAGCCAACGCGCCCGCCGTCTGGGGCTGGCACTCGCAGCCCTGCTTGCAGTAATGACGGTGATCTCACTTGGCTGGGGCGCCTCGGGCACCTCGCTGACGCAGGCGATACTGGACCTTCTGGCCGGGCGCGAACTTGCGGTGCAGGATCGGGTTGTGCTGATGGATATCCGCCTGCCCCGGGTGCTGATGGGCATTTTCGTCGGCGCCTCGCTTGCTGTTTCGGGGGCGGTCATGCAGGGGCTGTTTCGCAACCCGCTGGCTGACCCGGGCATCGTGGGCATAAGCTCGGGCGCCTCTTTGGGGGCGATCCTTGCCATAGTTCTGGCCAGCGCCCTGCCCGGCTGGCTGACCGGGCTTTTCGGCTGGTATCTGGTGCCGGTCGGGGCCTTTGCCGGTGGCTGGGCCACGACGATCACGCTTTACCGCATCGCCACGCGGCGGGGGCGCACCTCGGTTGCGACCATGCTGCTTGCCGGGATTGCATTGGGGGCGATCATCGGGGCCGTTTCAGGGCTGGTCATCCTGCGCGCCGATGACCGCGAATTGCGCGATGTGACCTTCTGGAGTCTTGGCTCGCTGGCCGGGGCGAACTGGCCCAAGCTTCTGGTGGCCGCGCCGATCATGGCGCTGGCAATGATCCATGCGCCATGGCTGGCACGCGGGCTGAACGCGCTGGCGCTGGGTGAGGCCGCGGCCGCCCATGTCGGTATCCGGGTGCAAAAGGTCAAGAACCGCGCCATCCTGACTGTCGCCGCAGCAACCGGGGCCGCGGTGGCGGTCTCGGGCGGGATCGGCTTTGTCGGCATCGTCGTGCCGCATCTTTTGCGGCTTGCAAGCGGGCCGGATCACCGCTGGCTGCTTGTGAACTCGGCGCTGCTTGGCGCGGTCACGCTGCTGATCGCCGATATGATCAGCCGTACGGTCATCGCCCCGGCCGAACTGCCGATCGGCATCGTCACCGCCATCATGGGCGGGCCGTTCTTTCTGTGGATCCTCTTGCGCAATCGCGGAGTGCTGGACCTATGAGCCTGATCGCCAGCGATATCTCGGTCAGTCTTGGCCGAAAACAGGTGCTGCATGGCGTGTCGGTAAGCGCGCAGGCGGGCGAGTTCACGGCCATCGTCGGCCCCAACGGCTCGGGCAAGACGACCCTGATGCGCAGCCTGACCGGAGAGCTGGCCTGCCGGGGCCGCATCACCCTGAACGGTCGAGACATCGCACGGATGCCGCCCGAAGAACTGGCGCGCCACCGCGGCGTGCTGCCACAGGCAGCCGAGCTGTCCTTTCCCTTTACCGTTGCCGAAGTGGTTCGCATCGGGATCGAGGGGCAGGCCGGGCGCACCGAGGCCCTGATCCCGCAGGCGCTGGCGGCAGTCGGTCTGCCGGGTTTTTCAGGCCGCCTTTATCAAGAGCTTTCGGGTGGCGAACAGCAGCGCGTGCAGCTTGCCCGCGTGCTGGCCCAGGTCTGGCAGCCGGTGGATAAGGAAACCGGCCCGCGCTGGCTGATGCTGGATGAACCGGTCAGCAGCCTCGACATCGCCCATCAGCTGACAGTCATGCGGCTGGCCGCCGATTACGCGCGGGCGGGCGGAGGCGTGATTGCGGTCATGCATGATCTGAACCTGACTGCGCTTTTTGCGCAGCGGCTGGTGCTGATGTGTGCCGGCCGCGTTCTGGCTCAGGGCCGTCCCGAAGAGGTGCTGTCCGATGACACCTTGTCCTGCGCCTATGGCTGCCGGCTGCGGGTGAACGCTACGCCCGAAAGCGGCATTTGGGTCCTGCCACACCTCGCGGCCTGAACGTGCGGGCGGTCAGGGGGTGCCCAGCAACCGCTCGATCTCGGCCCGCAGTTCGGACAGCTCAAAAGGTTTGGCAATAAAACCATTGGCCCCAAGCGCCAGCCCCTTGCGCCGCTCGACCACCGAGCCGCGCGCGGTCATCAGCAGCACCCGCACCATGCGCAGATCCGGGTCGGCGCGTACAGCCCCGACAATCTCATAGCCCGAAATGTCGGGCAGCATGATATCAAGCAGCACCAGATCAGGACGGCGTGCCCGCATTTCGTCCAGCGCGCCTGCGCCTCGGGCGATCCGCCTGTAGCTGTGGCCAGCGCGCAAAAGCAGAAACTCCAGCGCGGCGGCAATGTTATCCTCGTCCTCGACGATCAGGATGTGGGCCATCATCCCCTCCGCAACATCCGCAACCGGATGCGGAACGGTAACGGCCCGTCCCCGTCTGCGGGGGGCGGGCCGCCTTTTTCAGTGCGACGAGGCCTGGGCCGCGCCGATCCCGGTTTCAGAGCGCACCTGCTGGGCAAGGAAACCCGCCCGGTCGATACGCGCCCGTGCGCCATTGTCCATCTTTGACACGAGCCAGATGCCAAGGAAGGCAAGCGTCATCGAAAACAGCGCAGGCGAGGTATAGGGGAAGGGGGCCGAACCTGCGGGGTTACCCAGCGTCGCCTCCCAGACCGAGGGCGACAGCACCGTCAGCACCACCGACGAGATAAGCCCGAGGAAGCCGCCGACAACCGCGCCACGGGTGGTGCAATCCTTCCACAGCACCGACATGAACAGCACCGGGAAGTTGGCCGAGGCCGCCACCGCAAAGGCCAAGGACACCATGAAGGCGATGTTCTGGTTCTTGAAGGCAATGCCCAGCACCACCGCGACGATCCCCAGGACGATAGTGGTAATGCGCGAGACGCGCAGTTCACTGCCCGGCGCGGGGTTGCCGTTCTTGATCACGGTCGCATAAAGGTCATGGCTGACCGCCGAAGCCCCCGACAGCGTCAGCCCCGCAACCACCGCAAGGATGGTGGCAAAGGCCACGGCCGAGATAAAGCCCAGGAACACGTTGCCGCCGACCGCATGGGCCAGATGCACGGCCGCCATATTGCTGCCGCCGACCAATGCGCCGGTCCCGTCCAGAAACTCGGGGTTGGTCAGGACAAAGGCGATGGCGCCAAAGCCGATGATAAAGGTCAGCAGGTAGAAATAGCCGATCCAGCCGGTCGCCCACATCACCGATTTGCGCGCCTCTTTGGCACTGGGAACGGTAAAGAAGCGCATCAGGATATGCGGCAGGCCCGCAGTACCGAACATCAGCGCCATGCCAAAGCTGATCGCCGAGATCGGGTCCTTGATAAAGGTGCCCGGCCCCATGATGGACTGACCGGCAACGGCGGCCTCTTCTGCGGTCTTGCCCGAGGCAGTGGCGATCTCGGTCTTGATGCGCACCGCATCGGCAAACATCGCTTCGGGACTGAAACCATAGCGCCACATGACCATAAAGGCCATGAACGAGGCGCCGCCGAGCAGCAGGCAGGCCTTGATGATCTGCACCCAGGTCGTCGCGGTCATGCCACCGAACAGGACATAGATCATCATCAGCGCGCCGACGATCACCACTGCGATCCAGTAATCAAGGCCGAACAGCAGCTGAATCAGCGAGCCCGCACCCACCATCTGCGCGATCAGGTAAAAAGCCACCACGACCAGCGTACCCGAGGCGGCAAAGATGCGCACCGGCGCCTGGGCAAAGCGAAAGGCCGCCACGTCGGCAAAGGTGAACCGGCCGAGGTTGCGCAGCCGTTCAGCCAGCAGAAAGGTCAGTATCGGCCAGCCGACGAGGAAACCGATCGAATAGATCAGCCCGTCATAGCCCGTGGTCATCACCGCAGCCGAGATACCAAGGAACGATGCCGCCGACATGTAGTCCCCGGCAATCGCCAGCCCGTTCTGAAAGCCGGTGATGCCACCACCGGCGGTATAGAAATCCGCCGCCGATTTGGTGCGAGAGGCTGCCCATTTGGTGATATATAGCGTCCCAAGAACAAAGACGGCAAACATCACGATCGCGGTCCAGTTCGTGGCCTGTTTTTCGCCCCCCTGGATCACATCGGCCAGGGCGGCCCCCGGGACGGTCAGGGCCGCAGCGATCAGGCCCTTGCGCAGGATCTTGACGGTCATTTCAGCGCCTCCCGCCGGATCTTCTCGCTCAGATCGTCGAACTCGCTGTTCGCACGGCGCAGGTAGATACCGGTGATGATAATGGTAAAGATGATCACGCCAAAGCCCAGCGGGATGCCCCAGGTCATGACGCCAGAGCCGATACGGGCGGCAAGCAGCTCTTTGTCAAAGGCGATAAGCAGGACATAGCCGTAATAGACGACCAGCATCGCAATCGTCAGCACCCAGCCATAGCGGGTTCGTCTTTCCTTCAGTGCCTGGTAATTCGGATCGCGGACGATCCTTTCGACGAGTTCTTCTTCCATCGGGTCGTGCTCCTCCACTGCCACGATCTGCGGTTATCCTGTCCGCACCGGGTCAAGGCCGGCGCGGGCGGGCCCTCCTCTTAAGAAGAAGCGGCGCGTTACTGGCAGCCTCTCGGCCAGCCGCAGCCACCCCACGGGCGCCATGCACGCCCGTGGATAATCTTGTCCGGCTTCAGGGCCGACGTCCTCGGGCCGGCCCCTGCGTCAGTGACGGTTCATGCGGTTTGTTATGAGCTCATCGACGACGCCCGGGTCTGCGAGGGTCGAGATGTCGCCAAGGTTGCCGAAATCGTCCTCGGCGATCTTGCGCAGGATGCGGCGCATGATCTTGCCAGAGCGCGTCTTCGGCAGCCCCGGAGCCCACTGGATCAGGTCAGGCTTGGCAATCGGGCCAATCTCGGTGCGGACCCATTTCTCAAGATCCAGACGCAGCTCATCACTTGGCTCAACACCGTTCATCAGCGTCACATAGGCATAAATGCCCTGACCTTTCAGCGGATGGGGGTAACCAACCACCGCCGCCTCGGCCACCTTCTCATGCGCGACAAGCGCCGATTCAATCTCGGCCGTGCCCATCCGGTGGCCGGACACGTTGATCACATCGTCAACCCGGCCCGTGATCCAGTAATACCCGTCCTCATCCCGACGGCAGCCGTCACCCGTAAAGTAATGGCCCGGATATTGCTGGAAATAGGTCTCCATAAAGCGCTGGTGATCGCCCCAGACCGTCCGCATCTGACCTGGCCAGCTGTCGGCAATGCACAAGACACCCTCGACCGCCTCGCCCTCCTTCTCCACCAAAGCGCCGGTCTGAGCGTCCAGGACAACCGGCTTGACCCCAAAGAAGGGCAGCGTCGCCGAGCCGGGCTTGGCCTCGATCGCGCCGGGCAGAGAGGTCAGCATATGCCCCCCGGTCTCAGTCTGCCACCAGGTGTCAACAATCGGGCAGCGGCCCTTGCCGACATGCTTGTCATACCAGTTCCAGGCCTCGGGGTTGATCGGCTCACCCACCGTACCAAGAATCCGCAGGCTCGACAGATCATGCTTTTCAACCCATTCCGGGCCCTGGCTGATCAGCGCCCGGATCGCGGTCGGCGCCGTGTAAAACTGGGTGACCTTGTGCTTTTCGCACACCGCCCAGAACCGGCCCGGATCAGGCCAGGTCGGCACGCCCTCAAACATCAGCGTCGTCGCGCCATTGGCCAGAGGGCCGTAAATGATGTAGCTGTGACCCGTCACCCAGCCCACATCGGCCGTGCACCAGAAAATGTCGCCCTCTTTATAGTCGAACACATACTGGAAGGTCGTCGCCGCATAGAGCAGATAGCCCCCGGTCGTATGGACTACCCCCTTGGGCTTGCCGGTCGAACCCGAGGTGTAAAGGATGAACAGCGGGTCCTCGGCATTCATCGGGCGCGGCGGGCAGTCGGGGCTGACCTGCTCCATCATCGCCAGCACATCGACGTCACGCCCGTCGATCCAGGTGGTCTGGTCGCCGGTATGTTTGATCACAAGGCAGCGCACCCGGTCCGAGCAATGCAAAAGCGCGGCATCGGTGTTCGATTTCAGCGCGGTCTTACGCCCGCCGCGCGGCGCGGTATCGGCGGTGATGACCAGCTTGGCACCCGAGTCATTGATGCGGTTGGCCAGCGCATCGGGCGAGAAACCGGCAAAGACGATCGAATGGATCGCACCGATGCGCGCACAGGCCAGCATGGCATAAGCGGCTTCGGGGATCATCGGCAGATAGATCACCACCCGGTCGCCCCGCATCACCCCCTGGCTTAGCAGCACATTGGCAAAGCGGTTCACCTTTTCGGAAAGCTCGGCATAGGTAATGTGGCGCGCGGGCTGGCTGGGGTCATCGGGTTCAAAGAGGATCGCCGTCTGGCTGGCACGCTGCGGCAGATGGCGGTCGATACAGTTCACCGAGGCGTTCAGCGCCCCGTCCTCGAACCATTTGATCGACACCTTGCCCATGGTGAAATCGGTGTTCTTCACCTTGGTAAAGGGCTCGATCCACTCCAGCCGGCCAGCCTCGCGCCGCCAGAACCCCTCAGGGTCGGAAATCGATTCGGCATAAAGACGGGCGTAGTCACCAGGACCAATATGAACATCCTCAAATCCAGGAGGAATCGGATGTTTCAAAACCTTTTCAACGGACATGGCACGCCTCCTCAATAGCAATCCGCATCGGGTCGCTTTACCCCCACCCTCCTCTCAGGTGCCGCACGGGGGCAGCGGTCGCCGATCAGTTTGCATGTTAATCCCAGTTTCTATTTTCAGTAAACCTTTTTTTATAAAGGAATTTTTTGTAAAAAAATTGACGGCTATTCTAATGAATTTGTAAATTTTTCACAAATCGGACAGATCTGTGGTCTTAGCCTGCGGCAATCCGGTCGGCAGAAATCCGAGTAATTTCCTTTCTGCTTGATTTTCATCAAGTCGCCTGAGCCGGAACAGGATCAGGACAGGGGCGATGGGCCGTCATGCGCCCAGTTTACCAAGGAGACCGTGATGTTTCACAAACCCCTTGCCGTCGCAGCCATCATGGTGGCGCTTGGCCTTGCCCTGCCTGCGGGTGCCGAAACCCATGAGGTGCACATGCTCAACAAGGGTGAGACTGGCGCCATGGTGTTCGAGCCGGGCTTTGTCCGCGCCGAGCCTGGCGATGTGATCACCTTTATTCCCACCGACAAAAGCCATAACGTCGAAGCGATCAAGGATATCCTGCCCGAAGGCGTCGAGCCCTTCAAAAGCAAGGTCAACGATACCTACACCCTGACCGTGACCGAACCCGGCCTTTACGGTGTGAAATGCACCCCGCATTTCGGCATGGGCATGGTCGGGCTGGTACAGGTCGGCGACGCCCCGGCAAATCTTGAGGCCGCCAAGACCGCCAAGATGCCCAAGAAAGCGCGCGAGCGCATGGATGCCGGGCTGACTCAGGTGAACTGAGGCAGCGTTTTTCAAACGGCAGCAAGACAGAGATGGGCGCGATCCGATCGCGCCCTTTGCCATTCCTGCCGCTTCGGGCCGGTGCGTTCAGGTTTTCGCCATGGCAAAATGACCCGCGCATGCCCATATGTCGCAAGCAACCACCCGGAGGGATCTGGCATGGACAGGATCGACGTGACCGAACAAGGTTTCGTAGTCGATGCGCATGAGCTGGCCGAAGCCTTTGGCCTTGAACCGGACCGCGTGCCCGAACTGATGCGCACGAGCCTGATCACCACCCGCTGTGAGACCGGCGAGGGTGAAGACGCCGGACGCCATCGCCTGACCTTCTTTTTCAAGGGCCGCGCGCTGCGGCTGACCGTTGATCAGGCGGGCCGGATCCTCAAGCGCGCGCGTTTTGACATCCCCGCCCGCAATGCTGCCCCGGGTTAGGTCTTACGAGGTCAGGGCGCGGGGAAAGAGCACCTCTTCTTCAAGGTGGATATGGGCGACCACGTCGTCGCAAAGCTTGCGCAGCCCGGTGTAAAGCGCCGTCCATGAACCACAGGCCCCTGCAGGCAGGGTCAGGCCACGGGTCACATGTTCGATCCTGTGCAGGACCTGCCCGGTATCCTCATGCTCGGCCTGCATCACCCGGATCGGCCCGGCAAGCATTGCCCCCGCCCCCTGCAGGATCGAGGGGAACAGCACCGCCTCTTCCTTGGCCATATGCGATTCAAGTTCGTCCCGCAGCAAGACCAGCGCCTCGGTCAGGCCCAAGGGGGCCTCTTCGTGATCGCCATGCACTGCCTCGACCCGCTCAGCGAGGCTGATCAGAAAGGCCAGCTCTTGCCGGTGGGTCCGATGATAACGGGTCAGGATATGTTCGATCAGCGCCGGTGTCTCAGAGGGGGCATCGCGTCCGGCCTGATCGCTCAGCGCCTGCAATTCGGCGCTGAGCGTGGCCAGCGGCACACCGGCTTTCTCAGCCGCTTCGGCCAGTGCGACATTGCCCCCGCAGCAAAAACTGATGCCGGCGCGGCGAAAGACCTCTGCCGCGCCGGGCAGCCGGGCCGCAATGTCGCCGACAATGGCTGTGGAGCCAAAGGTGATGTCAGTCATGGGTATCTCCTTCGCAGGGGTTCACAGGGGGATTGGCCGGGCTCCACGCCCGCGCCAGAGGCGGGCCGAGGCGCAGCAGATCGACCGCGCGGGCGGCGATCTGGGCGGTGACTTCGGCAAGGCTTTGCGGGCGCAGGTAAAACGCCGGAACGGGCGGCAGGATCACCGCCCCCATCCGCGTTGCAGCCAGCATATTGTCGAGATGCGCCAACGTCAGCGGCGCCTCACGCGCAAGCAGGATGAGCGGCCGGCGTTCCTTGAGCTGAACCCCGGCGGCGCGGGTCAAAAGCCCATCGTCCAGCCCATGGGCAATGGCAGCAAGGCTGCGCATCGAACAAGGCGCAACGATCATTCCCGCGACCGGACATGAGCCCGAGGCGATCTCGGCCCCGGGGTCCCCTTGGGCATGGACCCGCGCCGCCATGGCGCACAGATCAGCCAACGCCCCGGTGCCGACCTCGGTGGCAAGCGTACGCTTGGCCATGGGCGAGACAACCAGATCAACGTCAGCCCCCACGCGGGTCAGCGCCCGGGCACAATCCAGCGCCAGCGCCGCGCCTGACGCACCCGAGACGCCAAGCACCACCCTCATGGCAGCACCGTCGCAAGCAGAGCCTCGGCCCGTGCCTCATGCTGCGAATCAAGGTGCATGACGCGGCCCCATTCGCGGCTGATCTCCGCCCCGATCTTTGTGGTCGCATCAAGGCCAAGCTTGCCCGCCAGCCCCTCAAGGGGCGATGCAAAATCAAGGTAATCCATCGGCGTGCGGTCCAGCAGCACCGTGTCGCGGGCCGGGTCCATTCGGGTCGAGATTGCCCAGACGATATCGTCCCAGCTGCGCACATCAATATCGCGGTCCACGACCACGATCATCTTGGTATAGCTGAACTGGGGCAGCATCCCCCACAGCGCCATCATCACCCGTCGCGCCTGACCGGGATAACGTTTGTCGATCGCCACCACCGCCATGCGATAGGAACAGGCAGCGGGCGGCAGCCACAGATCGGTAATCTCGGGGATCTTGGTGCGGATCACAGGCAGCGCCAGATCGTTGAAAACCTCGCCAATGACCGAGGGTTCATCAGGTGGCCGTCCGGTGACGGTCGAGAGGTAAAGCGGCGCCTCGCGGCAGGTGATGCGGCTGACGCGCATGACCGGGAAAGGCTCAACGGCATTGTAATAGCCGGTGTGATCGCCGAACGGCCCTTCGGGCGCGGTCTCTCCGGGGTGGATCCAGCCCTCGATAATCGCCTCGGCGCGGGCGGGTACCATCAACGGCACGGTTTTCGCCGCGACAAGCTCGGTCCGCGCGCCGCGCAGCACCCCCGAAAACCCCAGCTCTGAAACCGTTTCAGGCAGAGGCAAAGCAGCGGCAAGCAACAACGCGGGATCCGCGCCAAGGGCGATGGCGACCGGCATCGCCTTACCCGCCCTTTCCCATGAGCGATGATGTGCCGCACCGCCGCGATGGGCGAGCCAGCGCAGAATCAGCCGGTCGGGCGCCAGAACCTGCGCGCGGTAAACACCAAGGTTATAGCGCGTCAGATCCCCGGCGCGGCTGTCCTCTGGCCGGGTCAGCACCACTGGCCAGGTAATCAGCGGCCCGCCGTCATTGGGCCAGGGGGTCTGGACCGGCAGGGCATCAAGGTCCGATAGCTCGGCCTCCTGCACCGGGCCATGACGCAAAAACCGCTGCCGCATCCTTAATGCCGCGCGCAGCATCGGCCAGCGCGACATGGCATCCCGCATCCCCTCGACCGGTGGCGGGCTGCGCAGCGCAGCCAGAAACTCGCCGAACTCCACGATCTTATCCGGTTCCAGACCAAGGCCCGCCGCGACCCGCGCGCGGGTACCAAACAGGTTGGCGATGACCGGGATGCGCGCACCCTGCGGGTTGTCAAAGCGCAGCGCAGGGCCGCCCCGGCGCAAGCAGGCCAATTCGACAGCCGTCATCTCATGGCGCAACGACACGGGCTCGGCGATGCGCGCGAGCTCGCCCCGCGCCTCCAGCCAGGACAGAAAGGACCGCAGATCAGGAAAAGGGGGAAGGCTGCGCATCGCTGGCTCCGTCGGGCCCGCGACAAGGCGGGCGATGATGGGCGCAAAGCTAGGCGGCAAATTCCGCGCATGACTTGACGAAGATCAATCACAACCCCGATTAACCGGCCTAGACCGTCTGGCATGACCCAGCGCCCTGCCCTGCTGCCGCTGCTGACGCGGCTTCCGCCCCCGCCGCTTGCCCGACCGGCCCTTGGGCTGGCGCTGACGGCTTTTCTGCGCCGCATCGCCCAGCGAAACCCGTCGATCCTGTCGCGGCTTGGCCCCTATGCCGGCGCGCGATTTCTGCTTGATGTCCGCGACGGGCCGTTTCTTTTGCTGATGCAGCCCGAGGCGCAGCGTCTGAGCGCCCATTCCCGCCGCACGCCTGAGCCTGCGCATGACGCCGCGATCCGTGGCGGGCTTGCCGCCTTTCTTGCCATGCTGCACGGGGCCGAGGACGGGGACGCGCTGTTCTTTTCCGGCGAGTTGCAGATCGGCGGCGACACTTCTGCCGTGCTGGCGCTGCGCAATGCGCTGGACGACGCCGAACTGGACCTGACCGAGGAACTGGCCGCCCTGTCCGGCCAGTTTGGCGGCTGGCTGCGGCGCGGCTCGGCCCTGGCCGCGCGCAAAAGCGGCCTGATCCTGTCCCGACAAGAGGTATTGCCATGATGGAGCTGGTCTGTCCGGCCGGAACCCCGGCAGCTTTGCGTGCAGCGGTCGATGCTGGCGCACATACGGTCTATTGCGGCTTTGCCGATGAAACCAATGCCCGCAACTTTCCCGGCCTGAACTTCAGCCGCGAGGAAATGGCCCAGGGCATCGCCTATGCCCATGCCCGCGGCGCCAAGGTGCTGATTGCGATCAACACCTTTCCCCGCGCGGGTGATCAGGCACTGTGGCACCGCGCCGTCAGCGATGCAGCAGGTCTGGACGCCGATGCCGTGATCCTTGCCGATCCGGGGCTGATCGCCCATGCGGCCCAGACCCATCCCCATCTGCGACTGCATCTTTCGGTTCAGGCGGCCGCCGCCAATCCCGACGCGATCAATTTCCATGCCCGAACCTTTGGTATTCGCCGGGTGGTTCTGCCCCGTGTGCTTTCGGTCGAGGAAATCACCGCCATCAACCGCGAAATCGACATCGAAACCGAAGTCTTTGTCTTTGGCGGGCTATGTGTGATGGCCGAGGGGCGTTGTTCGCTATCCTCATACGCTACGGGGCTTTCGCCGAATATGAACGGCGTCTGCTCACCCGCCAGCCACGTTGCCTATGCCGATACCGGCGGCAATCATGAGGCACGGCTGGGCGAATTCCTGATCCACCGCACGCCCAAGGGCATGCCTGTACCCTATCCGACGCTGTGCAAGGGCTGCTTTACCTCGCCCGGCGATGGCAGCAGCCAGACCGGCCATATTTTTGAGGATCCGGTCAGCCTTGATGCAACCCGGCTGATCCCGGCCCTGCAAAAAGCCGGCGTCACCGCCCTGAAGATCGAGGGGCGGCAGCGGTCTCGCGCCTATGTGGCGCAGGTGGTGCGCGCATTTCGCGCCGCGGTCGAGGCCGCCGATCAGGGCGCACCGATGCCCGAGGGGCTGCTGGCCCGGCTGACCGAGGGGCAGGCCGCGACCACCGGCGCCTATGCCAAGACATGGAGATGAACATGGATTTGACCATTGGCCCCATCGCCTTTTTCTGGAGCGCCGAGCAGGTCCGCGCCTTTTACCAGATGCTCGCCAGCACTCCGGTTCAGCGGGTGGTGATCGGGGAATGGGTCTGTTCGAAACGCCTGCCCTTCTGGCAGCACGAGATCCCGGCCGCTGTCGAGGCCCTGCAAGCCGCCGGCAAAGAGGTTGCGCTGTCCACGCTGACACTCATCACGCTAAAGCGCGAGCGGCGGCAGACAGCCGGGCTGTTTGCCTCGGACCTGCCGGTCGAGATTGCCGATCTGGGGGCGCTTCAGCACCTGCCCAAGGGCGCACCCTTTTGGGTCGGCCCGACCGTGAACGTTTATAACGAGGGCACGCTGGAATGGCTTGCCGCGAAAGGCGCGCGCCGCATCTGCCTGCCGCCCGAGCTACCTCTTGCCTCGGTCGTGCAGCTTGCCCGTGCGGGCCGTCAGGCGGGCGTCGCGGTCGAGGTCTGGGGCCATGGCCGCGCACCGCTGGCAATCTCGGGTCGGTGTTATCACGCGCGGTTACATGATCGGGCCAAGGATAACTGCCAGTTCGTCTGCGCCGAAGACCCCGACGGCCGCCTTGTCGAGACATTAGAGGGCCAGCCTTTCCTGACCGTGAATGGCGTCCAGACGCTGAGCCACGCCCACATGACCGCCGCCCCGCACGCCGCGGCGCTGCGCGAGGCAGGCATAAGCGCCCTGCGCCTGTCGCCTCAGCAAGATAATTTTGATGATATCATAAATATTTACGCGCAGATTCTTGAAAATGGATTGCCTGCGCCCGATGCGCTTTCCGACCTGCGGCGCATTCTGCCCGGCACGGTCTTTGCGCAAGGTTTTCTTGACGCGCAGCCCGGTGCAACCCCCTGCCCCTGACCCTTTTCGGATGGAGACGCGCAATGTCCACCGCGGAACGCATGCGCAATTATCGCGGGCCAGTCCTGTTCAGCCACGGATTTCGGGCCTTTTTCCTGCTCTCATCACTATGGGCGGCACTGGCCATGCTGGTGTGGGTCGCCATGCTGAGCGGGGCCGGGATCCTGCCTCTGACCATGGATCCCTTTAGCTGGCACGCGCATGAATTCCTTTTTGGTTATACAAGCGGGGTCATTGCCGGATTCCTTTTGACGGCGGTGCCGAACTGGACCGGACGGCTGCCGGTGATCGGCACGCCATTGGCCGGGCTGGTCGGGCTGTGGCTGCTGGGGCGGGTGGCGCTTGCAATCTCGGGCCTGCTTGACTGGCGGGTGGTGATGGTGGCGGACCTGGCCTGCACCCTGGTCCTGCTTGCCTTTCTGGCGCGCGAAATCCTGCATGGCCGCAATTGGCGGAACCTGCCGGTGCTGGCGCTGTTGGCGCTGTTTGCCACCGCCAATGCGCTGTTTCACCTTGAGGCCGCACGAGGAGAGGCCGCCTTTGACGGTATGGGTATGCGGCTGGGGCTGGCTGCGGTCCTGATGCTGGTGGCGGTGATTGGCGGGCGGATCACCCCCAGCTTTACCCGCAACTGGCTGGCTGCAAGGGGCCGCACACGCCTGCCCGTGCCCTTTGGCCGCGCGGACGGCGCAGTGCTGGGGCTGACCGGGCTGACGCTGGCCGGTTTCATTGCAGCGCCCGAGGCCGCATGGATGCCATGGCTGATGCTTGTGACGGGGGCGGCACAACTGTGGCGCCTTGCGCGCTGGCAGGGCCTGCAAACCGGGGCCGAACCGCTGCTTTGGGTCCTGCACCTTGCCTATGCGCTGCTTGCGCTTGGCTTTTGGGCCGAGGGGGCGGCAGGGTTCGGCCTGATCGCCCCAGCCCCCGCCCGGCATATCTGGCTGGCCGGGGCGATCGGCCTGATGACGCTGGCGGTCATGACCCGCGCAAGCCTTGGCCACAGCGGCCGATCGCTGCACGCCGGGCCGGGCACTACGGCACTGTATCTGGCGCTTTGTGGCGCGGTGGTCACGCGGCTGCTTGCCGGCTGGCTGCCCGCACAGCTGTGGCTGCTGCATTTGTCGGGCACGCTGTGGGTTATCGGGTTCGGCGGCTTTGCCCTGTTGTATCTGCCGGTGCTGGCGCGTCCGCGGGTGGCAAAAAAGCCGGTCTCAGGGCCGGGCCGCACCGCCTGAGCCTTGCAACAAAAAGCCCGGTCGCGTGACCGGGCCTTTGTCATGGGAAAAGACAGATCAGGCCGGCTGCAGCCCGCAGGCGCGCTGGCACCAGTCAAGGACCGCCGCCTCATCCCCCGGCAGGGCTGTGGCAAACCCCTCGGCAAAGCCTTGAAACGCGGGCAGGTTCAGCCCGTTTACCCCGCATAGGACCGGAATGCCGCGCGACAGCGCCTCGGCGATCAGGGGGGCAAATCCCCGGCCTTCGCTTTCCTGCTTGCCAAATTTATTGACAAGCAACAGATCCGCGCCGGGCAGTGCGGCGGCAACGCCCGAGACAGCCGCCTCCAGCACACCCGCATCCAGCCGACAGCCGCGCGCGCCATTGCCGCGGTCCTCGCTGATGCGCAGCACCGGACCATCCGGCAGCACGCGCAGGTCCATATCGCATTTGATCCGCCCCTCACGCCGCGGGTTGGTCTGAACGGTCCCGGCAAGCCGGATACCACCGTCCAGCAACCGCGCGGCGACACCGGCCAGAAACAGGTCATTCGCACCACGACCGGGTATGCTGACATAGGCGAGTTGCATCATGCGCCCCCTTCGCGTTGAAACGAGACGCCCGAGATCCGGGCCCTTGCGATCAACCCATCTATATAGTCACGGCTGGCACGCAGCCATGCCGCCTTGTCATGCGCCTCACGCAGGCGCGGAAGGACGGCGGCAAAGGGCAGCACCTCGCCCCGCGCCCGCGCATCAAGGCGGATGATGTGCAGCCCATAGCGCGTTTCGGCGATGGTCAGCGCGCCTTCCTCCATCGTGGCCAGCGCCGCCTCGAACTCGGGTACCGTATCGCCGGCGGTCAACTGGCCCAGCACGCCGCCCGAGGTTTTCGAGGAACAGGCGCTATGGCGTGCTGCCAGCTCAGCAAAGCGGCGCGGCGCGGCACAAAGCTCGGCCAGAACCGCCCCTGCCTCGGCGCGCGCCGTTTCACGCGCCTTGGCATCATCCGGGGCAGCGGCGAAAAGGATATGCGCCGCCTCGTATAGCGAAGGAGAGCGGAACTGTTCCGGATGCGCCGCGTGATAGGCCGCCAGCACCGTCTCATCGACGGGATCGGGTTGGATCTCCTGATCCAGCAGAGCGCGGATCAGGGCCTCTTCCGCAGTTTCCCACTGGCCGGGCGCAAGCTCGGCAGGTTCAGCGGTGATGCCTTGCGCGCGGGCTTCTTGCAACAAAAGTTCGCGCACCGCCAGCGCCCGCGCTGCTGCGCGCCAGGCATGACCGGGCTTGCCCTTGGGCGCGGGATGGTTCTGCGCCTCGGCCGCGATGCGGCCGGGGTCGATGGTGACGCCGTTCACCACGACCGGCGGCAAAAGCGGTTTCATCTCCATCGCCCTTACTCCGCCGGGAAGCGGCGCGAGCGCACGATCTGATAGCCCGGCCGCCACAGATAGCGCACCGGAGCCGAAATCATGTGCACAAGCCGGGTAAAGGGAAAGAGCACAAAAATCGTCAGCCCCAGCAGGATATGCAGTTTGAACAGCCAATGGACATGGGCCAGATGTTCAGCCGCACCGGCGCGCAGATAGACGATCCCCTGCGCCCAGGACATGAGCAGGGTCATCTCATGCCCGTCAAGATGCTGCATCGAAACCAGAATCGTCGCCAGCCCAAGGACCAGTTGCGCGACAAGCAGCGCAAGAATGCCGGTATCGGCCAGAGTCGAATGGGCGCGCACGCGCGGGTCGGTCAGTCTGCGATGCAAAAGCAGCGCCCCGCCGATAAGCGCCATAACCCCGGCGATGCCGCCCACGGTCATCGCCATCACCTGTTTTGCGCCATGGCTGATGCCGATGGCATCAAAGACGGCGATCGGGGTCAAAAGCCCGACCAGATGGCCGCCAAGAATAATCAGCACGCCGACATGAAACAGAACCGAACCGATGACGAATTGACGACGACGCAGGATCTGGCTGGACTTTGATTTCCAGCTGAAAGGGTCGTGGTCATAGCGGATGACAGAACCCAGGATCATCACCGTGATGGCGATATAGGGGTAGATGCCGAAAAGAACATAGTTCATCTGCGCCTCCTGTTCATTGCGCCGGGCTTTGGGCGCGCGGGGCGTCCATACGGGCCAGAATGTCGCGGCTGACCGGACAGCCGGCGTTGGGATCGGGGCCAAACGTCACCTGTGCCTCTTCCCAGACGGCGTCTAGCGCGGCCAGATCCTCGGGGTCGTCATCGGGGACGGCGGCCAGTTCTTCGGGCAGTTCGACCGGCTCGGTCACCACAAGCGCCACCAGCGCGCCAAGGACAGCGGCATAGGCGGACTCGCGCCGCGTCAGCCGCTCGGCCAGCGCGACAAGGATATGCGAGGCATCGGCCAACAGCGCCAACGCCTCGGGCAGTGGCCGGGTGGACAGGTATTCCAGCAGCACCGGCAGGTGATCGGGCAGCTCGGACCCCGCAAGGTCAAAGCCGCCGTCGCGATAGGTTTCAAGCAGGTCCACCATCGCGCCGCCGCGGTCGCGGCTTTCGCCGTGGACATGCTCAAACAGGTTCAGCGACAGGCTGCGCGAGCGATCAAAAAGCAGCACATAACGTTCCTGCAAATCGTATAGGTCGCCCTGCCCCAGCTTTTGCAACAGGCTGCGGATTTCATCCATGCGCCGGGGACCAAGCAGGCCCTCGGATTGCAGGACCTGCTCAACCTGGGGCAAAGCGGCGATCAGATCTTCGCCGGGATAGCTCAGCAGCGCGGAAAGGGCCTTGAAGGTTTTCATGCGATGAACTCCTGCGGGCTGCGGAATTTCTTGCCGCCAAACAGCGAGGGGCTGTTGCCCGACGAGCAGCCATGCCCATCGGTAAAGCCACAGCCGCCGCGCAGGTCATAGGCATCCTCGACCAGCTCACGATGCGTGGTCGGGATGACAAAGCGATCCTCGTAATTGGCGATGGCCAGCAGGTGATACATCTCATCAATCTGCTGGGGGGTCAGGCCGACCCGTTTTGCAATGGCAAGGTTCACCACGCCGTCCAGCGTCCTGGAACGCATGTAGCTGCGCATCGCCAGCATCCGTTCAAGCGCGGCTGCGACAGGGGCTTCGTCCCCGGCGGTCAGCATATTGGCCAGATAGCGCAGCGGGATGCGCAGGCTGCGCACGTCGGGCATATCGTCCTGCGCCGCGATCTTGCCCGCCTCGGCCGCGTTCTGGATCGGCGACAGCGGCGGCACATACCAGACCATCGGCAGGGTGCGGTATTCAGGGTGCAGCGGAAAGGCGATCTTCCACTCCATCGCCATCTTCCAGATCGGAGATTTCTGCGCGCCGCGGATCCAGTCCTCGGGGATGCCCTCGGCCCGGGCGGCGGCAATCACCTCGGGATCGTCCGGATCAAGGAAAACACCCAGTTGCGCGTCGTAAAGATCCATCTCGGACTCGGCGCTGGCAGCCTCGGCGATGCGGTCGGCGTCGTAAAGCATCACACCCAGATAGCGGATGCGCCCGACGCAGGTTTCCGAACAGACCGTGGGCTGGCCGGATTCCAGGCGCGGATAGCACAGGATGCATTTTTCCGATTTGCCGGTGGACCAGTTGTAATAGATCTTTTTGTAGGGACAGCCCGAAACGCACATCCGCCAGCCCCGGCATTTGTCCTGGTCAATCAGGACGACGCCATCCTCTTCGCGCTTGTAGATCGCGCCCGAGGGGCACGAGGCGACGCAGGCCGGGTTAAGGCAATGTTCGCACAACCGCGGCAGGTACATCATGAAGGTGTTTTCATATTCACCATAGATGTCCTTCTGAACGCCCTCAAAGTTATAGTCCCTGCTGCGTTTTTCGAACTCGCCGCCAAGGATTTCTTCCCAGTTCGGGCCCCATTCGATCTTTTCCATCCGCTCGCCCGAAATCTTTGAGCGCGGGCGGGCGCTTGGGAACGCCTGCATCTCGGGCGCCGATTTCAGATGGTCGTAATCGAAATCAAAAGGTTCGTAGAAATCGTCGATCTCGGGCAGGTCGGGGTTGGCAAAGATATTGGCAAGGATGCGCCACTTGCCGCCCTGCCGGGGTTGCAGATGCCCCGATTTCGTCCGCACCCAGCCGCCGTTCCAGCGTTTCTGGTTTTCCCAATCCTTGGGATAGCCGATGCCGGGCTTGGTCTCGACGTTGTTGAACCACGCGTATTCGACCCCCTCGCGCGAGGTCCAGACATTCTTGCAGGTGACCGAACAGGTATGACAGCCGATGCATTTGTCCAGGTTCAGCACCATGCCGATTTGTGCGCGCACTTTCATTCCGCTGCCTCCGTGGCTTGGGTTGCGGGGCGATCGAGCCAGTCGATCTTGTCCAGCTTGCGGACGATGACGAATTCGTCCCGGTTGGCGCCCACCGTGCCGTAATAGTTGAACCCATAGGACAGCTGTGCATAGCCACCGATCATATGGGTGGGCTTCAGCACCGTGCGGGTGACCGAGTTGTGGATGCCGCCGCGCAGGCCGGTGATCTGGCTGCCCGGCGTGTTCACGATCTTTTCCTGAGCGTGATACATAAAGAGCGTGCCTTCCTTCATGCGCTGGCTGACGACGGCACGCGCAGTGATGACGCCGTTGCTGTTAAAGACCTCGACCCAGTCGTTATCGACCAGCCCGGCCTTTTTCGCGTCGATCTCTGATATCCACACCACCGGACCGCCGCGGTTCAGCGTCAGCATCAGCAGGTTGTCGGTATAGGTCGAATGGATGCCCCATTTCTGGTGCGGGGTGATAAAGTTCAGCACCACATGCTTTTCGCTGGCCCCCAGCGACTTGCGGGCATCCGCCGTGATCGTCTTGAGATCGACCGGAGGCCGCCATGTCACGAAAGCCTCGCCAAAGGCGCGCATCCATTCGTGATCCTGATAAAGCTGCTGGCGGCCGGTCACGGTGCGCCACGGGATCAGCTCATGGACGTTGGTCCAGCCGGCGTTGTAGCAGACCTCTTCGCTTTCGATGCCTGACCAGGTCGGAGACGAGATGATCTTTCTGGGCTGGGCAGCGATATCGCGGAAGCGGATCTTTTCATCCTCTTTGACCTCGGCCAGATGCTGGTGGCTGCGGCCCGTGGCCTTGCCAAGCGCCTGCCATGCCTTGACCGCAACCTCGCCATTGGTTTCGGGGGCCAGCATCAGGACCACTTCGGCGGCGTCGATCGCCGTCTCGATCCGCGCCATGCCCCGGGTCGGGCCATCCTCGGTCACGCATCCGTTCAGGGCCTGCAGGTGGTGAACCTCATCCCTGGTGTCCCAGGAGATGCCCTTGCCGCCGTTGCCAAGCTTTTCCATCAACGGGCCAAGCGCGGTGAACCGCTTGTAAAGGTTCGGATAATCGCGCGTCACCTCGATATAGTTCGGCGCGGTCTTGCCGGGGATCAGATCGCATTCGCCCAGCTTCCAGTCCTGTACAAAGGGTTGGGCGATCTCGCCCGCGCTATCGTGCTGCAAGGGCAGCTGCACGACATCGGTTTCGACCCCCAGCACCTCGGGTGCGATCTCGGAAAACTTGCGGGCAATGGATTTGAAGATTTCCCAATCGGTGCGCGACTCATAGGCCGGGTCCACCGCCGCCTGCAGCGGGTGGATAAAGGGATGCATGTCCGAGGTGTTCATATCGTCCTTTTCGTACCAGCTGGCGGTTGGCAGGACGATGTCGGCATAGACAGCGGTGGTGGACATACGGAAGTCGATGGTCACCAGCAGGTCCAGTTTGCCCTCGGGCGCCTTGTCATGCCAGGTCGCCTCGACCGGCTTCTGACGCCCCTCCTGCCCCAGATCCTTGCCAAGCACGCCGTGATCGGTGCCAAGCAGGTGCCTGAGGAAATATTCATGCCCCTTGCCCGACGAGCCAAGCAGGTTCGAGCGCCAGACAAAGAGGTTGCGCGGCCAGTTCTCGGGCGCGTCCGGGTCCTCGCAGGACATTTGCAAGGCGCCGGATTTCAGCCCGCGCGCGACATAATCGGCAACCGGAACACCCTCGGCGCGGGCGGCACGGCCGACCTCCAGCGGATTGGTGCGCAGTTGCGGGGCCGAGGGCAGCCACCCCATCCGTTCAGCCCGGATATTATAGTCAATGAGGCTAAGCTGGCCCCAGTCCCCCTTGGGCGCGGTCGGGGACAGGATCTCCTGCGCCCCCACCGTTTCATAGCGCCACTGGTCGGTATGGGCATACCAGGCCGAGGTCGAGTTCATGTGGCGCGGCGGACGCGCCCAGTCCAGCGCAAAGGCCAGCGCCGTCCAGCCGGTCTGCGGCCGCAGCTTTTCCTGTCCAACGTAATGCGCCCAACCACCGCCCGACTGGCCGACACAGCCGCACATCACCAGCATGTTGATGACGGCGCGGTAATTCATGTCCATGTGGAACCAGTGGTTCATCGCCGCGCCGATGATAACCATGGAACGCCCGTTGGTCTTTTCGGCATTGGCGGCGAATTCCCGCGCCACCTGGATGATCTTGTCACGGCGGACGCCGGTGATGTGCTCGGCCCAGGCGGGGGTAAAAGGCACGTCAGCGTCATAATCGCGCGTGACGTGGTCGCCCCCAAGCCCACGGTCAAGGCTGTAATTGGCACACAACAGGTCAAAGACCGTCGCGACAAGCGCCTCTTCCCCATTGGCCAGGGTCAGCCGCTTGACCGGTACATTGCGGGTCAGGACCTCGCCCCGGTCATCAATGGCAAAGCCGTTGGTCGCGGCACCGCCGAAATAGGGGAAATCGACGCCCACAATATCATCGCGATCCTCGTCAAGGATCAGGCTCATCTTAAGGCGAACCGCGTCATCGCCGGCCTTTTCCTCAAGGTTCCAGCGCCCCTCTTCGCCCCAGCGGAAACCGACCGAGCCGTTCGGGACCACGATACGGTCGCTGATTTCGTCAATGGCGACGGTTTTCCATTCGGGATTGTTGGCCTGACCCAGCGCGCCGTCTAAATCGCTGGCGCGCAACTGGCGGCCCGGGATCAGACGGCCATCGCGCTGATCAAGCCTGACCAGCATCGGCATATCGGAATAGCGGCGGCAGTAATCCTCAAAATACTCGGCCTGCCGGTCCAGGTGGAATTCACGCAGGATGACGTGGCCAAAGGCCATCCCAAGCGCCGCATCGGTGCCCTGCTTGGCGTTCAGCCAGATGTCGCCGAATTTTGCGGCCTCGGAATAGTCGGGGCAGATCACCGCCGATTTGGTGCCGCGATAGCGCGCCTCGGTATAGAAATGCGCGTCAGGGGTGCGGGTCTGCGGCACGTTCGAGCCCCAGAGCAGCAGATAGCCCGCATTATACCAGTCGGCCGATTCCGGCACGTCGGTCTGTTCGCCCCATGTCTGCGGGCTTGCCGGCGGCAGGTCGCAATACCAGTCGTAAAAGGACATGCAGGTCCCGCCCAAAAGCGACAGATAGCGCGTCCCGGCGGCGTATGAGATCATCGACATGGCCGGGATGGGCGAAAAGCCAAAGACCCGGTCGGGGCCGTATTTACGTGCGGTATAGGCATTGGCAGCAGCGATGATCTCGGTCGCTTCGTCCCAGCCTGCGCGCACAAAGCCGCCCTTGCCGCGGATGCGGGTATAGCTTTCGCGGGCGGCGGGGTCGTTCTGGATCGCCTCCCACGCGGCGACCGGTGACATGCTGCGGCGCTTTTCGCGCCACAGCCGCATCAGCCTGCCCCGGATCATCGGCGTTTTCACCCGGTTGGCCGAGTAAAGATACCAGCTGTAGGACGCACCCCGCGCGCAGCCGCGCGGTTCATGGTTGGGCAGATCGGGGCGGGTACGCGGATAATCGGTCTGCTGCGTCTCCCATGTGACGATGCCGGATTTGACATAGATCTTCCACGAACAGGACCCGGTGCAGTTCACCCCATGGGTCGAGCGCACGATCTTGTCGTGGCGCCAGCGGGCGCGATAGGTTTCCTCCCAGTCGCGGTTTTCGACCGTGGTCTGGCCATGGCCCTCTGAGAACACGTCCTTGCGGGCGGGCCTCAGAAAATTCAGACGGTCCAGCAGATGGCTCATTGCTGTCTCCTTGGGATTCTCATGCGGGGGTGGCGGCGCCGCTTTCGGCGCGGCCGCGTTCGATGTCATGCAAAAGGCCGCCCGGGCGGGTGTAGAACACCCAGGTCACGGCAAGGCAGAGCACGTAGAAGCCCAGAAAGGCCCACAGCGCGCCCAGCACAGACCCGGTCAGGGCGATCGAGCTGCCATAGGCCTTGGGGATGAAGAAACCGCCATAGGCACCGATCGCGCTGGTAAAGGCGATGATGGCGGCGGACTCGCGGTCGGACTGGCGGCGACGTTCGTCCGGGCTCAGTTGCGGCTCCAGCCGGGCGACCTCTTTGCGCATGATCACGGGGATCATCTGGAAGGTCGAAGAGTTGCCGACCCCGGTAAAGAAGAACAGCGCCATGAACCCGGCAAAGAAGCCCATAAACGAGGCCGCTTGCAGCGATACGATCACCAGCGCGACCGAGGCGATCATGCCGGCAAAGACCCAGAAGGTCACCCGTGCGCCACCGACCCTGTCGGACAGCCAGCCCGAGCCAGCCCGGCTCAGCGCGCCGACAAGCGGGCCAAGAAAGACGTATTGCAGGGCGTTCACCTCGGGGAAGGCAAGGCCGATCAGCAGCGGAAAGCCCGCCGAATAGCCGATGAAGCTGCCAAAGGTGCCGATATACAGCAGGCACATCACCCAGTTGTGCAGCCGGGTAAAGATCACTGCCTGTTCGCGGAAGCTTGCCTTCGCATCGGCGATGTCATTCATGCCGATCCAGGCAGCAATGGTCACGGCAATGATAAAGGGCACCCAGATGAAGCCCGCGTTTTGCAGCCACAACCGGCCGCCGTCCGACAGCGGTTGCGGGTCGCCGCCGACGGCACCAAACACGCCGACGGTGATGACCAGCGGGACAAGGAACTGCATCACCGAAACGCCAAGGTTGCCCAGACCAGCGTTCAGCCCCATGGCGCTGCCTTTTTCCGATTTGGGGAAAAAGAAGCTGATATTGGCCATGGATGAGGCGAAATTGGCCCCGCCCAGCCCGCATAGCAGCGCCAGCGCGACAAAGATGATGTAGGGCGTGGCGGGGTCCTGCACCGCATAGCCGATACCCATCGCCGGGATCAGCAGCGAGGCGGTCGAAAGCGTCGTCCACAGCCGCCCGCCAAAGATCGGCACCATAAAGCTGTAAAAGATGCGCAGCGTCGCCCCCGACAGTGCCGGCAGTGCCGCCAGCCAGAACAGCTGGTCCTGACTGAAGGCGAATCCGATCTGGGGCAGCTTTGCCACCACCACCGACCAGACCATCCAGACGGCAAAGGCCAAAAGCAGCGCCGGGATTGAAATCCACAGGTTCCGTTGCGCAATCCTGCGGCCCTTTTCCGCCCAGAAGGCCGGGTCCTCGGGCCGCCAGTCGTCAAGGACGCGCGGCATCACGGTGCGCTCGGGGTCATGCACCTCGGCCAGTTCGGGAAAGTTCGGCAACCGGTCCAGCGCCTTGCCCTGCGCCTGCCGCTCCATCGCGCGGATCGACAGATGCATCCACGCCATCGACACGATGACGACAAGAAACAGCAGCGCAAAGCACGAAGTCCAGATCCCGGTCAGGTCCAGCAGGGCGCCAAAGACGATGGGCAGGATGAACCCGCCAAGCCCGCCGATCATGCCGACCAGACCACCGACCGAACCGACATGGTTCGGATAATAGACCGGGATATGCTTAAAGATCGCCGCTTTCCCAAGGCTCATAAAGAACCCCAGTGCAAAAAGCGTGACCACAAAGGGCCAAAGTCCCATCTCGGTCGAGAACGAAATCAGCCCGTCCTTGCCACGGATCGTGTAATCCGTCGGCGGATAGGACAGCATGAACAGAAACAGCGCACTAAAGCCAAAGGTCCAGTACATCACCGTACGCGCGCCAAAACGGTCCGACAGCATGCCGCCATAGGCACGAAACACGCTTGCCGACAGGCTGAAGGCCGCAGCCGCCATACCGGCAACCCGCAGATCGACGCCATAAACCTCGGTCAGGTAATGGGGCAGCCACAGCGCCAGCGCGACAAAGCCGCCAAAGACAAAGAAATAGTAAAGCGCAAAGCGCCAGACCTGCAGCTTTTTCAGGGGCGCGAATTGCTCGGCCAGCGAAGGGGCGGCGATACCCGCCGCGCGCCGGGCCTGAAAATCGGGATCGTCCCGCGCGATCAGCAGGAAAATCACGCCCATCAGCGCGATGCCGACCGCCCAGATCTGCGCAACGGCCTGCCAGCCCCAGGCGACAAGGATAAAAGGCGCTAGGAACTTGGTCACCGCCGCGCCGACGTTGCCCATGCCAAAGATGCCAAGCGCCGTACCCTGACGCTGGCTTGGGAACCATTTCGAGACATAGGCGACGCCGATGATGAACGAACCGCCTGCCAGCCCGACGCCAAGCGCGGCCAGCAGAAAGCCCGTGTAGCTATGCGCCCAGGTCAGCGCCCAGGTCGCCGCGCCAGTCAGCAGCATCTGCAATGAGAACACCAGCCGTCCGCCATAACGCTCGGTCCAGACGCCGAGGATCAGCCGGACGAGTGAGCCGGTCAGGATCGGGGTTGCGATCAGCACACCATACTGGAACTCGGACAGGCCAAGGTCGTGTTTGATGGTGACACCGATGATGGAAAAGATCGTCCAGACGGCAAAGCACAGCGTGAACGCTATGGTGCTAAGCCACAGGGCCATCTGCTGCTCCAGTGGGGACGGAGAACGGGTTTCCGGCATGGCGGCTGCTCCGGTTTTGGGTCTTTCACGCGCATTTCCGCCGCTCACCCAACACGGACAGGTGTCACCAGATTTGATCTGGATCAACCTGCACCCCCTCCTGGGGAAAAATCGTCCGGATTTGGATTTTATGTTTCCTGCCAAGGAAACTGCTCAAATCGCCGTATCGGATCTATTAGTTAACTGAATAACAAAATTGGCAGTATTGATTGACAATAGTCAAACAAACTGCCAGCTTGCACCTGATTCCAGCCACGACAGCAAGGATCATCAGATGCGCGAAGAGGACCGCAACGACATCCGCAAGCTGACCCTGTTTCGCAACATGACCAGCCCGGCCTTTGATGAGCTGATGCACGCTGCCTACGATCAGGTTTTCCCCGCACAGCTTGAACTGGTCCGGCAGGGCGAAGCCGCGAATTTCCTGCATGTCGTGCTGGAGGGTGCGGTCGAGCTTTATGCCAATTGGCAGGATCGCGATACCACCATGGCGGTGGTCCAGCCGGTTGCGACCTTTATCCTTGCCGCCTGTATGCGCGATGCACCCTATCTGATGTCAGCGCGCACCTTGCAACGCTCGCGGATCGTGCTGATCCCGGCGGTGGATGTGCGGGCGGCCTTTTCGCGCGACCCGGGCTTTGCCCTTGCCACGGTGCAGGAACTGGCCGAGGGCTATCGCAGCCTCGTGCGCCATGCCAAGAACCTGAAACTGCGCAATGCCCGCGAAAGGCTGGGGGCGTATCTGTTGCAACGATCGGATTATGCCGGGGCGCAGGGCTTTGTATTGCCGCAGGAAAAGCGGCTGCTCGCTTCTTATCTGGGCATGACGCCGGAAAGCCTGTCACGCGCCTTTAAGGCGCTGCGTGACCATGGCGTCCATATCGACGGAATGCGTGTGACCATCACCGACCCGGCCGCGCTGAAGGCGCTCGTCCAGACCGACAGCCTGCTCGACAGCCCGTTGAACATTCCCTGACCGCGCGAATTTGACCGCAAGCGGCGGAGTGCCCGGCTGCCCCGTCGGCGATATCCGTGGTAAGGAACTGTTCAGCAGAAAGGCTCTTGCCATGACCGATGCCGCCCTTCCTACCAAAGCCGATCCGCGCTGGCAGCGGGTGCTGGCACGCGATGCCGCAGCGGATGGCAGTTTCGTCTATGCCGTCCATACGACCGGGGTCTACTGTCGGCCCTCTTGCCCGGCGCGGCGGGCCAAGGCGCAGAATGTAACGCTGTACCCCGCGCCCGACGAGGCCGAAGCGGCGGGCTTTCGCCCCTGCCGACGCTGCAATCCGCGCGGTCTTTCAGCGGCCGAGGCGAATGCCGCGCTGGTCGCGGCCGCCTGCCGCCTGATCGAAGGCGCTGAAACCACGCCCAGCCTGGAACAGCTGGCCGAGGCGGCGGGGCTGAGCCCCTTTCATTTTCACCGCCAGTTCAAGGCCGCGACCGGAATGACGCCCCGCGCCTATGCCATCGCCCATCGCGCCGGCCGGCTGCGCGAGCAGTTGCACGACAGCGACAGTGTGACCGGGGCGATCTATGATGCAGGTTTCGGCTCGGCCAGCCGGTTTTATGAGAACGCGGATCAGATGCTGGGAATGACGCCTTCGACCTGGCGCAAGGGAGGCGCCGGGGCCGAAATCCGCTTTGCGCTTGGTCAGAGCCAGCTTGGCGCGATCCTTGTTGCGCAAAGCCAGCGCGGCATCTGCGCCATCGCATTAGGGGACGATCCCCAGGCGCTGCTGCACGAATTTCAGGACCGCTTTCCTGCCGCCACCCTCATCGGCGATGATCCAGAATTTCAGGCCCTGATCGCCCGGGTCATCGGCTTTGTCGAGGCTCCGGGCGTCGGGCTTGACCTGCCGCTTGATCTGCGGGGCACGGTGTTTCAACAGCGGGTCTGGCAGGCATTGCGTCAGATCCCGCCCGGCAGCACCACAAGCTATGCCGAGATTGCCCGCCGCATCGGCGCCCCCCGCGCCCATCGCGCCGTAGCGGCGGCCTGCGCAGCAAACCCGGTCGCGGTCGCCATCCCCTGCCACCGGGTGGTGCGCAGCGACGGCGCGCTTTCGGGTTATCGCTGGGGCCTTGCACGCAAACGCGCGCTTCTGGAACGGGAAAGCCGGGACTAGTGGCGCAGCAGGATGATCAGGTTGAGTTCGACATCTTTCATCACGCGGCAGCCCGCCCCGCGACTGGGCCGAACGGGCGCGACCCGGCAATCCACTGGCCCTGGCCCCGGGGCGACAGCTGGCCCCAGACCGCGCATCCGGGGCTTTTCGAGGATAAAACCGCCCTGCGAGCCACGCCCGGATATGGGGCCGCTGACCCACAATTCACGCGTCAGACGCTGCGATGATCTGTTGGCCGTACCGGACGCTGCCGAATTCTGACAAGGCCGGCTTTGACGTGACCGCCAGCCGCCCTGTCGGTTTACCGGCCCCGCGCATGAGGGGCGCGAGGCATGGCGGCGGCTAACCGGGTGCAATCTGGCCCGGGTTGTGTTCACCGCCGCCCATCGCAGTAAACCCTTACGCCAGCAGCCGCAGGCGGGGCAGCGAGGCCGCGGCCGCGGCCCATGCCAGAACCGCGCACAGCGCAATCGCTGGCACCATCGTCACCGAGGTATTGTCAAGGAAAGGGCTGGTGACGGCGATCATCAGCCCGCCGGTCAGCATCTGGATCGTGCCACCCAGTGACGAGGCCAGCCCGGCAATATCCGGATGCGGATCCAGCGACATGACCATGGCGGTCGGCATCACCAGGCCCAGACAAGCATTGGCCATGAACAACCCGGCGATCACCACCGGCAGAGCATCAAACCCCGCCATCACCACCACCGACAAAAGCAGCGCAAGTCCCGCAAAACCGGTGATGGCAAGCGAGATGACCCGCTCCATCCCATAACGCTCGGCCAGCTTGCCCGCGAATTGCGAAGCAGAGAAAAAGCCGATCGCATTCACGGCAAAGGCCAGCGAAAAGCCGGTCGGGCTAAGCCCATATTGCCCGGTATAAACAAAGCTCGCCGAGGCAAGGAACACAAAGAAGCTTGCCATGCCAAAGCCACCGATCATGGTCAGCCCCATAAAGCGGCGGTCGGACAAGAGACGTCTTGCCCCTTCGGCCATGGTGGTCAGACGCACGGGACGGCGCTCTGCCTGAGGCAGGGTTTCCGGCAGCACAAAAAGAATCAGCGCAAGGCTCAGCAGAGCGGCGGCCGCCAGCACCGCAAAGATCTCGCGCCAGCCGCCCCAGGCCATCACGGCCGAGCCGGTCAGCGGCGCAAGCATGGGCGAGACCGAAATCACAATCATGATCGCGGCCATCATCTTTGCGGCCGCTGGGCCGGTCGCCATGTCGCGGATCACCGCGCGCGGCACCGCCATCAGCGTCGCCGCACCAAGCCCCTGCAGGGCGCGGGCCGCAATCAGCCAGCCGATGGTCGGCGCAAGGCTGGCGGCCACCGTAGCGACAAGAAAGATCGCCACACCGATCACCAGGGGCTTCTTGCGCCCGACCGCGTCGGCCATCGGGCCGTAGATCATCTGGGCGATACCAAAGACGATGAAATACGAGGTCAGCGTCAGGGCGGCCTTGGCCTCGGACGTACCAAGGTCGCGGGCCACCTGCGGCAGCGCGGGCAAATACATGTCGATCGCAAAGGGACCGACGGCGGAAAGCAGGCCAAGAATCAGGGCCATGCGGAACAACGGATCACGCATCGGAAAACCTGTAAATGTTCAGATATGAAAATAGCGGCGCAGAATCGCGCCAAGGGTCATTCACCGCCGCCGAGCGCCCTTCCTGCCATGCCCAGACGGCAAGGACAACCACCACGACCTGAAAAATCTCGCGCCGGGCGAAAAACCGCGCCTCGGCCGCGTCCGGCACCATGCGGCAACGCTGTCATTGATCTGGTGACAAAAAGGCACCGACCTCGACTGGACGGCTTGACAGGTGCGCCTGACGTGCAACATTGGCGCCATGAACAAGGTGGCTGATTGGTTGTCCAAGAAGAGCCCGGTCAGTCGGAAAAACGCCGCCGAAACGGTGTTCGAGGATCTGCGAGGCGCAATTTTGACCGGTCGTTTACCGGTCGGCATCCGGTTGCCTTCTGAAGCCAAGCTAGCCGAACATTATGGCGTCAGCCGCCCGATCATCCGCGAGGCCATGCGTTCATTGCAGACGCTGGGGCTGACCCGCAGCCGCAGCGGCAGCGGCAGCTTCGTGATCTCGGACAGGCAGGTGCCCGAGCTTGCCTATGGCAGCTATTCCGCCCGTGAGCTGATCGAGGCGCGGCCTTTTATCGAGATCCCCGCCGCCGGCTGGGCCGCCCTGCGCCGCAGCGAAGAGGACATGAAACGCCTGCTGCAACTGTGCGACAGCATGGAGCGGCAAGAGGATGCGCTGAAATGGGTGCGCCTTGATTCCGATTTCCACTGCCTGATCGCCGAGGCAGCGCGCAACCGGCTGTTTGCCCGCATCGTCACCGACTCTCGCGATGCGCTGATGCGCCAGTCCGAGCTGGTGAACCTGATGGCTGACCGGCGCATTACCTCAAATCACGAACATCGCCGCATCGCCGAAGCGATTGCCGCAGGCTCGGAATCCGAGGCGCAGACCGCCATGCGCGACCACCTGCACGAGGTCGAACAGGCGATGACCTGGATCATCAACCAGCGTCCGGCGAATTCGTGATCTTCCACATTGCGGAACCCGGGCGCAATTTTCCTTTCATTGACTGACCCGTGACGCAAGATTATGCCGGGCTTTCGCGATGGCGTCTTGACCCTGCCGCAGGCTGTGCTAATCCCCAAGCTGTCTGACAGATTGAGATAACCGGAGCCCAAGACCCGGAGGCCGATCTGAAACAGGGCCAAATCTGCAGGGGGAAAATGTGCAAGGCCATAGGGCTTATGTCGTGACCGGAACGGGCCAGAACCCGCTGCTGGTGGTCCTGACCACCGGCGGAACCATTGCAAGCAGCCTGGATTCCGACGGAGCCGCACGGCCAAACCTTGGGGCCGCCGAGCTGCTGTCACTACTGCCGCCGATGGCGGTGGATCTGCGCGCGCAAGAGGTGCTGGCCAAGGACTCGGCCAGTCTGACGCTGGCCGACATGCAGCGGATCAGCGATGCGGTGGGGGCAGCACTGGCCGATCCGCAGGTCACGGGGGTCATCGCACTGCACGGCACCGACGCAATGGAGGAAACCGCGCTCCTCGTTCAGTTGCAGCATGGCCCGCAAAAGCCGGTGATCTTTACCGGGGCGCAGTTTGCATCTGACCATCCACGCTCGGACGGCGCGCGGAATTTCACTGATGCTGTCCGGGCGGCACTGCAACCCCAGGCAGATCCGGGGGTCGCCCTGGCCTTTGGCGGTCAGGTCATGCCGGTCTGGGGGCTTTACAAATTCTCGACCGATGCACCCGACGCCTTTCGGCGGGTGGCGGATGAAGGGGCAACCATCTCGCACCCCTTGCCCGCCCCTGTCAGCGATCTGAGGGTCGATATCATCGCCGCCCATCCCGGCAGCGACGGGCTGCTGCTTGAGGCCAGCCTTGCAGCCGGCGCCCGCGGCATCGTCATCGCGGCACTGGGGTCCGGCAATGCCACGCCCGAACTGGTCGCGGCAATCGCGCGAGCCCGCAACGAAGGCGCGGTTGTCGTCGTCTCAAGCCGCGTGCCCGAAGGACTGCTTTCGCCAATCTATGGCGGCGGGGGCGGCGGCCATGACATGCGCCGCGCCGGAGCCATCCACGCCCGTGTGCTGCGCCCGGGGCAGGCGCGCATCCTGCTGGCGGCAATGCTGGCCAATGGCTGCTGCGAGACAGAAATCGCTAACGCATTCGAAGGCACCCCTGATACCGTGCCGCAATCCCGCCCTGCCTGAGGGGCGGGACCGCTCTCTCACCCGGCCCCACGACGGGTGCCGGGATTGCACATTCCCGTCATGTAGCGCTAAATCGCCCCCGGAAACGGGAAGGAACCAGCATGAAACACGTCTTTGCCGCCGCGCTGCTTTGCGCTGCCGTCGCCGCGCCGTCGTTCGCGCAGGAAATCAAGATCGGTTACGCTCTGGCCGAGGACAGCCATTACGGCGCGGGTGCCAAGGCATTCGAAGCCTCGCTCAAGGAAAGCCTTGGCGACCAGTTCACCTTCCGCCATTTCCCCTCATCGGGTCTGGGCGGTGAGCGTGAGGTTCTCGAAGGGCTGCAGCTTGGCACTGTCGAAATGACCATCGCCTCGGACGGTACGCTGACCAATTTCGTCCCCGAAGTCGGCGTTTTGGGCATCCCCTTCCTGTTGCGGGACAAAGATCACGCCCGCAAGGTTCTGGACGGCGAGGTCGGGCAGGAGATGCTGGCGAAGTTCGACGCCGCCGGTCTGCACGCGCTGGCCTGGGGTGAGCAGGGCTTTCGCCATATCACCAGCAACCGCGGCCCGGTCGAGAAACCCGCCGACCTGAGCGGGCTCAAGATCCGCACCATGGAAAACCCGGTGCATATCGAGGCGTTCCGCGCCCTTGGCGCCGCCCCTACCCCGATGGCATGGCCCGAGGTGATCGGCGCGCTTGAACAAGGCGCCATCGACGGGCAGGAAAACCCGCTGTCGGTGATCGTATCGGCCAAGCTTGACGAGGTGCAGAAGTTCCTGACCCTCGACGGCCATGTCTATTCCTCGACGATCATCCTTGTTTCGCCTTCGCTGTGGAACGGGCTCGACGACACGCAGAAAGCCGCCTTTGACAAGGCCGCTCGCGATGCGGTGACGGCGATGCGCGCCTATGTGGACGATGTCGATGCCTCGGGCGTCGAGGCGATGAAACAGGCCGGCATGCAGATCAACGAGCTGTCGCCCGAAGAAAAAGCCGCCTTCCGCGACGCGCTGGCCGGGCCTTACAAGCAATATGAGACCCAGTTCGGCAAAGAGCTGATGGACCGCATCCAGGCGGTCGAATAACCGATGCGCCGGATCGAACACGCCTTTGTCGCGCTGAACGGTGCCGTTCTGGTTCTTGGACTTGCCGCCATGGCGGGGATCCTTGGCTGGAACGTCGCCGGTCGCTACCTGACCGGCAATTCGCTGACCTGGGCCGATGAGGTCGCGCGTTACTCGATGATCTGGCTGACCTTTCTGGGCTGCGGGCTGGCGCTGCGCCACGGCGCCCACGCCGCCATCACCAATGCACAGGACGCCCTGCCCGCCAGGGGTCAGCTTGTCCTGCGCGGCGTGATCCTGTTGATCCTGTTCGGCTTTTTCGCCTTCATGGTCTGGGTCGGCATCGACTACATGAACCGGACCTCGATCCAGCGGTCGGCGGCACTGCAGGTGCCGATGAAGTGGATCTATGCCGCAATGCCCGTCGGTTTCCTGCTGATGATCCTGCATCTGGCGCTGGTCGCACCACAATATCTGCGGGCGGGCCTGCAGCAATCTGACGAGGCCCCAGTTGGTTGAGATTCTGATTGTCGCATTTCTGATCCTGATGATCATGGGGGTGCCCATCGCCTTTGCGCTGGCCATGGCTGCCTTTGCCGCGGTCGGCCTTTCAGGCCGCTATCCGCTGGTCGTGGTGGTGAAAGAGATGTTCACCGGTCTTGACAGCTTTCCGCTGCTGGCTGTGCCCTTTTTCATCCTCGCGGCCGAGATCATGTCCACGGGCGCGATCTCGCGCATGCTGCTGCGTTTTGCCTCGCAATTCGTCGGGCATCTGCGCGGCGGGCTTGGCTATGCCAATATCCTGACCGGGACGCTGTTTGCCGGGATCTCGGGCTCGGCGCTGGCCTCGGCTGCCGGCCCCGGCGCAATGATGGCACGGATGATGGAGCGCAGCGGCTATTCCAAAGCCTATGCCGGGGCGCTGACCATCTCGGTCGCGGTCATCGACCCGATCATTCCGCCCTCGATCACCATGATCATCTATGCGCTGCAGGATCGCAATACCTCGGTCGGCTCGCTGTTCATGGCAGGCATCCTGCCCGGCATCCTGATCGCCGGCCTTTTGGCCGCCGTGAACTGGTGGATCAGCCGCAAACGCAACTATCGCAGCGGAGAGCCGCGCCCGCCGCTGGGCGATATGCTGCGCAACACCGGTGCTGCGCTGCCCGCGCTTTTGTTGATCGTGCTGATCGTCGGCGGCATTCGCGGCGGGGTCTTTACCCCGACCGAAGCCTCGGTCGTCGCAGTTTTCTACGCGATCCTGACCAGCGCCTTTATCTATCGCGGCTTTACGCTAAGCGATCTTTGGGGGGCTTTCCTGCGCTCGGCTATCATGTCGGTCGCGGTGCTGATGATCCTGGCTGCCGCACGTGCCTTTGCCTGGGTGCTGATCATCGAGGGCGTGCCGCAGGCCATGGCTGACGCGGTCATCGCCATGGACCTGTCACCCATAGCGTTTCTGCTGATGGTGAACCTGCTGCTGCTGGTGTTTGGCATGTTCATGGACCCGCTGCCCGGGGTGATGATCCTTGTGCCGATTCTTGCGCCCATCGCGCATAACCTTGGCATCGCAGCAGACCATTTCGCCATCATCGTCATCGTCAACCTGACCTTCGGGCTGATGACGCCCCCGGTCGGAGGGCTGATTTTTGTCGTCGCCTCGGCGACACGGCAAAAACCCTCGGCGCTGATCCGCGAATTGCCGCCGTTCTTTCTTGCGGCGCTGGCATCATTGCTGATCCTGACCTTTGTGCCTGCGCTTTCAACCTGGCTGCCCCAGATCAGCGGCTTTGCGCGCTAAGATATCGCGGCAAGGCGCGGACCTCTGTTGCCTTGCCGAATTCCTTATGCCGAAGGGCGGGTAAAGATATAGCCGAGCCCCAGCCCCATCAGCCCGGCCACCGCCAGTACCAGCGGCCAGCCCGGGTGGCTGAAGAATAAAAACAGCCCAAAGCCTGTCAGCGTCCCGATAAGCGCCGCCCATTTGGCCCGCATCGGGATCGCCCCGCGCTCACGCCAGTCCGAAAGCAGCGGGCCGAATTGCGGATGTGAAAGCAGCCAGTTCTCCAGCCGCTCGGACGAGCGGGCAAAGCAGGCGGCGGCAAGGATCAGAAAGGGCACCGTCGGCAGCAGCGGCAGAAATATCCCGACAAAGCCCAGACCGGTAAAGCCAAGGCCAAGCGCAAGAAACAGCGCCCGCATCACGGCAGAATGGCGCTCAGGCCCGGGCATGGCCGACCTCGCGCCACCCGGCGTCAGTCCACGCCATGGCCTGGCACCTCTTTTACATGTTCGGGCCGGAACCCCATGCCGATCAGCCGGCCCATGGCATGGGCAAGCAGCGGAAAGCGGGCGATTGCACGGATAAAGCCCGGCGGGCGCGGCGCGGCCTCGCCCTTTTCGTTACGCTTGCGACGCATCATGCGCTGCAATCCCTGCGTGGCCTTGGTCGGGAAACGGCGGCGGGCCTCGACCCGGGCCAGATCGGCATCCTGCAACCGCCCCTCGCGCAAAGGGCGGGCAAGGATATTTGCCACCGCCACCGCGTCCTGAATGGCAAGGTTGACGCCGAACCCCCCGACCGGCGACATGGCATGTGCCGCATCGCCGATGCACAACACCCCCGGCGCCCACCAGCGTTTCAGCCGGTCCATGCGGATCGAAAGCAGGTGCACCTGATCCCAGCCCTGTATTTCGTCAAACCGCCCGGCCGGCAGGGGCGCCAGCGCAGCCAGCGCGGCGCGAAATGCGGGCAGGCCGCGCGCCTTGAGGTCATCGAAACTGCCCTTGCGGATGACATAGCCGCATTGCCAGAAATCGCCGCGGTCGATCAGCACCAGCCCTTGCTGCGGGCCGGCATGGCTCATCGCAGGGACCGGATCGTCGGGCAGGCGCGTCAGCCGCAGCCACAGCACATCAACCGCTGAGCCAAAGTCCTGAACCTCCAGCCCTGCCTTGGTACGCACCACCGAATGCCGACCGTCCGCACCAATGACCAGCGGCGCGCGGATCTCGCCTTTCGCGCCGCTTGTGTCCTGCCAGATCACGCCGTGGATGCGCCCGTTTTCGCGTAAAAGGCCGCTGACGCCATGGCCCATACGCAGCGAAAAATCCGGCAGCTCCTGCGCCTTTTCCGCCAGAAAATTCAGGAAATCCCATTGCGGCATAAAGACGATATAGCGACAGTCGAGCGGCAGGCGGCTGAAATCGGCGATGGTGACCTGCTGGCCCGCGATCTCAGCATGCAGGTCGGGCGCCTTTTGATGCGGCAGGCGCAGGAATTCGTCCAGCCAGCCCAGTTCGGCCATCAGTTGCAGGGTGGCTGGATGGATGGTGTCGCCGCGAAAATCATGCAGGAAATCGGGATGCCGCTCCAGGACCGTGACGCGGGCACCCGCCCGCGCCAACAGCAGCCCCGCCATCATCCCCGCCGGTCCGCCGCCCGCAATCACGCAATCCCGTTCCTCGGCCATGTCAGTCCTCCGATCTTGCTGAGAGCCGCCTGGCAGGACGCCCCCCGAAAGTGCCGGAGGGGCCAGAGGGGCTGGACGGCCATGCCCGGTGTTGTCACTCACCGCCAGTATAGCCATCACCGCGGCCCTGCCGCGCTTGGGCCAATTGACGCAGAAAAGGCGCCGTCAGCCCGCCACCGGACCGGGGGCATAGACGGCCAGAAAACGTGCGACGCGGCGGCGGATAAAGGCCTCAATCTCTTCATCACTCAGCGGAGGCATCATCAAAAGCGCGCGGCGCTGCAAACCGCCCAGCAACAGGTCGACGAATTCGGCCCCCGCCTCAAGGCAGTCGCTCATCACCAGATCGCCCTGGGCCACGCGGCGCTCAAAATACTCTGCCAAAGCCTTGATCGAGCGGGTGGGCCCGGCCTGATAGATCAGCCGAGCCAGTTCGGGGAATTTCTCACCCGCGCCGATCATCATGCGCATCGCGGCCAGCACCTCACGCTGTAGCAGCGTGCCGATCATGCGTCGGGCGATCTGGCACAGCTCATGCCCGACATCCTCCGTACCCGATCCGATCTGGCGGATGGTCTGTTGCAGGCGACCGCATTCGGTCGAGACCAGCGCCTGAAACATCGCCTCTTTGCTGTCGAAATACACATAGAGCGTACCCTTCGACACCCCCGCCGCCTTGGCGATATCCTGTACCGAGGCGGCCTCGAACCCATGCGTCAGGAACATCCGCCGCGCGCCATCAAGGATCTGGCGGCGTTTGGGATTGTCCTCGGGCTGCATCGTCAGGTCGCAGGGATCACCCTGATCACCCTTGTCAGATGCCGTCTTGCCGCCGGGTTGGTTCAAACCTGCCTCCTTTTCCTGCACGCTGCGGATGTCGTGCGGCAGGATATGCCACCCCGTCAGGAAAAGTCATTCCCTATCCCGCAGGGTCCCTTAATATGTATATTGACCGAACGGTTCGGTCAATACTATAAGCAGCCTGACCGCGACTCGAATCCCCCCTCCTCCACCGGGGCTGGCTCTTCGATCTGCTGGCAGCGGTCACTATCGGAAAGGCGCGATATACCATGGCTTCGACGCACGAAGATTCGTCTGCGGCAACCGGCCCCTCGCCCGGGGCACAGCCGGCGGCGAAAAAACCCGGCAAGGCCAAACGCATCCTTGGCGTGCTGGCATTTATCCTGCTGGCGGTGGTCGGTTACGAGGGCTGGCAATGGTTCACCTCTGGCCGCTTTCACGAAAAAACCGACGACGCCTATCTGCAAGCCGATCTGGTGACGCTGCAGGCGCGCGAAAGTGGCTATATCGCCGAGATCCTTGTCGCGGCCAACGCGCCCGTCCGCAAGGGTGAGGTCATCGCCCGCATCGACCCCGAGGATTATGAACTGGCGCTGGAAAGCAGCCGCAACGGCCTGGCCGTCGCCGAAAGCAACGTGCGTCAGCTTGAGGCGCAGATCACCGCCGGAGAGGCCGCAATCCGCCAGGCCCACGCCGCAGTGACCGCCGCCGAGGCAACCAGCGACGGCGCACAACGGGCCTATCGCCGGGCGCGCGAGCTAAAGACCACTTCCGCCGGCACTCAGGCCGCATTGGATGCAGCCGAGGCGAACGCGAAATCCTCGGCCGCGCAGGTTGAAAGCGCACGCGGCGCGCTGGCCCAGGCCGAGGCCGAGCTGGTGTTGTTCAAGGCCCGGCTGGACACCGCCCGGCTTGAGGTGCAATCGGCCCGCACGGATCTGAGCAAGGCGCAGCGCGATCTGGACTTTACACAGATCCGCGCCCCTTTTGATGGCATCCTGACCGAACGGCGGGTCGAGGTCGGCTCATACGTCGGCCCGGGCAGCCCGATCGGGACGCTGGTGCCGGTGCAGGAGGTCTATGTGGATGCCAATTTCAAGGAAACCCAGATCGCCGATATCCATCCCGGCGCCAAGGTTTCGATCCGAGTTGACGCCTGGCCCAAAGAGGTTCTGCATGGCACGGTGGACAGCCTTGCCGCCGGTACGGGACAGGTGTTCAGCATATTGCCCTCGTCGAATGCCACGGGCAATTTCACCAAGGTCGTGCAGCGCGTTCCGGTACGGATCCAGATCGACGCACAGGACCGCGCTCGCCTGCCCCTGCGCCCCGGCTTGTCGGTCATTGCCGAGATCGACACCCGCACCGGTGCCAGTCAGCAGCTGATGCCGCCCACGACCACGCCCGAAGAAGCCGCTCCGGATATCGCCGCCACCTCTGCCGCGCCCGAAGCTGCGGCCAAGGACGCCGCCCTGCCCGACAGCCACAACAGGGGCTAGACCATGGCTGCCAACGGCACCGCCGAAGTGACCGCCGCGCCCGTCGTAATGACTGCCGCGGTGGATGAGGACCGGATCGACCCACGCCGCCTCATCACCTTTCTGCTGATGGTGCTGGGCATGTTCATGGCGATTCTGGACATCCAGATCGTCTCGGCCTCGCTTTCTGAAATTCAGGCCGGGCTTGCGGCATCAAGCGATGAGATCCCGTGGATCCAGACCTCGTATCTGATCGCCGAGGTCATCATGATTCCGCTGTCAGGCTATCTGTCGCGGATGCTGTCGACGCGCTGGCTGTTCACCATCTCGGCGGGCGGCTTTACATTGATGAGCCTGATGTGCGGCCTGTCAAACTCGATGACCGAGATGATCATCTGGCGCGCGCTTCAGGGTTTCATCGGCGGGGCAATGATCCCCACGGTCTTTGCCTGCGCCTTCACGATCTTTCCGCGATCAAAGATGCATATCGTCTCGCCCATGATCGGGCTGGTGGCGACGCTAGCCCCAACGATCGGGCCGACGCTTGGCGGCTATCTGACGGAATACCTTAGCTGGCACTGGTTGTTTTTCATCAACGTCATTCCCGGCATCATCGTCACCAGCGCGGCTTTTCTGATGATCGACTTTGACAAGCCGGACATGAGCCTGCTGCGCCGCTTTGACTGGTGGGGTTTTCTGGGCCTTGCGCTGTTTCTTGGCGCAATGGAATATGTGCTGGAAGAAGGCGCGGCAGACGACTGGTTCGCCGACGAACTCATCGTCGCCATGACCGCAGTGATGGCGGTTGGCGGTTTTCTTTTCTTCTGGCGCGCATTCACGGCCCAAGAACCTATCGTGCGGCTCGACGCCTTTGCCGACCGCAACTTTGCCATGGGCTCGCTGTTTTCCTTTGGCCTTGGGATCGGGCTTTATGGGCTGATCTATATCTTTCCGCTCTATCTGTCGGGGGTACGCGGCTATAATTCGCTACAGATCGGCGAAGCGATGATGGTGTCGGGCGTGTCGATGTTTCTGACCGCCCCTATCGCCGGACGGCTGTCGCAAAGCGTCGACCCCCGGCTGATGATGGGTATCGGGTTCGGGATCTTTGCCTTTAGCTGCTGGATGATGACCGGGCTGACCGAGGATTGGGACTATTGGGAAATCTTCCTGCCTCAGATCCTGCGCGGTGTCTCGCTGATGCTCTGCATGGTGCCGGTATCGAACATCGCACTGGGGATGCTGCCACCTGAAAAAGTCAAGAACGCCTCGGGCCTGTTCAACCTGACGCGCAACCTTGGCGGCGCGGTCGGGCTGGCGCTTATCAACACCGTGCTGCGCAACCGCGAGGATCTGCATTATGCCCGCATCGCCGAAAGCGTCAGCGGCACCAACCATGCCGCGCAAGAGACGATGCGGATGCTGGAACAGGTTTATTCCAGCCTTGGCGAGGCAGCCGATACCGCGGCGCTGGCGACACTGACCCAGATGGCGCGTCTGCAATCAATGCTTATGTCGCTGGCCGATATCTTTGTGCTGCTGACCGCTCTTTTCGCCTCTCTCGCGCTGCTTTTGATATTTGTCGAACGCCCCGCGTCCGGCGGCGGCGGCGGTGGCGGCGGGCATTAGACCGACCACATTGCCCTGCCCTCACGGGAATGATGCTATGGCCCGGTCGCGGGCCCCACAGCCCCGATTCGACCCCGCGCGACAGGAGGAGAGCATGGGTTTCGTCAGCATGAAGATCGGTGGAAAGGCACGCCCTGCCAGCGACGGGCGCAGCTTTCACCGCCGCAACCCGGTCACCGGCGCGATTGCCAGCGAAGCCGCCGCCGCAAGCCCGGCCGATGCAATCGCGGCGGCTGACGCGGCCGCCGCAGCCTTTCCCACCTGGGCCGCACTTGGCCCCAACGCCCGGCGCGCAGCGTTGCTTGGTGCGGCCGATGCGCTTGCCGCCCGCGCCGATGCTTTCGTCGCCGCCATGGCTGACGAGATCGGTGCGACCGAACCCTGGGCACGTTTCAACACCATGCTGGCTGCCTCGATCCTGCGCGAAGCGGCAGCGCTGACCACGCAGGTCGCGGGCGAGGTCATCCCGTCAGACAAGCCGGGCTGTCTTGCCATGGCCAGCCGTGAGCCGGTCGGGGTGGTGCTTGGCATCGCACCCTGGAATGCGCCGGTGATCCTGGGTGTCCGGGCTCTGGCGACCCCTCTGGCCTGCGGAAATGCCGTGGTCTTCAAAGCGTCCGAGACCTGCCCGCGCACCCATTCGCTGATCGTCGAGGCCCTTGAGGAAGGCGGGGTGCCCCGCGGCCTTGTCAGCCTTGTCACTAACGCCCCCGAGGACGCAGCCGATATCGTCGGAACGCTGATCGATCATCCTGCGGTGCGGCGGATCAACTTTACCGGATCGACCAAGGTCGGCCGCATCATTGCCGAACGCGCAGCACGGCAGCTTAAACCCTGCCTGCTTGAATTGGGCGGCAAGGCCCCGTTTATGGTGCTGCACGACGCCGATCTGGAAGAGGCGGTGAATGCCGCGATCTTTGGTGCCTTTTTCAATCAGGGCCAGATCTGCATGTCGACCGAACGTATCATCCTTGCCCCCGGGGTTGCCGAGGATTTCGTTGCACGGTTTATCGCCCGTGCTGCTGCACTGAAGGCCGGAGATCCTCGCGAGGGCAAGGCCCCTCTGGGCGCAGTGGTCGATGTCCAGACCGTCACCAAAGTCACGGCTCTGATCGAGGACGCCCGCCAGAAAGGCGCAACCCTGCATTCTGCCGGAACGGCCGAGGGTGTGCTGATGCCGGCGCAGGTGGTCGATCACGTCACGACCGATATGCGCATCGCCAACGAAGAGAGCTTTGGTCCAGTGGTCGCCATTTTCCGCGCCCGTGACGAAGAGGACATGATCCGCCTTGCCAACCACGGGGAATACGGGCTGTCAGCAGCAATATTTACCCGCGACATGGCGCGCGGGCTGACGGTGGCACGCCAGATCAGGTCAGGCATTTGCCACATCAACGGCCCGACCGTGCATGACGAGGCACAGATGCCCTTCGGCGGGACCGCCAGTTCCGGTTATGGCCGCTTTGGAGGCAAGGCGGGTATTGCCGAATTCACCGAGCTGCGCTGGATCACCGTGGAAACCCAGCCCGGCCAATATCCACTGTAGGATCACAGCCCCAAGCCACCAGATGGCGCGGAATTGCACATCATTAGCGGCAGCACCTAGTTGCTCAGTCCCGGTATCTGATGGACCGGGTTCAGGATGAATCTGTCGGGCTCTGATGTCGAGATCGCGCAGATGTATTCGTAAGGCGTGAGACCGCCGGGGATCTTTAGCCTTCGTGCGAAGTTGTAGGCCGCCATGAAGTCTGCGAGGTGCGTTCGCAGTTGGTCGTGGGTTTCGTAGTGGAAGCGTTTGACGGTGGCGTCCTTGATCGTGCGGTTCATCCGTTCGACCTGGCCGTTGGTCCAGGGATGGTTGGGCTTGGTCAGCCGGTGCTCAATCCCGTTTGCCTCACAGATCATGTCGAAGCGCATCAGCCGGGAGTAGAGGGTGTTCCGGTTCCACGGCTGCTCTGCGAACTGGATTCCGTTGTCCGTGAGAACGGTGTGAACCTGGTAAGGCACGGCTTCAAGCATATGCTGAAGGAATTCCCAGGCTGTCTTCATGTCGGCTCTATCGACGAGTTGGGTCACGGCGAACTTGCTCGTGCGGTCGATGCCGACGAACAAATATTGCTTACCTTCAGCTGTCTGCACCTCAGCTATGTCGATGTGGAAGAAGCCGATCGGGTAGCGTTTGAATTCCGACCGCTTCGGCTTGTCACTCTCCATATCAGGCAAGCGCGAGATGCCATGTCGCTGCAGACAGCTGATGGCGTCAGGTGGGGGATCGAAGGTTGCAGAGCGTAGAGACAATCGTCTAAGGGCAGAAGTGTATGACGTCTGAACGCAACGGTCATCGCCTCCCCGGCCTCGGACAAAGCTGTCGAACGGAGCTCTGCCGGCCCTGTCTTCATGTCTTCGGCCGTCGCGCGCTTGCGCCACTTCGCGACGGTCTTGGGGTTAATCCCCAGTTCGCGGCCCAACTGCGCGAACGAAGCTTGCGATCGCTGTATTGTTGTATTGTTGTTCGGACAGCGTGCGTGATCGTGGCGCTGCCATGGCGAATTTGTCCCATAGGGCATCCTTCCATTCCAAAGAAAAGATCGCACCATCAAACTGTGGGATCAAACACCTACGGTCAGGACTCATAACCAGCAAATGACGGTAGCTGCCAGGGCGAAGGCGGAGAGAGACAGGATGGGGCAGCGATCGTAGCGGGTTGCGATCCGACGCCAGCCCTTCAACCTGGCGAACATGTTCTCGACCTTGTGGCGTTGGCGGCAGAGGTCGGCGTTGTGTGGGATCGGAACATTCCGGGCTTTCCGGGGCGGGATGCAGGGTGAAATGCCTATTCCGATCAGTTCGTTACGGAACCATGCGGCGTCATATTCCCGGTCAGCCAGCAATGAGGCCGCCTGCGAGAGCAGCGCCCGCGCACCGATGTAGTCCGGGGTCTGGTCTGCCGACAGAAACAGCCTGATCGCGCGACCCTTGGCATCGGCCAGAACATGCAACTTCGAGTTCAGCCAGCCCTGGGAGCGCCCGATCAGCCGTCCGCGTCCCTCTTTTGGAGCGCCAGGCTCAACGCCGTCCGGTGCGTTTTCAGATGTGTCGCATCGATCATCATCATATCGGTTTCCTGCGCCTGCCCGCCAGTTCGGTCATGCTGGTAGCGAACACTCCCATTCGGCTCCAGCACTTCCAGCGGTTGTAGAGCGTCTTCGCGGGACCAGAGGCGGCAGGTGCGTGTTTCCGCATCAACCCGTTGCGCTGAATAAAGATCATACCGCTCAGCACGCGTCAGTCGTCAAAGCGAGACCTGCCTCGTGACTTTGGAAAAAACTGTCGCAGACGCTCCATCTGCTCATCGGTCAACCAGTATGATCCCTCCCTGAGGTGGAAACGTGAATCACAGCATAGCACGCTCATCAGCCGCGTTTACGGGGCCTGACCTTAGGGCCAAAGGCCGAGGCAGGCTGCACGGTTACAAAACCTGCAAGCCCGCGCCGGGCGGATACGGCAAGCAGGGTCGCGCTGCATCTCCAGGCCCGGCGCAGCCGCCAGGCAGTTCGTTCTATCCCTCGGCCGCCCTTTTGCAGCACCCGTCGTGCGGGTGCCGCACCGGGCCTTTCAGCTCTGCCTGTTTAGCCCGGGTTTCTGTTGGGCAGATCAGTGCCGGATCACGCTCATCGGTGAAAAAAGGCTGACGACATGTTCCAGCGAAACAATGTCATCCTCGCTCCAGCCGGCACGAGACAGGCACTGGCGACTTGCCCCGGTGCCAGAAAGACCGTGGAGAATCTGCCAGACATGTTCCAGCGCTGCCGCGACACGGTCATTCAGCCTTTCGCGCAGACGATCCCCGACCCGGTAACGGTCAAGCGGCATAGTACTGGCAAGGCGATGCGCCTCGGCCAGAACCGCCTGGCTCAGATCACCGACGCGCTCGCCCGTGTCATTATGGCTGTCGGCCAACAGACCAACATATTTTGCCTGATGGACGTTTCCGGTCAGGATTGAGGCAAAGGCAGCAACGGCCCGGCGCTCCCAAAGGCTGAAAACCCCGGGGTCGGCGGGCGAAAGCAGGGCCGCGGCCGACGGCCGGTGGCGCGGTCGCACATCACCCCGGTCCCGGGTCAGCAGACGGCTGCCAAGCTTTCTCAGCTGCGCCAGAACGCCGTGATGGCCCGCAAGCTCATCCACAACGGGCGAATGGTGCTCGAAACCCATGCGGGGGCCGAGGTCGAATTCGAGGACATCGGAAATTCGACGCGACGGGGCACGCTCGGTGATCTTCATATACACGGCCGCAACCTCCTGCTGCTTTCGTCTGCATGCAGGCTAACCCGAAAAGGATTAAAAAACGATGAAATTGGTCGTTTTAAATTTCCTTCCGCACGACTTAATTATTCCCGCATCGCAAACTCTACGGGAAATTTCTTCTGCAACGCGAAAGGAAAGGCCGGCTCACAGGATTGACCGCGAATCCGGGGGCCGACTCTGTGCGTTACGGCTTGCGGGCCAGCATGGCGCGCAGTTGCGTGGGGAATAGCTGCAACAGCAAAGTCTCGGTCACCGCCTCATCCCCCTTGGCTACAAAGGCGCGCAGGTCGATGGGGCTATCGTCGCGCCCGACCAGCTCTTCCGGGCCGCCAAAGCCCAGATCGAACATGGCCCGCCAGGCCGACTGGCCAACGATGGGATAGACCGCATCATTCGAAACCACCCCGCGCGAACTGGTGATGTTGAAATAGGGCTTGTCGCCCGCCCCAAGGTCATGAGGAGTAAAATCGCAGACAATTTTAACCGTATCCTGCGGGCGCGGTTGTCCCGGCACGCCCCCCGCGCCCAGTCGGACGGCGGTGAACTGGCCGGTGCTGCCGGTCAGCGGGCTGTCCTTGAGCCAGGACAGGGTATAACTAAGCTCATGACTGTCGCCCGGTTTGACCGCCCCGGCGGGCTGCCAGAAGGCGACGATATTGTCGTGAATCTCATCATCGGTGCTGATCTCGACCAAGGTGACGGTGCCCTGACCCCAATCCTGCCCCGGGACGACCCAGGCGCCGGCGCGACGGTCGTAGAATACGCCATCATCCTGATATTGCTCAAAATCCCTTTCGCGCTGCATCAGGCCAAACCCTTTGACCGAGGGCGCGCTGAACGTGTTCACCATCGTATGGGGCGGGTTGTTCAACGGCCGCCAGATGCGCTCTCCGCTGCCCGTCAGAATTTCCAGCCCGTCTGAATCATGTACCTCTGGCCGCCAGTCGGGCGAGACATGGGGGGTATTCTTGGCAAACCAGAACATCGAGGTCAGCGGCGCAAGGCCCAGACGTTCAACCGTGTCGCGCATAAAGATGCGGGCGGTCACGTCCTGCACCACCCCGTCGCCCCGGCGCGAAACGATGCGATAGGCCCCGGTGGCACGCGGACTGTCAAGCAGCGCATAGGCGGTCAGGCCGTTTTCGTTCTCGGGCTCAAGCCAGAACTGGGTAAACATGGGAAATTCCTCGGGGCCGCCGGCAATAGCGGTGTCGATCGCCAGCCCCCGCGCCGAAAGGCCGAATTGCCCGCTATAGCCCGAGGTTCGCCAATAGGACGCGCCAAGGAACGCCATCCAGTCGATCCCGGTCTTGGCGTCCATGGCGCTGAACCCGGCAAACCCTTCGGTACGGACCAGTCGCCTGGCGGGGTTGTCCTCGGGGATGTCAAAGAAATCGACCGAGAAGGGGATTTCGCGGGCCATACCGTCCTCGACCGTATGAAGGCGGACGGGCTGTTTGAAATAGCGGCCGGGAAAGAAAAAACGCACCTGCGAAGGGCTGGGCTTGTCGCCCCACAACGCCCGCTCTTTGCGAAAGCGGATCTCGTTGTGGCGGTCGTAATCGACCTCTTCAAGGATATCCGCCTCTTCGACCACCGGAGGCTGATAGTCGTGTTCGGCAAGCTCGCGCGCCTGCCCGGTCAGCCACTCAAACGAAAAAGGGACGGGCTCACCGCCGTCGGCCCCATCGGCCGCACGGGCGAGCTGTGGCAATAGAAAGAAGGCGCCGCCTCCTAGAGCGGCCTGCAAAAGAGTGCGGCGGGCGATTTGGGACGAATGCATGATGCTCCGGGGGGTGGGCGAGTCGGTCGGGCAGTATCCAGCAGCAATATAAACGTTTTTTCAACTGGTTGAACGTATATCGGCCGGGGGCTGCCATTCTTGTTAGCGTTATCGGCATTTTGCTGCCGGCAGGCGGCGCAACAAGGGGCATCCCGGCCATCCACATGGACGGGACGGTCTCGACTCTGCGGATTTTCATGGATAGGCTGGAATGATGTTGTTCTGCGCGCCGTCATCTCAGGCCCGGTATTACGCCGGTGTGCTGCTATTCCGCTCTCTGCCCCCGGCAGAGCGGCGTTTGCGCTGATCTCTCGCCCCGGGGGCTTTCCGATCCCACCCATCCTGATCTTCGGCCGGCCATGACCGGGCGATCGCTGTGCATGACAATCAATCGAGGACGAAACATGACCAGAACCTCTCACCCGCCGGTTATCATCGCCAGCGAAACGCTGGAGCGGCTCGAGCGGCTGGCCGAGGCCGCAATGGCGCGCAACCCGGACCTCGCCGACCGGCTGCTGACCGAGCTGTCGCGTGCCAAGGTCCTGCCGCTTGAGCGCCTGCCCGAGGATGTGGCGGCAATCGGCAGCAGTGTTACCTTTCGCGATGAAACCATGGGCCGCGATCAGACCGTTGTCCTGACCTGGCCCGAGGATGCCGATATCGCCCAGGGGCGTGCCTCGGTCCTGACCCCGATTGGCGTCGCGCTGATCGGGCTGAAGGCGGGCGCGCAGTTCTCGTGGGATACCCGCGCGGGCGAGACGCGCGAAATGACGATCCTGTCGGTCAGCCGCGCCGATCCGGTGACCCCGGCGGCGTGACGCCCGGTGGCTGACGGTTCTGCTGAAACGTGGCACTGTCACCTTTCGGTCATGCTGGCGGGCTAAAGGGGGCGCCGAAAGCGGCCCCGCCCTTTGGGCCGCCCAAGCAGCCAGGAGCGTCTGATGACCGAGCAAAAGCCTTCCCGTCACCTATTCCGCACCAGCCAGCTGGAGGAAGCCGACGGCCCCGGCCATAACCCCACCGCCAACCCGACCATGGGCGAGATCATCGCAGCCCGCTTTTCGCGTCGCGGCTTTCTGCGTGGCTCGCTTGCCGCCACGGCCATTTCGGCGACCGTAAGCCCCCTGGCCCTGCTGGCCGCCGATGAGGCGCGCGCCGAAGGCACGGTCGAAGGCTCGGCCTTTGACTTCCCCGAGGTCGATGCCGGAGTCGATGCCAATCACCACGTTGCCCAGGGCTATGACGCCGATGTCCTGCTGCGCTGGGGCGACAAGGTTTTTGCCGATGCGCCCGAATTCGATCCCAAGAACCAGTCCGAGGCAGCGCAGGAACGCCAGTTCGGCTATAACAACGACTTCGTCGGCTTCATCCCGCTTGAGGGTGCCGATGACCGCGGCCTGTTGGTCGTCAACCACGAATACACCAATGAACATCTGATGTTCCCCGGTATCGTCACCCTCAAGGATGGCGAGATCTCGGTTGCCGATGCCACCGAGGATCGGGTGAATATCGAAATGGCAGCCCATGGCGGCACCATTATCGAGATCCGCCGCGTGGACGGCAAATGGCAGCCGGTGCTGGAAGGCGCGCTGAACCGCCGCATCACCGCCAAGACTCCGATGCAGATCAGTGGCCCCGCCGCCGGCCATTCACGCCTGCAGACCGTTGCTGATCCGACCGGCACCAAGGTGCTTGGCACGATCAACAACTGTGCCGGCGGTGTCACGCCCTGGGGCACCTACATCATGGCCGAAGAGAACATCCACGGCTACTTCATGGGTGCCCTGCCCGAAGGTCACGCCGAGGCCCGCAACTATGAACGTATGGGCATCCCCGAGGAAAGCTATGCCTGGGGCAAGTTCCATGACCGTTTCGACATCTCGAAAGAACCAAACGAGCCCAACCGCTTTGGCTGGATCGTCGAAGTCGATGTGATGGACCCGAATTCGGTGCCCAGGAAACGCACGGCGCTTGGCCGTTTCAAGCACGAGGGGGCGGAAAGCGCGCTGGCCCCTGATGGGCGCGTTGTCTTCTATCTCGGCGATGATGAGCGATTCGACTATGTCTACAAGTTCGTGACCAGCGGCCGCTATAACCCCGATGACCGCGCCGCCAATATGGACCTGCTGGATGAGGGCACGCTGTATGTCGCCCGTTTCCACGAGGATGGCTCGCTTGAGTGGCTGCCTCTGACCTATGGTGAGGGGCCGTTGACCGCCGGGAACGGCTTTGAAAGCCAGGCCGATGTGCTGATCGAGACCCGCCGTGCCGCCGACCTGCTGGGCGCAACCCCGATGGACCGCCCCGAGGATATCCAGCCCAATCCCGAAACCGGTCGCGCCTATGTCATGCTGACCAACAACACCAAGCGCAAAGAGGTAAACGCCGCCAACCCCCGCGCCGAGAATGCCTTTGGCCATATCATCGAGATCATCGAGGATGGCGGCGATCTGGCTGCGACCAAGGGTCGGTGGGAGATCGTGGTGAAATGCGGCGACCCTTCGATTGCCGAGGTCGGCGCCACCTTCTCGACCGCGACGACCGAAAACGGCTGGTTCGGCATGCCCGACAACTGCGCCGTCGATGCCGAGGGGCGGCTGTGGGTTTCCACCGATGGCAACTCGCCCTCGGACACCGGGCGCACCGACGGTCTGTGGGCGGTGGATGTTGACGGACCGGCGCGCGGCACCTCGCGGCTGTTCTATCGCGTGCCCGTCGGGGCCGAGCTTTGCGGCCCCTGCCCGACGCCCGATCTGACGACCTTCTTTGTCGCGGTCCAGCACCCCGGCGACGGCGGCGAGGATTGGGAGGGTCACGGCCGCCCGTCCTATTACGAGGACCTCTCGACCCGCTGGCCGGATTTCCGCGATGACATGCCGGTCCGCCCGGCAGTTGTCGCCATCAGCAAACAGGGCGGCGGCAAGATCGGCTGACCGGCGCAACCAGGGGCGGCCGCTTTACGGCGGTCGCCATCCCGCCTGTTACTGGTTGATCTCTGGCTCGACCAGCCGCTTGAGCTTGTGCAGCGAATCCTGCCAGCCCAGATAACAGGCTTCGGCAGGGATCAGGTCGGGAACACCGTCTTGTTCCACATGCATCTCGGTCCCGACGGTGACCGGCGTCAGCACCACCGTTACCCGCATTTCCCCCGGCATGGCCGGGTCGTCGAAACCGTCAGTATAGACCAGTCTCTCGCCCGGAACGAGTTCAAGATAGGTGCCGCCAAAGGAATGGCTTTGACCGGTGGTAAAGTTGCGAAACGACATCCGGTGCCGCCCGCCGACCCGTGCATCCAGTTCATGCACGGTGCAAAGAAAACCATAGGGCGGCAGCCAGCTTGCGATGGCATCCGGCTCGGTAAAGGCGCGATAGATCTTGTCGGGGCTGGCCGCGATCACACGGTGCAGGCGGATGGTGCTGGGCATCGGTTCTTCCTTTCGTTTAACGGCTAAGCAGGTCACTGTCCCATCGGGGATATTCCAGCTGCATGGCGACAATGTCGGCGGTCGCTTTGTCATAACGCGCCAGAACCGCCTCCAGTGCCCGGTCAAGTGCTTGCAGGGGCGGTCCCTTTGGCAAGGTGATGCGGCTCTGTTGCGGCCAGTCAGGGGCGGCAAGATCGGGAATGACCCGGATACCACCCCGGGTCGGCACCGGATCGGTGGTCTTTGCATAGCTTTGGACGCGCGACAGATATGTGCGCGACCAGATATCGGCGGCAAACGCCAAGGCCAGCTCATCCATACCCGGGGTCAGCCGCAGCCCAAGGCTTTCCCGCCGCCACAGGGACAGGCGGTTTTTCAGAACCGTTGTGGCAAAAGGCCGGGTCAGTTGAAACGCGCCGCTTGCATGGCGGGCGTCCCACGGCAGCACACCAAGCTCGCGCGCTAAGGCATCGGCCCGCCCGGGACCGGCAATCGCCTGCACCATGGCCAGCGCCGTCGGCACCGAGGCAGTAATTCCGGTCGTCGTCACCACGCCCCGATCAGCAACCATCCTGCGATCCGGCACATATTGAATGGTCGGGCTGCGCGACAACAGCGTGTCCAGATAATACCAATGCGTAGTGGCCCTTCGACCATTCAGCAGACCCGCCGCCGCAACCACCTTGGCCCCCGCACAGACGCCGATGATTGTCGCCCCCTTTCTGGCCTGTTGGCGCAGCCAGTCCAGAATTGCGGGGTCGTCATCAACACGCATGGCAGGGACGATCACATAATCCGCACCGCCAGGATATGCGGCGTCAAACCCGGCAAAGGTCGCGTCCGGTTGAACCCGCAACGCCGGATATAGCTGTACCGGACCGGGGGCGGCGGCAAGCAGGCGAACCTCAGCCACATCGGCGCGGCGCAGGATGCTTGCAGGCAGCAGGTAATCGGTAGTCTCGGTCCCTGCATTCAGCCCCGGTACGGCGATGACGGGCCGGGCGCGACGGGGCTCTAGCGTCGTCAGCAGCGCGTCGACCTCGGCCTGTGGCACCGGCGTGGCGGTCAGCGCGGATGGGGTGCCGGGCAGGCTGGCCATCCAGACACCAAACCCCGCCAGCGCCAGAAGCGCGAGCGCAATCACGGCGTAAAGCATGCGGGCTCTGGTCATGGCGGGTCCTCCCTCCGCCCTGGGGACGCCTTTGATCCAGCCTAGCAGGCCGGGCGCATGGGACAAACAGGATCTGGGTCAGGGCAGCGCCGGCCCGCCGTTCTGGGGCAGCGGGGCCATCTGCCTTTCAACGCGTACCGACTGGACATGGCGCAACTTTTCGGGCTCTTCGCCCTCGATGCGGCGCAAAAGGAAACCTGCCATCAGATAGCCTGTCTCGACCAGATCTTCGTAAAAGCTGCTGATTCGCGGGCGGATCATGTCAAAAACGCCCGAAGTCTGTTTCACCGCCAGATGCACATCCTGCCCCGGCCACAGCCCCGCATCATGGATCGCAGCCATGGCGGCAAGACCCGAAATCTCGCCCGGCAGGACCAGCCCATCCGGCGGATCAGGGCCGCGCAGGATCTTGCCGATCACCGCCGCAAAGGCCCCGCCATCAGTATCCAGGGTGACCCCCGGCAGCACCCGCCCCGCCGTGCCAGTCGCCACCCGAAACCCTTCGAGCAGATGGCCGCCAAAGGTAAAGCGCGGATCAGGCAGCAAGATTGCGGGACGCCGCGCCCCCGCCTCAAGAAGCGACAGCGCCGCGCAGCGGGCGAATTCGTGATTGTCGAAATCGACAAAGGGATGGACAAAGGGCAGCTCGGTCCGGCCATGGCTGACAAAGGGAAAGCGGATCTCGGTCAGATAGCGCACCCGGATGTCCTGCGGCTCGGTACGCGAAAAAATCACCCCGTCGGCAAGACGGTTGCGCACGATCTTGCGAATCAGCCCGTCGCGCTGGCCCTCGAAATCGGGCAGCACCAACAGGTGATACGAGGTACCGTGCAGCGCGCGGGTGATGCCCCGGATGATCGAGGTGCTGAAACCCAGAACCTCATCATGCGGGTTCAGGACCAGAATGATCGTGCCCGTCCGCCCGGTGCGCAGGCTGCGCGCGGCCCGGTCGGGCGTATAGCCCAGCTGCTCGGCCGTGGCCCGCACCTTTTCCCGTGTTTCGCGCGCGATCAGGGGATCGTCTGACAGGGCGCGCGATACCGTTCCCAGCGACACGCCCAGATGGCTGGCGATGGTGCGCAGGGTCGGTCTGGGCCGCACGTCCTTTCCCGTCATTGTGTTCCTCCTTGCCCGGGCGGGCGTCCTCCATCTGCGCCCTTTACCCCTTGCCTGCAATGCCGCATCCGCCCTCTGGCGCAACAGAGGGTCATGATAGCAGGGCTTTGCCGATGCCGTCACGCATGAGGAGTGCTTGACTCACAATAATTTAAAACGTTAAAAATTTTACACCGGAACTTCCGGTCAAGGGAGGTAATCATGCTCAAGCAAATGCTTCGGGGCGTCGCCCCGATCGCGGTCATGGCGGGCCTGGCCACGCCGGTCATGGCTGAGGATGTCGAGGTTTTGCACTGGTGGACTGCGGGTGGTGAGGCTGCGGCGCTGAACGTGCTCAAGGAAGATCTGGCTGCCAAGGGCATTGGGTGGGTGGATATGCCTGTTGCGGGCGGCGGGGGCGAGGCCGCGATGACCGCGCTGCGCGCCCGTGTAACCGCCGGTGATCCGCCGACCGCGGTGCAGATGCTGGGCTTTGACATTCAGGACTGGGCGGCCGAGGGCGCGCTTGGCAACCTCGACGAAGTTGCTGCCGCCGAAGGCTGGGACAAAGTGATTCCCGAGGCGCTGCAGCGTTTCTCGAAATACGACGGCCACTGGATTGCCGCCCCGGTGAACGTGCATTCGACGAACTGGGTCTGGATCAGCAAACCCGCGCTGGAGGCGACCGGCCTGGGCGAGCCGACCTCGTGGGATGAATTGGTCGCCGTTCTGGACAAGATGAAGGAAAACGGGATCACCCCCGTCGCGCATGGCGGTCAGCCCTGGCAGGATGCCACTATCTTTGATGCGCTGCTGCTGGCCGAAGGACCCGAGTTCTACAAGGCGGCCTTTGTCGATCTGGACCCCGAGGCGCTTGGCGGCGCCAAAATGGCGTCGGCCTTTGACCGGCTGATCAAGCTGCGCGGCTATATGGACGACAACTTTTCGGGCCGCGACTGGAACCTGGCCTCTGCCATGGTCATCAACGGCGAGGCCGGGATGCAATTCATGGGCGACTGGGCCAAGGGGGAATTTCTGAAAGCCGGCAAGGTGCCGGGCACCGATTTCGTCTGCATCCGCTTCCCCGGTACACAGGGTTCGGTCACCTTCAATTCGGACCAGTTCGCCATGTTCAACGTCAAGAGCGAGGGCGAGCTTGAGGCGCAAAAGGCCATGGCTTCGGCCATAGAAAGCCCTGCATTCCAGGCGGCTTTCAACACCGTCAAGGGCTCGGTCCCTGCCCGTACCGACGTGCCTGACACCGATTTCGACGATTGCGGCAAAAAGGGCATGAAGGATCTGGCCGAAGCCAGCGCGAATGGCACGCTGTTTGGCTCGATGGCGCATGGCCATGGCGCGCCGACCGCGGTGAAAAACGCCACCTATGACGTCATCACCGCCGCGCTGAACGGCGGATATGCCGATGGCGCAACCGCTGCAAAGGCTTTGGCCGACGCGGTGGCCGCTGCCCAGTAAACACCATCCATGGACGGAAGGCGGTGCGCCGCCTTCCCTTCGCGCGCCCGGTTCAAGGCGCATTCCAACACCGACAGGAACACGACCGCGCCAGCCAAGCGCGGCAGGAGGAATGGCATGTCTCCGCCGACTTCTGCGGATTTCCGCACCCGCTTGCAGGACTGGCTGCCCCGGCTGGTGCTGGCCCCGTCCTTTGCCACGACCCTGATCTTTGTTTACGGGTTTATCCTTTTCACGGTGCTGCTGTCGTTTACCGGGTCAAAGATGCTGCCGAACTGGTCCTTTATCGGGCTGGATAACTATGTCCGGCTGTTCAAGCTTCAGCACTGGCATATCGCGCTGAAAAACATCGCCGTTTTTGCATCGCTTTACATCGTGATCTGCACGGCGATCGGCCTCGCTCTGGCGATCTTTCTGGATCAGAAGATCCGGGGCGAGGGGATGTTGCGCCCGATCTATCTTTATCCGATGGCGCTGTCTTTCATCGTCACCGGGACGGCCTGGAAATGGTTCCTCGACCCCGGGATCGGGCTTGAACATGTCATGCACCTGTGGGGCTGGGAAAGCTTCAGCTTTGGCTGGATCAAGAACAGCAACATGGCGATCTATTGCATCGTCATTGCGGCGGTCTGGCAGACCTCGGGCTTTGTCATGGCGATGTTTCTGGCCGGGCTGCGCGGGATCGACAATGAGATCCTGAAGGCCGCCCAGATCGACGGCGCCTCGAACTGGCAGCTTTACCGGCGCATCGTCATTCCGCTTTTGCGGCCCGCATTCCTGTCGGCCTTCGTGATCCTCAGTCACCTTGCGATCAAAAGCTACGACCTTGTCGTGGCACTGACGGGCGGAGGTCCCGGCCGTGCGACCGAGATGCCGGCGACATTCATGTACTCCTATACCTTCACCCGCAACCAGATGGGCGTGGGCGCAGCCTCGGCGGTGATCATGCTGATGACCATCGCAGCGATCATGGTGCCCTATCTTTATGCCGAACTAAGGGAGAAACGCTGATGTCCGCGATCCGCCACGAGACTGCCGTCTCGACCGGCCGCACGGCACGGGTGTTTCTGTATCTGGTGCTGGTGCTTTTTGCGCTGTTCTACCTGCTGCCGCTTTACGTCATGGGCGTCAACTCGGTCAAACCCCTGCCCGAGATCACCGGCGGGAACATGATGGCCCTGCCCAGGGCCTGGACGCTTGAGCCATGGCGCGCGGCCTGGTCCAGCGCCCAGATCGGGGTGCAGCCGACCGGCCTTAAGCCCTATTTTCTGAACTCGATCCTGATGGTGGTGCCTGCCGTGGCCATCTCGACCATCGTCGGGGCGCTGAACGGCTATATTCTGACCAAATGGCGCTTTCGCGGTGCGGACTGGGTCTTTGGGCTGATGCTGTTTTCCTGCTTTATCCCGTTCCAGATCGTGCTGATCCCGATGGCGCTGATCCTTGGCAAGCTGGGACTTGCAGGCAGCATCCCGGGGCTTGTCCTTGTCCATGTGGTCTACGGCATCGGCTTTACCACGCTGTATTTCCGTAACTATTACGCCGCCTTCCCGACCGAGCTTGTGCGCGCGGCGATGATCGACGGGGCAGGGTTTTTCCGCATCTTCTGGCGTATCCTACTGCCCGTTTCCGGCCCGATCGCGGTGGTTTCGGTGATCTGGCAATTCACCAATATCTGGAACGACTTTCTGTTCGGCGCCTCATTCGGGGGCACCTCGCAGCCGATGACAGTGGCGCTCAACAACCTCGTGCAATCCTCGACCGGGGTTAAGGAATACAACGTCCATTTCGCCGCCGCGATCCTCGCGGCCCTGCCGACGCTGGCCGTCTATGTAGTGGCGGGGCGCTATTTCGTGCGTGGCCTGATGGCCGGTTCAGTCAAGGGATAAGAGCCATGGGCTTTCTGGAAATCCGCAATACCACCAAATCCTATGGCCCGGTCGAAATCCTGCACGATATCGACATCAGCGTCGAAGAGGGCGAATTCCTCGTGCTGGTCGGCCCCTCGGGCTGCGGCAAATCCACGCTGCTGAACATGATCGCCGGGCTTGAGGACATCACCTCAGGCGAAATCAGCATCAAGGGCCGGGTGATGAACGGCGTTCACCCGTCGAAACGCAACATCGCCATGGTGTTCCAAAGCTATGCGCTTTACCCCAACATGACGGTTGGCCAGAACATCACCTTCGGTCTTGAAATGCACGGCACCCCCAGGGCCGAGCGGGAAAAGGCGCTGGCCGAGGTCGCCAGGCTTTTGCAGATCGACCACCTGCTTGACCGCAAGCCGGGCCAGCTTTCGGGCGGCCAGCGTCAGCGCGTCGCCATGGGCCGGGCGCTGGTGCGCGACCCCGATGTGTTCCTGTTCGACGAGCCTTTGTCGAACCTGGACGCCAAGCTGCGCGTCGACATGCGCACCGAGATCAAGAAGCTGCACCAGAAGCTGAAGACGACCATCGTCTATGTGACCCATGACCAGATCGAGGCGATGACGCTCTCGACCCGGATTGCGGTGATGTATCAGGGTTATGTCCAGCAGCTCGGCACGCCGAAAGAGATCTATGACACGCCCGCCAATGTCTTTGTGGCGACCTTCATGGGGTCTCCGGCGATGAATATCATCCCGGCGCATGTGGTGATGCGCGAAGACGTTCCCCATGCGAAAATCACCGACGCTGATGGCAATGAGGTTCTTTTGCGCTTCAGCCAGCCGAACCTTGCTGAATGGGACGGTCGCGAGATCCTGCTGGGCATCCGCCCCGAGGCGATGACCGATCCCGAGGGCGCCGACCGGCAGTCCGCGAACATCCAGACCCTGACCAACCGCGTCAGCGTGACCGAGCCGGCGGGTTCGGACACATTTGTCACCATGGTCCTGGGCGGCAAAGAGGTTGTCGCACGGATGCGCGCCGATGCGCTGGTCCGACCGGGACAACGCTTCGACTTCGCCGCCAACATGGAAAAAGCCATCGCCTTCGACCCAAAAACAGAAAAACGGATCGCGCCGTAACGGACGCTGCCTCATTCCCGAATGCCCCACAGAGATGACAAGGACCGACATGCCCGCCAACGCCCTGCCGCAGGACGACACCGACCAATCCCCGTGGCTAAAGGACCCGCGCCATCGCGACTGGCTGCTGGCCGATGCGCGGCGGCAGTTTCAGTTCTTTGACGCCAGCGTGAACCCCAAAGGCGGGTTCTTTACCCTTGATCTTGACGGCCGCCCCCTGCCCGACCGGCTGCAAGAGCTGCATACGACAACAAGGCTGATCCACTCTTACGCATTGGGGATGCGGCTGGGCCAACCCGGCGCGGACAAGATCGTCGATCAGGGCATGCGCTATCTGTGGTCCCATCACCGCGACCCCGTCCATGGCGGCTATGTCTGGGGGGTCAAGGACGATGCCGTCGCCGACGGGCGCAAGCTGGCCTATGGACATGTCTTTGTGCTGCTTGCTGCCTCAAGCGCGCTGGAGGTCGGTCATCCCGATGCGAGAAGGCTGTATGAGGACGTCAGCGAGGTACTTGAGCAGCACTTCTGGGAAGAGGACCCCGGCCTGTTCTGCGACGAATGGAATCGCGACTGGACGCCGTTTTCCAGCTATCGCGGCATGAACGCCAATATGCACGGGGTCGAGGCGCTGCTGGCCGCCCATGAGGCCACAAATGATGCACAGCCCCTTGCCCGCGCCGGCCGCATCCTTGAGATGTTCACCCAGCGGATGGCCGCGACGCATGGCTGGCGCATCCCCGAACACTACACCGCATCATGGCTGGTCGATCCCGATTATGCGGACGACCCGATGTTCCGCCCTTCAGGTACGACCCCTGGCCATTCCTGCGAATTCGGGCGGCTGTTGCTGCAATGGTGGGATCTTTCGGGCCGGCCTCAGGGTGACGCGCCTGAACGCGCCCGCCGCCTGATCGCCCGCGCGCTGTCCGATGCCTGGGATAAGGCGCGGGGCGGTATAGTCTATACGCTGGACCTTGACGGAAAGGTGGCGATTGACGCGCGCTACTGGTGGCCGGTGACCGAGGCGATCGGGGCGCTTTCCATGCTGATCAAGCTGGACCCGCGCCCCGAAGATGAGCTCTGGTATCGCCGCCTGTGGCGCTTTGCCGATGAAAAGCTGATCGACCACCGCCACGGCGGCTGGTTCCCCGAGCTTGATGGAAACGGCCGTCCGGCAATGACCCAGTTCAAGGGTAAGCCCGACATCTATCACTCCGTGCAAGCAGCCCTGTTTCCGCTGACGCCGGGCCTGTCCCGTCACATGCACGAACTTGGGGCGCTATAACTGCAGGGGCTGGGGCTAAGTTCTGTTTGTCGCGCTAAGCCCCAGCGAAATAGCGATCCGGGCGGCATCGGCGCGGTTGTTGATCCCAAGCTTGCGGTACAGCTCTTTGATGTAATGGCTGACCGTGTGTTCGGAAATCTCAAGCCGCGCGGCGATGGCTCCGGTTCGCGCGCCCTGCCCCAAAAGCGACAGCACCTGCTCTTCGCGCCGTGACAGGTGAACGTCCAGAGGTTCACCCAGCGGCACCATGCCTTCGCGCAGGCGATGGGCAAAGGCCAGCGTATTCTCGATCTTGAGATGCAGCAGATCCAGATCGACCGGCTTGGTCAGGTAATCGACCGCCCCGGCACGCAGCCCCTCCAGATGAGGTTCGCGGTCCGACAGTGCGGTCAGAAAGATGAAAGCCGTCGTTTCGGCCAGTCTGTCACCGTCGCGCAGGTCGTTCAAAAGCTCAAAGCCGCTGCGCCCGGGCAGCATCACATCGCATAGGACAATGTCGGGACGGTACTCGGCCAGAATCGCCTCGGCCTCGTCGCTGTTCGTCGCTGTCAGGACGTTATGCCCTTTGGACGACAGCTCTTCTTGCAATTCCTCAAGGAGGAACTCTTCATCCTCGACACAAAGAATGGTCGCTGGTATGCGACTCCGCCCCATCCGCCTGACCCCCCGCAGCAGGCACGGCAATGATGAACTCGGACCCCTCGCCCACCTGCGAAGTAAAGGTTACTTCGCCACCGTGTAGCGAGACTATATCACGCACAAGACTAAGGCCAACCCCGACTCCGGGCAGGCGATACACATTTGGCGCACGGTAAAACTTGTCGAACACGACCGCCTGCGCCTCGTGCGGGATACCGACGCCGCTGTCTTTCACCCGGCACAGAACGCGGCCGTTCCTGCACGATGTCTCAAGCCGGACCGGAGCGGGGGCTTCAGAGTATTTGATCGCGTTTGACAGCAGGTTCAGCACCGCTTGTTCAAGCAGCACCGGGTCGGCGTCAATCAGCAGCGCCGTTTCGGCCAGCGATACCTCAATCCGGCGCGCAGGGTTCGCCTGCCGGATCTGATCGGCAGCAACTGCGGCGATTTCGTTGAAATCTATCAGGCGGCGGGACAGCGAGATGTCCTTGCCCTCGACACTGGCCGAGGCAAGAAAGCTGCTCAGCAACCGCTCAAGCCGCTCGGCTGCGTCAAGGATACGGCTGAACTTGCGCCGCAGCGCATCCGAAAGCGGCGCCGAATCGTCACGCAACTGGCGCTGCGCGATCATGTGAATGATCGACACCGGGGTGCGGAACTGGTGCGAGACGGTGACGATAAAGCTGCGATAGACGTCCTTGGCGCGGCGCTCGACCTCCAGCGCCTCTTGCAGCTCGAAGGTGCGGGCGATGACGGTTTTTTCCAGCTCTGCGCGATGGGCCTGCAATTCCTGTTGCGCACGTATTGATCGCCGCATGTTGCGCCACAACAGGCCGGCCATGACCACGCCCGAAACAAAGGTGCCAAGCGCAGCGAAGCTTAGCAGTTGAAACATACGCTGCAGGGATTCCCGGCGGGCCTGACGCTCGATCCGCTCTTTCAGGACCAGGGCATTGGTGATGTCGCGCAGGATCGACGACAGCGCGGAGAAACGCGGAATCAGTGTCCCGATCTCCGCAAGGTCAAAGTCGCTGGCCGAGATGACCGCGTCGATGTCGTCCAGCATCGCCTTGACCTCGGTCACCTGCGGGCCCGCGCCGATGGAACGGAAATATTCGAACTGCGGCCTGTCGGTCATCAGCGCGATGCGGCTGTAGAGAATGTCAAACCGCAGCATCACCTCGTCGTAGTCGGCTTTCAGCCCATAGCGATAGAGGGTGACCAACATGTTCTGGGCCTCGCGGTCCGCCTGAGTCGCGACCCACATGTTGCCTTCGGTGATCTCGCTGCGGAATGCGCGGTCGATATTGACGATCTGCGTCAGAGAATAGATGAACAGCACCGCGAAGCTTGCAATGGTCACCAGCGCGAAATGGGAACCGCGCAGGCGCATCACAGCACGATGATCTCGGACAGTTGCCAGATCCAGCGTTCGTCAACGACGGCGTTTTGCAGCTCGAGGTACTGGTCGCGGGGATAGATCAGCCACAACGGGCCCTTGTCGCGCACCCGCATCAGCTTGCCATTCATCTCGCGCGCGATGATGAGGTTGTAATCCCAGGCGTCGCTGGCAGGAACCACAATGCCAAAATCGTTCAGCGCCTTCATCAGCAGGTTGCGGCTGATCAGGTCCGAACGGGTCATGCCGCCCTGGGTCAGCACATCTTTTAACCGGGGACCCCGAAAGGTCTGGACGCCGTCTGTCCAGCGCGTTCGGGTCGCAATCTCATGCCAGGCCAGATCGGCAATATCCTGTTCGGAAAGCTCTCGCACCTTGCCGGCAGGTTCGGTGATGGTCAGCATCGGCCGGTTTTCGGATGCGCGCAGCGGCGATCCGGGCAAAAGAGCTGCCGCAGCACCGGAAAGAATAACGGATCTTCTGCTGGGACGCGGCGCGGGCGGGTGATGCATTCGAGCCATCTCCGAAGCCAGGAACATAACAGATGAAGATATGGCATGCGCGGGTCGGGGTACAACCCACGCATGCCATTTCATCACATTCGGCACCAAAGGCCGACACTCATTACGGCAATGACTATCTAAAATAGCGTCCCGCCGGTTTGCTCGTGTAAATGACACGACCTGAGCAGGCAGGATCATCTCTGCCAGTTGTTCGCGCATCTCGCTATTCCCCAAAATAGGGGGGTGCGCGTTCGCAATCGGCGTGATTCCGCCACTGAGGCAGCAAACAGGGGCAGGCTCGGCACCGCCTAGATCATTCGCGCGCCCGTCGGGTCGTATAGCGGCTTAAGGCTGGCCCTGGCGGTGACCGGGCGGCCCGCAACCTCGATCTGCCAAACCGAGCCAAGCAGCTCTGCCACGCTTTCATCCCCGCAGCAGGGCACATAGCCAAGGCCGACCGCCGCGCCAAGCGCATGACCATAAGCCCCCGAGGTCAGTTGCCCGACGATACGCCCGTTGCGCAGGATCGGCTCATTATGGAACAACAGCGGCTCGGGGTCGCACAGGCAGAACTGCAAAAGCCGGCGCGACAACCCCTCATCGCGTTTGCGCAAAACCGCCTCGCGCCCGATGAAATCGCCTTTGCCAGTCTTGACGGCAAAACCCAGTCCCGCCTCCAGCACATGATCTTCGTCAGTGATGTCGTGACCGAAATGGCGATAGGCTTTTTCGATCCGGCAGCTGTCCATCGCATGTAACCCGCAAAGACGCAGGCCCAGATCCTCGCCTGCGTCGGTCAGCTCTTCAAAGACATGGGCGGCCTGATCGGCGCTTACGTAAACTTCCCAACCCAGTTCACCGACATATGAGATGCGATGGGCGCGGGCGAGACCAAGGCCGATCTCAATTTCACGCGCAGCGCCAAAGGGATGGGCAGCGTCCGAAAAATCGTCGGGCGAGACGCGGGACATAAGGGCACGGGCGCGCGGCCCCATGACCAGCAGCACCGCCTCCGCCGCACTCATATCGGTGATCGTCACCCATGCCTCACCCAGATGCCGACGCAGCCAGGCAAGGTCACGTTGCAGGGTCGCCCCGGGCACGACCAGCAGAAAGGCCGTTTCGGACAGGCGCGTCACCGTCAGATCGCTTTCGATACAGCCCCGCGCGTTCAGCATCTGCGTATAGACAATGCGGCCCGGCGCAACGTCCAGATCATTGCCGCAAAGCCGCTGCAAAAACGCCAGCGCATCGCGACCCTCGACCCGGATCTTGCCAAAGCTGGACATGTCGATCAGCCCGACGCCCTCGCGCAGCGCCATATGCTCATCCCGCTGATTGGAAAACCAGTTCTGGCGACCCCAGGAATAACGATATTCGCGCAGCTCTCCGGGGCGCGCGAACCAGTTCGCCCGCTCCCACCCCGCGACCTCGCCAAAGACCGCGCCGCGCGCCTTCAGATGTTCATGCAGGGGTGAGCGGCGCAACCCGCGCGCCGTCTCGACCTGCCGATAGGGGTAATGATCGGCATAAAGCAGGCCCAAGGTCTCGCTGACCCGTTCACGCAGATAGCGGCGATTGCGCTGAAAGGGCTGGGCGCGACGGATGTCCACCTCCCACAGGTCAAAGGGGGGTTCGCCCTTATCCATCCAAGCCGCCAGCGCCATGCCCGCACCGCCCGACGAAGCGATGCCGATCGAATTATAACCCGCCGCGACCCAATAGCCCGCGACCTCGGGTGCCGCGCCCAGATAATAGCGGTCGTCGGGGGTAAAGCTTTCGGGACCGTTGAAAAAAGTATGGATCCCCGCTTCGGCCAAAAGCGGCATCCGAGCTACGGCCTTTTCAAGAATCGGTTCGAAATGGTCGAGATCTTCGGGCAGCTGGTCAAAGCAGAAATCCTCGGGGATGCCGGACATGCCCCAGGGCTTGGCCTTTGGTTCGAACGCGCCCAGCAGGATCTTGCCCGCATCCTCTTTGTAATAGGCGCATTCATCGGGAACGCGCAGCACCGGCAGGCGCTCAAGCCCGGGGATCGCCTCGGTGACGATATAGAAATGCTCGCAGGCATGCAGCGGCAAGGTAACGCCGTTCTGCGCGGCAAGATCACGGCCCCACATGCCACCGCAATTGACGACATGGGTGGCGGCGATATGGCCCTGCTCGTCCCCTGCCCGCCAATCGACACCGGTCACACGGCCGCGGTCGGTGGTAACGCGGGTTACCTTGACGCCCTCGATAATGCGGGCGCCACGCGCACGTGCGCCCTTGGCAAGCGCCAGCGCAATATTTGCGGGATCTGCCTGCCCATCGCCGGGCAGATGAACGCCGGATACCACGTCCGACACCTCAAGGTGCGGGTACAAAGCATTGATATCGACAGGTGAAAGCTCGTTCACCTCGACCCCAAAGGCGCGGGCCATCGAGGCCTGACGCAAAAGCTCTTCGCGCCGCGCCTCTGTCAAGGCCACGGTGATCGAGCCACGTTGCGAAAAACCGGTGGCCAGCCCGGTCTCTGCCTCAAGCCTGCGGTAAAGATCGGCCGAATATTTCGCCAGACGGGTCATATTGCGGCTGGCGCGCAACTGCCCAATCAGCCCGGCAGCATGCCAGGTCGTGCCGCAGGTCAGCTGCCTGCGCTCAAGCAGCACGATATCGGTCCAGCCGCGTTCGGCCAGATGATAGGCGACCGAACAGCCTGAAATACCGCCCCCAATGATGACGACACGGGCAGAGCTGGGAATATCGGGCATGGCGCGGGTCCTCGCAGGGCGAATCCTTTGCGCCAGATTGTCAGCATGGTATGAAATTTCAATGCTTGTTTTTCATTTATGTGATGAACGATAGATATTCGATCAAGTATCTGGTCAACAACCCACCAGTCTTTTAGCAATAAACCATGGACAGGATCGGACAGGACATCCGGGCTTTGCGTAAGGCGCGCGGCCTGACCATTGTCGATTGCGCCGCCGCGCTTGAGCGTTCGGTCGGCTGGCTCAGCCAGGTCGAGCGCGGCGTGACCACGCCCTCGGTTCAGGATCTGGGCCGGATCGCGCGGCTGTTTGACCTGAACATCAGTTTCTTTTTCCGCTCGGCCAGCCGCGGACCCGATGAACAGGGTCTGATCGTGCGCGCCGCCGACCGCAGCCGCATCGGCTCGGTCGATACCGGCCTGTCAGAAGAGCTGCTCTCGCCCGGTCTTATGGGGGGGTTCGAAATGATCCGTTCGGTCTTTGCCCCCCACTCAAAAAGTGAGGGCATCCGCCCCGCGCGCGAGAAAGAGGACGGTGGCGTCGTGATCTCGGGCCGGCTGATCCTGAAAATCGACGCGCGCCGGTTCGAGCTTGGGCCCGGCGACAGTTTCCAGTTCAAGGGCGCGGCCTATGCGTGGGAAAACCCCGGCGACGAACCCACCGAGGTGATCTGGATCGTCTCGCCTCCGATCTACTGACGGCCCCGCCCCATCGGCAGGGCTTTGCCGAAATCACTCCCCCATCGCCCGATGGCATGCTTGCGGGACCATTATCAGGCCAGTAACGCGGGAACGAATTCCCTGCCCCGCGCTTATAGGCAGAAGGCATCGTCTTGGAAGGAAAGCATCATGCGTCACCTGTCGCTTCTTTTGGCTGCTCTGGTCGCTGCAGGGCCGGCATGGGCCGAAAACCGTGGCGTGGTGATCGCCAATGCGAATTACCAGAATGCGCCGAAGCTGGCCGATGCCGACGCCAAAGCCGCATCCGAGGCAATGAAGGCAGCAGGATTTCGCACCGTCACCGGGGCCGATCTGGTGGTCAAGGATGTGCGGCAGGCGCTGTCGGATCTGCTGCGACCCGACGATTCGCCCGGTGCAAGGGTCGTGCTGCTGAACGGGCATTTCCTGCACGGCGGCAGCGACAGCTGGTATATGGGCACCGATGCCAACAAGCCTGATCTGATCGGCGCGGCGGCGCAGGGCGTGCCGCTGTCGATGGTGCTGGATTTGCTAAAGGATGCCCGCCCCGGCGCGGTGCTGCTGCTTGGCACGGATGAGACGGGGATGGAGCCCGCCACCGGTCTGGAGAGCGGCATCGGCCCCCTGACCCCGCCCGAGGGGGTGACGGTGATCTCGGGTCCTCCAGCGGCGACCAGCGCGGCGGCAGAGGCGCTTTTGCAGCCCGGAGCATCGGTGGACGCAGTGATCCGCGCCGATGACCGGCTGACGCTGGCCGAGGGGGGCAATGCCGATCTGGTGCTGGTCCCGGCCAGCACAGGTACCGACCCCTCGGGCGATCCGCTGGAGACCGACCGCGATCTGTGGGCCAAGGCCGCAGCCGAGGATTCGGCCGATGCCTATCGCAGCTATCTTAGCCAGTACCCCAGCGGGATTTACTCAGCCGCAGCCAAGGCGCGGCTTGATGCGCTGAAAGCGGCGCAGGGCGACCGCGATCTATGGGCGGATGCCGCCGCAGCCAATACGGTCGAGGCTTATGAGAACTATCTTTCCCGCTACCCCCGGGGCGAATTTGCCGAGGCTGCGCAACGCCGCCTGACCGAGCTGCGCCCGCCAGAGCCCGCCCCCGCCCCGGCGCCTGCTCCGCAACCGGTGAAACCGCGGGCGCCTGAAATCCAGCAACCGCGCGAGGTCGAGCCGGTGCGTCAGGCGTCACAGGCGGAACTGGCCGAGAACCGGCTGGGCCTGTCGCGCACGGCACGTATCACCATTCAGCGCCGGCTGAACGTCCTTGGCTATTCGACAGGCGGCGCGGATGGCGTCTTTGGCGCGCGCACCCGCTCGGCCATCCGGGGCTGGCAACAGCGTAACGGCTATCCGGTGACAGGCTATCTGACCTCGGACCAGATCGCGACCATGCGCGCGCAGGCCGGGACACAAACCTCGACACGCGAACAAGAGGACCGCGCTTATTGGCAAAAGACCGGCGCGATCGGCGGGGTCAGAAACCTTCGCGCCTATCTCAATCGCTATCCCGACGGGATCTATGCCGAGAATGCGCGGGCCCGCCTTGCCGCAGCACAGGAACGCGAGACCCTGTCGAGCGATGAGCGCGAGGACCGCGCCTGGAGCCGCGCCCGCCAGATCAACACGGCCGATGCCTATGCCCAGTATCTGCAGGCCTGGCCGCGAGGCGAGCACGCCGCAGAGGCCCGCCAGCGCCGTCAGCGGCTGTTGAACCAGAACCCCCTGGGCACCGGAAACCCCGGGCTGGATCTGATCATCCGCGAACTGGTCAAGTAAGAATCAGTTCAGCATCACCATGGCAAGGAACGGCCCGGTGTCGGTCAGCATGTCCGCAAAACGATCAAAGCTTTCCGGGCTGACGGGCGGGGCGTCGGTGAAATAATCCGCCAGCGCCCAGCCCTGGATCACCCCGTCGACCGGCAGCGGCGCGGGGTTTTCCAGCCATGCGCCAAGGTCGATCCCCAGCGGCGCGCGCCAGAAGATAACGCTGCGCTCACCCTTCAGCAGCGCCTCGCCATCGGCCAGGACCGCCTGCCATGCCGCACCCGTACCGAGCGGAAAGGCGATGCCCGTGGCCGAGACCTGACGGTCGTTCGGAATCCACTCTCCGGCATTGTCGCTTTCCTGCCCGACCAGCGTCCAGAAACGCCTGTTCTCGGCAATGGTTTGCTGCCAATGGGCACGGGCGGCGCGGGTACGCTTGGCATCAGGCTGACGGCGCAGCATGTCGAAGGCCGCGGCAATAGGGTCGATGGCGCCATCCGCCATGGGCGGCAGCAACAGTCCGTCCGGATCTACATTTAGCCGGGCTTTGTCGATCCGTTCGCGCATCGCAAAGACCCTTTGCAGGCTCGGCGTCGGATCAAAGGCCAAAAGCAGCTCTGCCCCGCCCGAAACCAGATGCGTATAGGCCGACAGCCAGGCCGCATCGGCGCGATCAAAGCGGATCACCGGAAGTTCGGAAGCGATCGGCGCGCCCGTTTCCTGATCGAATTCGGTAACGCCGGACCAAAGGACTCCGTCCAGCAACTCGGCCGCGCCCTCGCTCTCGGCGCGTTTGCCGTCGCCATTGATGTCGAACCACAGATCGCGCATCGAGATGGCCAGACCAAAGTCTTCATCAGGGCCGATCCCGGCAAGCGCGGCGCGGCTGCGTTCCATCGCGGCCAGCGTCTGTTCGGTCAGATCGGCCAAAGCCTCAGGCGGCATAGGCTGCGGCTCCATCCCTTCGGGCAGATCGGTGGAAAAACCAAAAATCATCGGGCCAAGGGGGCGGACGCCATAGGTCTCACGCCAGTGCCAGGCGGTTTCGACGGCACCCAGAAATTCCAGCCCGGCGATGGCAAAACGCTCGTCGGCGGTCGGCGACGGCAGGGCGTGCAACCGCTCAAGCACCGGCGCGATGCCCCTTTCGCCGATCTCGCGCGAAAGAGCCGAGGGCTCGACGGGCTGTGGCTCGGCCCATGCAGCACCTAGCGACAGCAGGGTCAGCCCCGCCGCCGTACAGATCGAAACCAGTTTCATGATCGCCCCTCCGCAATGATGTCACGGAACATGGGCGATCAGCCCCGTTCCGACCGAAGTTGTAGCCGCAACGCGAAAAGCGGCGCAAGCCGGGACCCGACACACGCCGCCTGGGCCGGGCAAGGGCAAGGCCCCAGCCCCTGACCATGTGCCTTATTTCGCCGCCAGCAACTCGGGTACCGACAGCAGGATGAATTCATTATCCGCCGCCTGCCCGATCTGGCGCCCACCCGAAAATGGCAGGTTGTTGTCGTTGGCCAGCATGATGTGGCTGTCATCGACCCGCGCCACGTCCTCGATGGTAAAGAAGGGGAAGGTGAAATTCCCCTCATCGGGCTTGTGCCCGGGCAAAGCCTTGCCATCGGGGTCAGCAATATCCAGCAGATCGACATGACCGATGCGGCGCAGATAGCCTTCGGCGTCGGTGCTGGCGGTATCGACCAATACCACGCGCTTGACCCGCGCGGGCAAAGGATAGCAGGCCGACTGATCCGCCGCGCCCTCAGCGCAGGCGCGGGCGGCGTCGCCTTCGCCATTGTCACGTTCGATTACCAGCGCCCGGGTCTCGTCGATGAAGTTGAAATCCCCGATCGCCGTCGCGCCCTCGGCCAGTTTGAAACGGTAGCTGTCGCCGGTCCAGTCGCCTTTGGCGGTGTCAAAGGTCATCACGCGCAGAAAATCGCCCTCGGGCTGGCCGTCATCAGCCAGCAGCGGCTTTTCGAGCATCGCCCAAAGCAGACCCGAACCCGGCTGCAACGCCATCCCCTCATAACCGCCCGAACGCTGGACACGGAAATCCTTGCCCGGCTGTGCAGGCACGGTCACTCCGGGGGTATCGGGGCCGGCAAGAAGCTCTCCCTCAAGCATGGTGCGATGGACCGACAGCACCCGCCCGTCCAGCGCGACCCGCAGGATATGGGGGCCGAATTCGTCGCCGATCCAGATTTCTCCATCAAGATACTGGATGCTTTCGGGGTCGAAATCGGCACCGGTCAGATAGCGGCTTTCGGTCGTCTCATTGGCGATGCGAAAGGGCACCTTGCGGTCGGGATCGCGCAGAAAGACCGTCTCGGCCCGCTCAACCCTGCCGGTCTGGAAATCGGGGCGCATACGGTGAAAGAACAGCATCGCATCGGGGCTGTTGACCTTTGAACCAAAGCCGTTGTCGGTCAGGGTGAACCAGCTGCCATCCTCGGCCCGGTTCATGGCAAAGCCCGACATGCCCTGCACCGGCTGGCCGATGAACGGCAGGGAAATCCCGGTTGCATGGCTGCCATAGGTCGGGCCGGTGTCGCCCTCGACCGACATGGGCAGATCGTTGCGCGCGGCCCCGGTAAAGCGTCCCGCCAGCCACAGATCGCGCGGCGCATCGGCGGGCGGTGCGACCAGCGTAAAGGCGGGCAGAACAGCATGACCCGCCAGCCGGGCGGGAAAGCTTTCCTCGGCCTGGGCAGCAGAAGCAAGGGAACAGGCAAGAATGGCAAGGCCAAATCGCATGAGCGGCAATCCTTTTCGCTGTGATACCGCCCCTTTAGGCCCAAGAGATGACAGCAATGCTGCAAGCAGGTGTCAGATCGGTGATACCGGTCCGTGACGCCTGCCAGCGTCAGTCCCCCGCCGCCTCGGGCAGCGCCCAGCCCCGCTCTTTCAGGCAGCGCAGCGTAAAGATCGAACGCGCGTGGCGTATCCCCGGAACCCGGTAAAGCTTGCGGCGCAAGAATTCCTCACATCCGCGGGTGCCGCTGACCGTGACCTTGAGCAGATAGTCATATTCGCCGGTGGTCAGGTAAATCTCTTGCACCTCGGGCAGGTTGGTCATGGCCCGGCCGAACTCTTCAAGCACGCGGTCGTCATGGCGATCCAGCGTCACCTCGATCAGCACCGTCTCGGTTCCGCCCAGCCGTGACTGGTCCAGAATGGCAGTATAGCCGCGAATGATGCCCTCGGCCTCAAGACGGCGGGTGCGCTGCCAGCAGGGACTGGGCGAAAGCCCCACCTCTTCGGCAAGCTGGCTGTTGCTCAGCCGTCCGTCCCGACTCAGCGCGCGCAGGATCCTGAGATCAATCGCATCAAGCCGCCGTGATGCAGCAGTTTCATCCATGAAAATGTCGCCTTTCTGAAAGAATCTTTTTCATCATCGCTATCAGGCGAAAATAAAGAAAGGAAATTCTGTCGCGATCTGTGGCATGATCTTCCTTAGGGGAGGGACAGGATGCACAGCTTTCTTGTCATGAGGGTTTCCACCGGCCACGCCGCCACCTTTGGGCAGGCCCGTGCACGGTCGGTCAGGAAAGGCCAAGGCACCCGTTTCCGCCCCGATAGCCAGAGCCAAGGAGGTGCCGATGAATCGGCCAGACCCGAATGAGTTTCCGCCGCTAAGCCTTGCCGTGCCGGAGCCCGAGGTCCGGCCCGGCGACCAGCCGGATTTCTCGCATGTCGCCATCCCACGCGCGGGTACGGTGCGCCGTCCGCCGGTCGATGCCGACCCCGAGTCGATCCGCGATCTGGCCTTTACCATCATCCGCGTCCTGAACCGCGACGGGCAGGCCGTCGGCCCTTGGGCCGAGGCGCTTGATATCACGCCCGAGGATCTGCTGACCGGGCTGCGCCACATGATGACGCTGCGCATCTATGACGCGCGGATGCTGAACGCACAACGTCAGCAAAAGACCAGCTTTTACATGCAGCACCTTGGCGAAGAGGCGATCTCTTGCGGCTTCCAGCGCGCCCTGCGTCCGGGAGACATGAATTTTCCGACCTATCGTCAGGCCGGGCTGCTGATCGCGGCGGGCTATCCGATCAGTTCGATGATGAATCAGGTATTCTCGAACGCCGAGGACCCGATGCGGGGCCGTCAGCTGCCGGTCTGCTATTCCTCGCGCGAGCATGGGTTCTTTACCATCTCGGGCAACCTCGCCACGCAATATATTCAGGCGGTTGGCTGGGCCATGGCCTCGGCCATCTCGGGCGACCGCAAGATCGCGGCGGGCTGGATCGGGGACGGCTCGACCGCGGAAAGCGATTTTCACGCCGCGCTGGTCTTTGCCTCGACCTATAAGGCGCCGGTGGTGCTGAACATCGTCAACAACCAATGGGCGATATCGACCTTTCAGGGCATCGCGCGCGGCGGGGCGGGGACCTTTGCGGCACGGGGGCTGGGATTTGGCATTCCGTCGCTCAGGGTCGATGGCAATGACTATCTGGCGGTGCTTGCCGCCGCGCAATGGGCGGCCGAGCGGGCGCGGTGCAACCTTGGCCCGACGCTGATCGAATACGTCACCTATCGCGCCGGGGCGCATTCAACCTCGGACGACCCGACCGCCTATCGTCCGACCGAGGAAAGCAATGCCTGGCCCCTGGGAGATCCGATCCTGCGGCTGAAAAACCACCTGATCGCCCTTGGCCATTGGAGTGATGAGCGTCACGCCCAGGCCGAGGCCGAGATCCTTGCCGAGATCACCCAGATGCAGAAGCGCGCCGAGGCCATCGGCACCCTGCACCACGGCCAGCACCCCAGCCCGGCCGATATGTTCGAGGATGTCTATGCCGAGATGCCGCCGCATCTTTTGAAGCAACGTCACGAGGCGGGGTTCTGACATGGCACGTATGACGATGATCGAGGCGATCCGCGACGCGCTGGATGTGGCCATGGGGGCAGATCCCAGCGTCGTGGTCTTTGGCGAGGACGTGGGCTATTTCGGCGGCGTTTTCCGCTGTACCGCGGGATTGCAGGCGAAATATGGCAAGACGCGCTGCTTTGACACGCCGATCAACGAATCCGGCATCGTCGGAGCAGCGATCGGCATGGCGGCCTATGGGCTGCGCCCGGTGGTGGAAATCCAGTTCGCCGACTATGTATATCCCGCCTATGACCAGATCGTGTCCGAGGCGGCGCGGCTGCGCTATCGCTCGGCCGGACAGTTCACCTGTCCGCTGGTGGTGCGCATGCCTTCGGGCGGCGGCATCTTTGGCGGCCAGACCCACAGCCAGTCGCCCGAGGCGCTGTTTACCCATGTGACCGGGCTCAAGACCGTGGTGCCCTCGAACCCGCGTGACGCCAAGGGGCTGTTGCTGGCCGCAATCGAATGCCCAGATCCGGTGATCTTTTTTGAACCGAAGCGCCTTTATAACGGCCCCTTTGACGGCCATCACGACCGCCCGGTCACCGCGTGGAAGACCCATGAACTGGGCGAGGTCCCCGAGGGGCATTACACCATCCCGCTGGGCAGGGCCGAGGTGCGGCGTCAGGGCCGCGCGGCAACGGTGCTCGCCTATGGCACCATGGTCCATGTCGCGCTGGCCGCTGCCGAAGAAGCGGGCGTCGATGCCGAGGTGATCGACCTGCGCACCCTGCTGCCGCTTGATATGGAGACGATCACCGCATCGGTCTCCAAGACCGGGCGCTGCCTTGTGCTGCATGAGGCGACACTGACCTCGGGCTATGGGGCAGAGCTGGCGGCGCTGGTGCAGGCGGAATGCTTCTGGCATCTCGAAGCGCCGATCCGCCGGGTCGCAGGATGGGACACGCCCTATCCCCATACGCATGAATGGAGCTATTTCCCCGGCCCCGCTCGGGTGGCCGAAGCACTGCGTCAACTGGTCGAGGTGGCCTGATATGGGTATTTACGCAATCCGCATGCCAGATATCGGCGAAGGCATTGCCGAGGCCGAAATCGCTGAATGGCTGGTCAAGCCCGGCGATGTCCTGCGCGAGGACGACCCGATGGTCGCGGTGATGACCGACAAGGCAACGGTCGAGATCCCCTCGCCCGTTACCGGCACGGTGATCTGGCAGGCGGGTCAGCCCGGCGATGTGATCGCCGTCGGGGCTGAACTGGTCCGGCTTGAGGTCGACGGCCCCGGCAATGTCGCCGAAGAGGCCGAGACCCCGCCAACCAGCGCCGGGACCAAGTCTGCCACCCCGGAAAAACCCGCTGCCGCCCCCGTGCCCGAGCCTGAACCCGCCCCCCGGCAAGAGGCCGCGGCAGAGGTGCAAAAGGCCCCGGCAAGCGCGGCCCCTGCCCCGGCTGCCCCCGCCGCCCCGCTACGGCCCGAGGGCGAAAAGCCCATTGCCTCGCCCGCGGTCCGGGCACGGGCGCGCGAGGCCGGGGTGGACCTGCGGCTGGTGCGCGGCTCGGGTCCGGGCGGGCGCATCAGCCACGATGATCTGGACGCCTTTATCGCATCGGGCGGCGTTCCCGCCCCAAGCGGCCCCCGCCCCGACACCAGCGTCGAGGAAATCCGCGTCATCGGCCTGCGCCGCAAGATCGCTGAACGGATGGAGGCTGCAAACAGCATCCCGCAAATCACCATTGTCGAAGAAGTCGATGCCACCGCGCTGGAGGATCTGCGCGGGCGGATGAACGCGCAGGGCAAGGGCACGCGCCTGACGATGCTGCCCTTTATCGCCCGGGCCATGGTGCGGGCGCTGCGCGAACAGCCGCTACTCAACGTCCATTACGATGCCGGGGCCGGGGTGATCCGTCGCTTTGGCGGCATCCACATCGGCATCGCCGCACAAACCCCCACCGGGCTGATGGTGCCGGTCCTGCGCCATGCCGAGGCGCTGGACCTGCGCAGCACAGCAGCCGAGATCGCGCGCCTAGCCACCGCCGCCAAAGAGGGCACGGCCAGGCGCGACGAGCTGACCGGATCGACCATCACCATCACCTCGCTCGGGCCGCTCGGGGCGATTGCCTCGACCCCGATCCTGAACGTGCCCGAGGTCGCCATCGTCGGCGTAAACCGCCTTGCAGTGCGGCCATTCTGGAACGGCACCGCCTTTGAGCCACGCAAGATGATGAACCTGTCCTGCAGCTTTGACCATCGCGTGATCGACGGCTGGGACGCGGCGGTCTTTGTCGCCAGGCTCAAGGAACTGCTGGAAACCCCGGCGCTGATTTTCGTGGAGGGCTGAGCAATGCGCGAGATCCAATGCAGACTGCTCATCATCGGCGCAGGCCCCGGCGGCTATGTCTGCGCCATCCGCGCCGGACAACTGGGCATCGACACGGTGATTGTCGATGCCGCACCCCCGGGCGGAACCTGCCTTAATGTGGGCTGCATCCCCTCAAAGGCGCTGATCCATGCGGCCGAAGAATATCATCGCCTTACGCAACTTTCCTCAAATTCATCGATGGGAATTTCGGCGGGCGCCGCACAGCTCGACCTTGCAGAAACTGTGGCGTGGAAAGACGGGATTGTCAGCCGCCTGACCGGCGGTGTGGCAACATTGCTGCGCAAGGCGGGCGTGCGGCTGGTCAGCGGGAATGCAACCCTGCGCGACGGCAAGACCGCCATTGTCGAGACGCCCGAAGGTCCGGTCCAGATCCGCGCCGAAGTCCTGGTCCTTGCCACCGGCTCGGAACCGGTCGAGATCCCCGCCCTGCCCTTTGGCGGCAAGGTCATCTCTTCGACCGACGCGCTGTCGCTGACCGAGGTGCCCGCACGGCTTGCCGTGGTTGGCGGCGGCTATATCGGGCTGGAGCTGGGCATTGCCTATGCCAAGCTTGGCGCCGAGGTCACCATCATCGAGGCCGCGCCGCGCATTCTGCCGCAATATGACGGCGAGCTGACGCGTCCGGTGGCGCAGCGCCTGACCCAGCTGGGCATCCGCCTGCTGACCGGCGCGCGGGCCGGGGGCCTGTCGGATAGCGGCGCGCTGCGTGTCGCCGGCGTGGACGGGGCCGAGGATTTTCATTGCGACAAGGTGCTGGTGACCGTCGGCCGCCGCCCCCGCGCCACCAGCGCCGGCATCGACAAGCTGCGGCTTGAGATGGCTGGCCCCTTCATCCGCATTGATGAACGCTGCCGCACCTCGATGTCGGGGGTGTTCGCCATCGGCGACGTGACCGGAGAGCCGATGCTGGCCCATCGCGCCATGGCGCAGGGCGAAATGGTGGCCGAGATCATCGCCGGACAGCCGCGCAGCTGGGACAAGCGCGCGATCCCGGCGGTCTGCTTTACCGACCCTGAAATCGTCAGCGTCGGCATCTCTCCGGACGAAGCGGCAACTCAGGGGCGTGAGGTCGTGACCGGAACCTTCCCCTTTGCCGCCAATGGCCGGGCAATGACGGCAGGAGACGAGGCAGGCTTTATCCGTGTCACCGCCCGCGCCGATACCCATGAAGTGCTGGGTATTCAGGGGGTCGGGGCAAGAATATCGGAAATGGCAGGAGGCTTTGCGCTGGCACTTGAGATGGGCGCGCGGCTTGAGGACATCACCGGCACCATCCATGCCCACCCGACACGAGGCGAGGCCCTGCACGAAGCCAGCCTGCGCGCGCTGGGTCACGCGCTGCATATCTGAAGCATATATTCACAGACTGCGCGCGCCGCTGGCCCTGGCTGGCGGCGCGTTCTTTTTCCCTGCGGCGCAACGCATCGCCCGCAAACGTCAAGAAAGCTTCACCGAACCTTACCCTTTCCGTCACGCAGGCCAGATATCAGCCCCCCAACCGCTCATGGAGGGCAGCATTGCTTGCAGTTCAGAACGTCACCCGCGTCTTTTCCGGACGCCCGGCTGTAGACGATATCAGCTTTACCGTGGACGGCCCTGCCTTTGTCGGCATCATCGGCCGCTCGGGTGCGGGGAAATCCACCTTTCTGCGTATGATGAACCGGCTGACGGACGCGACAGCAGGCCGGATCTGCGTCGAGGGACGCGACATCCTTTCCCTGCGTGGACGCGAGCGCCGCGCCTGGCAGGGCCAATGCGCGATGATCTTTCAGCAGTTCAACCTTGTGCCGCGCATGGACGTGGTCTCGAACGTGCTGCACGGGCTGTTGAACCGCCGTCCGGTGCTTGCCACCCTGTGCAATCTGTGGTCCCGCGCCGATATCCTGCGCGCGCTTGAGATACTGAATCGACTTGGTATCGCCGAACAGGCCCAGAAACGCGCCGAGGCGCTGTCGGGCGGTCAGCAACAGCGCGTCGCCATCGCAAGGGCGCTGATGCAGGACCCGCGGATCATTCTGGCCGACGAACCGATTGCAAGCCTCGACCCGATGAACGCGCAGATCGTGATGGACACGCTCAGGCGTATCAATGTCGAGGACGGGCGGATGGTGATTGCCAACCTGCACACACTCGACACCGCGCGACGCTATTGCGACCGGGTGATCGGAATGCGCGACGGGCGCATCGTTTTCGACGGCTCCCCCGCCCAGCTTTCGACCGGCGCCGCACGCGACATCTATGGCGCAGATCACAGTTTCAACGAGGCCGCGACCTCGACCGCCCTGCCCACCGACAGCGCCGCCGATGCGGCCTATGCCGCGCAGCTGATGGCTTGACAGCCCCCAGATTCCCCAACCCATGGAGAGACCATGAAACCGCTTGCTCTGGCGCTTGCCGCCGCCACCGCCCTGACCCCCGTTCTTGGCTCGGTCGCCTCGGCCCAGTCGATCACCGGCTTTAACCTTGGCATCATGGGCGGCGAGAACGCGCAGGACCGCATGACCTCGAACGAATGCTACCGCGCCGCCATCGAGGCCGAGCTGGGCGTACCGGTCAAGGTCTTTACCCCCGCCGATTACGACGGTGTCATTCAGGGGCTGCTGGGCGGGACGCTGGATATGGCGTGGCTGGGTGCCTCGGGCTATGCGAAAATTTACCTGACCGACCCCGAGGCCGTCGAACCGGTGCTGACCAAGCAGAACATGGACGGCTCGACCGGTTATTACTCGATCGGCTTTGCCCGCAAGGACAGCGGCATCACCTCGATCGAGGACGCCAGGGGCAAGGTCTTTGCCTTTGCCGAGCCGAACTCGACCTCGGGCTATCTGGTGCCGGGGGCGGAACTGACCGAGACCTATGGTCCGCTGAAGGATTTCTTTGGCGAGGTGCGCTTTTCGGGCGGGCATGAACAGACGATCATCGGCGTCGCCAATGGCGATTTCGCCGCCGGTGTCAGCTGGGCCGACGGGCTGGGCGATTGGGAGGACGGCTATAACTCGGGCGCCTTCCGCAAGGCCGCCGATGCCGGTCTGGTCGAAATGAACGACCTGGTCGAGATCTGGAAATCAAAGCTGATCCCCGAAGGCCCGATGGTGCTGCGCAAGGCCCTGCCGCAAGAGGTCAAGGACAAGGTGACCAAACTGTCCGCCGATCTGCATGAAACGAACAAGGACTGCGCCTATGGCGTCGCCCATGGTGAGGCCAAGGATTTCGTTCCCGTCACCCATGACGCCTATCTGGGCGTGATCTCCGCCCGTAAACTGCAGGAAAGCGCGCAGTAAACGCCGCCCTTGCCGCGCCCGCCAATGTCCGGGCGCGGCTTTCGCATTCATCGGACAAGGCTGCCATGGCTGACCTCGCCCCGGCGCATCGTGACGCCTATCTGGAACTGACCCGCCGCCGCCGTCTGTATGGCGGTCTGCTGCTCATCATCTCTGTCGCCATGATGGCGGCGGGGTTCCGGCTGGCGGAAAGCCGCAATGCCGGGGGCTTCATCGACGGACTGCCCATGCTGCTGGCCTTCCCGTCCGAGGTGCTTGCCGAGGCGTGGCAAAAGCGCGCAAACCTGCCAGGCCTCATTGTAGCACATCTGCCCTCGCTGATCGAAACGCTGAACATCGCCGCCGTCTCGACGATTTTGGGCGGGCTGATCGCGATGATCCTCGCGCTGCTGTCCACGCGCGGACTGGCCCGCTGGCCAAGGCTGACGGGCGTGTTCCGGCGGCTGATGGACGCGCTGCGCGCCATGCCCGAAATCGTGATCGCGTTGGTGCTGATCTATATCCTTGGCGGCGGGCCGGTGCCTGCGGTCGCCGCCATCTCGCTGCACACGGCGGGTGCGCTTGGCAAACTGTTCTCGGAAGTGGCCGAAAACGCCGATCTGAAACCGGTCGAGGGGCTTGCCTCGGTCGGGGGACGGTGGAGCCAGCAGGTCTGGCTGGGCGTGCTGCCACAGGTCGCACCGAACTGGCTGTCCTATGCGCTGATGCGGTTCGAAATCAACCTGCGCGCCAGTGCCATCCTTGGCTTCGTCGGCTCGGGCGGCATCGGCTATGACCTGAAACTGGCGATGCAATGGGGCGGCGGGCGCTATGACGAAGTGGTCGCGATCTTTCTGCTGCTCTTTGCCGCCATCGTCACCATCGACCGCATTTCGGACCATGCCCGCAGCCGGCTGGTAAAGGGCTGAACCATGACCGACGCAACGCTTTCCCCCGCTTTGACCACCGCCGTTCTAAGCCGTTTCAACCGCCGCAAACTGGTGGCACTGGCAGTGCCGCTGGCGATCATGACCTATCTGGCCTATGCCGCCATCGCCTTTGATATCGCAGGTTTGGCGGGGCGCGCACGGATGGATAATGCCACCGTGCTTCTGTCCGATTTCTGGCAGCACAAGACCCATGTGACCCGCGACAACCGCTCGGGCGCGCTGCGCGTCGCCATCGACGGCGAGGCCAAGGGGGTTTATCCGCCCGACCGCTTGCCAGGCTGGATCACGCATAGCGGCCAGTCGACGCGTATCGACCTTGGCGACGGCCATATCGTCACCTACGACGATGCAGGCGCGCGCTATCAGGTGCCGGGCTATGGGCTGATCGACATTCGTCCCGAAAATGGCCGGCTGCACCTGACCGCGCCCCAGCCGCTGCCAGACTGGATCAGCGCGTCAGATAACCGTGTCAGCGTCACCACTCCCTCAGGACGCTTTGCCTATACTCGTACCAAGGTCGAGACATTGCGCTATCAGCCGGGCTGGGCGCTGTTCTTTTTCACCCTCGACAGCCCGTTTCATTACATGAACTGGCCCGAGATCGCGGCAAGCGCCCTATGGGGCCCACGCCTTGACCCCGACATGCCGAACATTGCCGCCATGGCACGCGATTTCTGGACCAACTCGATGTGGCGGCACGGTGATGTGTTATGGGCCATGTTTGAAACCGTGCTGATGGCGTTTCTGGGGACCTTTGGCGCGGCACTGATCGCACTGCCGCTGGGCTTTCTTGCCGCGCGGAACATGATGCCGTTTGGCCCGCTGCGCTTTATGCTGCGCCGTATCTTTGACTTTATCCGCGGTGTGGACGGGCTGATCTGGACCATCGTTCTGGCCCGCGCCTTTGGCCCCGGCCCGATGACCGGATCGCTGGCCATCCTGCTGACTGACACCGGCAGCTTTGGCAAACTGTTCTCGGAAGCTCTTGAGAACATCGACGAAAAGCAGGTCGAGGGCATCCGCTCGACCGGGGCCGGAGCCCTTCAGCGCGCCCGTTTCGGGGTGATCCCGCAGGTAACGCCGGTGCTGCTGTCTCAGGTGCTATATTTCCTTGAATCGAACACCCGCGGTGCGACCGTCATCGGCGCGATCGTCGGAGGCGGTATCGGCCTGTTGCTGACCCAGGCCATCCAGACCCAGAAGGACTGGGAGGACGTCGCCTATTACGTCGTCCTGATCGTGCTGATGGTCATGGCGATGGACAGCCTGTCAGGCTGGCTGCGCCGCAGGCTGATCAAGGGCTAGCGCGTCCTCGGGGCGCAGGGTCAGGGTGACGCGATCACCGGCAAACCAGGTGGTGCCAAATTCGACCGGCACGCCCTCTCTATCCACGTTCACCCCGACCGAGCGCAGGACCGGCGCCCCCTCGGACACCTGCAAGGCCAGCGCCATCACCGCCGGTGCAAGTTCTGCCGTCAGGCGGGTCGAGGCGCGGGTGTAATCCCTGAGCCCGCATTGGGCGAGCGCGGCGGTAACCGAAGGGATTTCCACCACATGCCGCAAAAGATCGGGAAAACGTCCGGCATCAAAGACCGAGCGGAACACCGCGACCGGCTGGCCATCGACCAGCGACACCCCTTCGACCACATGGACCGCGCTGCCGGGGGCAAGGCGCAGCGCCCCGGCCTCTTCGCGATTGGCGGCACGCGTTTCGGTCAGCGTCAACCGACGCGAGGGGGTCCGTCCCGATGCGGTGATGTTCTGGTGAAACCGCACCCGCAGACCTAGCGCGTAATCCGTGGGCCGCGAAGCGACAAAGACCCCTGCTCCGCGTCGCGAACGCACGGTGCCCGCCTCGGCCAGCGCAGCCAGCGCATGGCGCACAGTGTGACGGTTGACGCCGAAACGCGCGGCCAGCACCGCCTCGGATGGCAGCTTGTCACCCGGGTGATACTGGCCCGCGGCGATTTCGCCCGCCAGCGTATCGGCGATGGATTTCCATACCGGACTGCGCGCCATCTGCCCTCTCTGGTGGTGGCTGTCATCAAAAATTCACCAAGCCGCCCCTTGAGCGGAATCACCGGCCGGGTTATCACTTGTCTAGTTGTATAGTAATCTAGACAAACCCGCAAGCTTGTCGAGGCCCGGAAATGTCCACCCCTTCTCATCCCGAAACTGCTGCGCGCCGCGACTGGATATCGGCGCTGGCCAAGGCCCGGCCCGAGCGTCTGGCGGCGCTGATGCCGGATCTGCCCGCGCATGAAATGCTGCGCGCGCCCGAGATCGGCACCATCATGGTGCAGGGCCGCATCAGCGGCACCGGTGCCCCCTTTAACCTGGGTGAGATGACTGTCACCCGCTGTTCGGTCCAGCTGGCAGGGGGCGCCGTCGGTCATGCCTGCGTGCAGGGCCGCGACAAGGCACATGCGACCCGCGCCGCCATCGCTGACGCGTTGATGCAAACCGACATAGCACCGCGGATCGAGGCCGAGGTCCTGACCCCCCTGCGCGCCGAGGCTGCAAGCACCCGCGCCACCCGCTCGGCCAAAGCAGCGGCAACGCGGGTCGAATTCTTTACCATGCTGCGTGGAGAGGACGCATGAACGCCATCCTTGGCGGCGGATTCGCCGACCCCCCGACCCAATCCGCCCATGCCTTTCGTGCGCTGCTTGAGGCCATGGCCCGTCCGGGCCGCATCCATGAGGTGACCGGGGCAGCACCGCCCGCGCCGATCTCTGTCGCGGCAGGGGTGGCGCTGCTGACCCTGACAGACAGCACCACGCCCCTGCATCTGGCAGGTCCGGCGGATTCTGAGGCGCTGCGCGTCTGGATCGGTTTTCACACCGGCGCACCTTTGGTCCCGGCGGATGAGGCACAGTTCGCCCTTGGGCACTGGCATGATCTGCAGCCGCTAAGCCGTTTTCGCATCGGAGAGCCCGCCTATCCCGACCGTTCGGCAACCCTGATCGTCGAGCTTTATCAGCTGGAACCCCAAGGCGCGCGCCTGACCGGTCCCGGCATCCGGGATGAAGCGCGGCTCTCCTTGCCCGAGATCGGGGCCTTTCGCTCCAACCGGGCGCTGTTCCCGCTGGGCCTCGATTTCATCCTGACCTGCGGCTCACGGCTTGCCGCGCTGCCGCGCAGCACGATCGTGGAGGACATCTGATGTATGTCGCCGTCAAAGGGGGCGAACGCGCCATCGACGCCGCCCATGCCTGGCTGGCCGAGGAACGCCGGGGCGACCCCGCAGTCCCCGAACTGACCGTCGCCCAGATCCGCGAACAGATGACGCTGGCGGTCAACCGCGTGATGGCCGAGGGCTCGCTTTACGATCCCGACCTTGCCGCGCTGGCGATCAAACAGGCCCGCGGCGATCTGATCGAGGCAGTGTTCCTGATCCGCGCCTATCGCACCACCCTGCCGCGCTTTGGCCAGTCGCGCTCTGTCGATACGGCAGCGATGGCTGTGGACCGGCGCATCTCGGCCACATTCAAGGATCTGCCGGGCGGGCAGGTGCTGGGACCGACTTTCGACTATACCCACCGCCTGCTGGATTTTGCCCTTGCTGCCGAGGGCGCGCAGCCACCCGCACCCAAGGCCCCGGTCCGGGATGAGCCGGTGCCCCATGTCACAGCACTGCTTGACCGGGACGGTCTGATCGAGGACCAGCCCAAAGACGACACCCCTGCCCCCGACCTGACGCGTCAACCATTGGAGCTGCCTGCCTCGCGCGCACTGCGGTTGCAGGCGCTGGCCCGCGCTGATGAGGGGTTTGCCCTGTCGCTGGCCTATTCCACCCAACGTGGTTACGGGCGCACCCATGCCTTTGTCGGTGAATTGCGTATCGGCCGTGTCGCGGTCGAGGTCGATCTGCCCGAGCTGGGTTTCGCCGTCGAGATCGGAGAGATCGAGCTGACCGAATGCGACACGGTGAACCAGTTCAAAGGGTCAAAGACCGAACCGCCGCAATTCACCCGCGGCTACGGTCTGGTCATGGGCCAGTCCGAACGCAAGGCGATCTCGATGAGCCTCGTTGACCGCGCATTGCGCTGGCACGAACTGGGCGAGGATTTCACCGGCGCCCCGGCGCAGGACGAGGAATTCGTGCTGAGCCATTGCGACAACATTCAGGCGACCGGGTTTCTCGAACATATCAAGCTGCCGCATTACGTCGATTTTCAGGCCGAGCTTGAACTGGTCCGGCGCATACGGCGCGAGGCGACGCAGATAAGGGAGGCGGCGGAATGACCGGCCAAGCCTATAACTTTGCCTATCTGGACGAACAGACCAAGCGCATGATCCGCCGCGCACTGCTCAAGGCGCTGGCGATCCCCGGCTATCAGGTGCCCTTTGCCAGCCGCGAAATGCCGATGCCATATGGCTGGGGCACCGGTGGGGTGCAGGTGACAGCGGCCTGTCTGACCCCCGATGACCGGCTGAAGGTCATTGATCAGGGGGCCGACGACACCACCAACGCCGTGTCGATCCGCCGTTTTTTCCAGCGCACCGCCGGGGTCGAAACCACCGAGGCGACCAGCGAGGCGACCGTGATCCAGACCCGCCACCGCATCCCCGAAACGCCGCTCACCGAGGGGCAGATCCTTGTCTATCAGGTCCCGATCCCCGAACCTTTACGCTTTCTGGAACCGCGCGAGACCGAAACGCGCAAGATGCATGAGCTTGAGGAATACGGGCTGATGCATGTCAAACTATATGAGGACATCGCCCGGCATGGCGAGATTGCGACCTCTTACGCCTATCCGGTGCGGGTCGGGGGGCGCTATGTGATGGACCCCTCACCCATCCCGAAATTCGACAACCCCAAGCTGGGCGGCAATCCGGCAATCCAGCTGTTTGGCGCCGGACGCGAGGCGCGGATCTATGCCCTGCCCCCCTATTCCGACGTCGTCAGCCTGGACTTTGAGGATCATCCATTCACCCCTTCAAAGACCGATCACGAATGCGACCTTTGCGGCGCGGGCGACAGCTACCTTGACGAGGTGATCATCGACGACCGGGGCGCACGCATGTTCGTCTGTTCAGACACCGATTTCTGTGCCTCGCGCCAGGCGCAGGGCCATCGCGGCCGCCTTGCGCCGCAGGGAGATACGCCATGACGCTGATGCCCAACGCCATCACCGCCGCGCCGCTTCTGTCGGTGCGCGGCCTGACCAGACGTTATGGCGCGCGGATCGGCTGCGCCGATGTCAGCTTTGACCTTTACCCCGGCGAGGTCCTGGGGATCGTCGGAGAAAGCGGCTCGGGCAAATCGACGCTGCTGTCCTGCCTTGCCGGGCTGCAACCGCCTGATCAGGGGCAGATCCTCTTTGACGGCACCGACGTGCTGACCCTGCCCGAGGCCGAGCGGCGGCGCCTGCTTCGCGGGGACTGGGCCTATGTCCACCAAAACCCGCGCGACGGATTGCGTATGGGCGTTTCGGCCGGGGGCAATGTCGGCGAAAGGCTGATGGCCGTCGGCGCGCGCAACTATGGGGCCATTCGCGCCACAGCGACCGACTGGCTTGGCCGGGTCGAGATCGCAGCAGATCGCATCGACGACCGCCCCTCGGCCTTTTCCGGGGGGATGCAGCAGCGCCTGCAAATTGCCCGCAATCTGGTGACTGGGCCTCGGCTTGTTTTCATGGATGAACCGACCGGAGGTCTTGATGTCAGCGTGCAGGCGCGGCTTTTGGACCTGTTGCGCGGGCTGGTGCGCGATCTGGGCCTGTCGGTGGTGATCGTGACCCATGATCTTGCGGTGGTGCGTCTGTTGGCTGACCGGCTGATGGTGATGAAATCGGGCCGGGTGGTCGAAACCGGGCTGACCGATCAGGTGCTGGACGATCCCCAGCACGCCTATACCCAGCTTCTTGTTTCCTCTGTCCTGCAGGTGTGAGCCATGATTGAGATCCGCAATCTTTCCAAAAGCTTTACCCTGCATAATCAGGGCAGCGCAGCCATCCCGGTCATGGCGGACGCGCATCTTGAGGTCGCCCCCGGCGAATGCGTCGGGCTGATCGGCCGTTCGGGTGCGGGGAAATCGACACTGATGCGCATGGTCTATGGCAATTACCTTGCCCAGGAGGGCTCGATCCGGGTCGGGGATCTGGATGTCGTCAGCGCCGAACCGCGCCAGATCATCGCCCTGCGCCGCGCGGTGCTGGGCCATGTCAGTCAGTTTCTGCGCGTCGTGCCGCGGGTTCCAACGCTGGAGGTCGTGGCCGAGCCGCTGTTGCGCCTTGGCGTGCCGGCGGATCAGGCCCGCGCCCGGGCAGCCCGGCTGCTTACCCGTTTAAACATCCCCGAACGGCTGTGGACGCTGTCGCCGACCACATTCTCGGGCGGCGAACAACAGCGGGTGAACATCGCCCGCGGCTTTGTCCACGACTACCCGGCGCTGCTGCTGGACGAGCCGACGGCAAGCCTTGACGCCCGCAACCGCGAAGAGGTCCTGCGCCTGATCGAAGAGGCCAAGGCCCGGGGTGCGGCCATCCTTGGCATTTTCCACGATGAGGCAGCGCGCGACCGCGTTTGTGACCGCCTGGTCGATGTGACCGCCTTTACCCCGGGACTGGCGGCATGAGCCGGCATCTGGTCGCGGTAGTCGGCCCCTCGGGCGCGGGCAAGGATCTGCTGATGGTGCTGGCCTGCAAGGCGCGGCCCGATCTGCGGGCCGCGCGCCGCGTGATTACCCGCCCCAGCGAGGCAGGAGGCGAAGATTTCGAAGGCGTCAGCGATGCCGAATTCACCGCCCGGGCACAGGCCGGAGCTTTTGCGCTGCATTGGCGCGCGCATGGGCTGGGCTACGGCATCCCGGTCGAGGCGCTGTCGGGCGATGGCACGCTGCTGTTTAACGCAAGCCGCGCGGTTCTGGCCGAGGCGCAGGCACGCTTTCCCGACCTTGCCGTGGTGCTGGTCACCGCCCCGCCCGAGGTGCTGGCGCGCAGGCTGGCCGGGCGCGGACGCGAAAGCGCTCCCGATCAGGCGGCACGGCTGGCGCGGGCGGATTTCCCGCTACCGCCCGGCATCACCCCGCGTATCGTGATAAACGACTCTACCCCCGCTGAGGGGCTGGCGCGGTTTCTTGCCGCGCTTCAGCCCGAAAGGGCATAGCGATGCAGCAGGCGGAAACGCCCATCCTCGCCCTCGCCAAAAAGGCACAGTTCGGCCAGCCGGAATGGTCTGGGCAGGACCGGGGCGAAATGCGCATCAAGGACCCGCGCCGCCTCGCTTGCCAGCGGTTCATCCAGCCGGTCCGAGAGGGTCAGGTGAAAGCGGAACTCGTCCATCACATAGGGATAGCCCCAAAGGTCCAGCAGCTCACGCTGGCGCGGCGTCAGAAGGTCGGGGCGGCGGCGGGCAATCTCGGCCTCGGTCAGGGGTGCGCGAAACCCGTCAAGCGCGGCAACCACCGTCGCAGCAAGGGTTTGCAGGGGGGTCGTGTCGCCCTGCGGGATCAGCGCCAGAAAACCGCCAAGGCTTGCCAGTTTCAGCCCGGACAGGGTTACGGGGGCAAGCTGCGCGGCAAGCCGGCTCAGCGCGTCATGCAAGCCTCCGGCATCGCGGCCCTCGGCCAGCCGGAAAGGCGGCTTCAACGTGCCGTGAAAACCGTATCTGCGCGGATCGCGCGTGATGTCTGCCGCAGGCAGGCCCAGATCGGGCTGTTCAACGGCTTGACCAGTGGCGGCATCCCAGCCCAGCCACGCGCTGGCATGACGGGCAAAGGCACCCTCGGGCGGGGCGTAATAGATGGCGTAACGCTTCATATCTTCCATGCGCAGGCTCTTAGCGGTCGTGTGTCACAGCACTGTGACATGCCGGTGGCATTCAGCCCGCCCATCTACCCGGACGCAAGACAGGACGAAAGACGATGACCGAAACCATCCTTGCCAATGCCACTCTGATCCTGCCCGATGAGGTGATCCGGGGCACGCTGCGCATGACCGAAGGCCGCATCTCTGCCATCGACCATGGCAGCGCCGTGCCCGCGGGCGCGATCGACTGCCAGGGCGATCTGGTCCTGCCCGGCCTGATCGAACTGCACACCGACAACCTGGAGCGCCACATCCAGCCGCGCCCCAAGGTGAACTGGCCACATCAGGCCGCGATCCTTGCCCATGACAGCGAACTGGCAAGCGTCGGCATCACCACGGTATTCGATGCGCTGCGCGTCGGTTCGGCCGTGTCAGGCGGCGGGTCGGAACACGGCGAATACGCCCGCGCCATGGCCGATGAGATCCTTGAACTGCGCGCGATGGGCGCGCTCAAGATCAGTCATTTCCTGCATCTGCGCGCCGAGGTCTGCTCGGAAACGCTGGTGACCGAGATGGCAAAATTCGGGCCGGGTGACCGCATCGGTATCGTCAGCCTGATGGACCACACCCCGGGAGAACGCCAGTTCCGCGATCTTGAAAAGCTCAGGGAATATGTCTGCGGCAAGCATGGCCTGTCGGACGAAGGCTTTGCCGATCACGTCGCCAGCCAGCGCGCCCTGCGCGAACGCGTGGGCCCGCTGCATGAGGCAACGGCGGTGGCCGAGGCGCGGCGCTATGGCGCGGTGCTGGCCAGCCATGACGACACCACTGCGGGACAGGTCGCGGTCTCGGCCGGGCATGGCGCGCATTTCGCCGAATTCCCCACCACATCCGAGGCCGCCCGCGCCTGCCGTGACCATGGCATCCGGGTGATGATGGGGGCGCCGAACCTGATCCGGGGCGGCAGCCATTCCGGCAATGTCGCCGCAGCCGAACTGGCCGAGGCAGGTTTGCTTGACATTCTGTCCTCGGATTACGTGCCCTCGTCGCTGCTATCCGGGGCGCTGCTTCTGGGCGATCTGTGGGGCGACATGGCACGGGGTATCTCCACAGTTACCCGCGCGCCCGCCGAGGCGACCGGCCTTGACGACCGTGGCCGGCTTGAGCCGGGCGCGCGGGCCGATGTGATCCGCGTCGCCCGTATCGGTAAGGGCGCAGCACTGCGCGGTGCCTGGGTTCAGGCCAACCGCATCGCCTAAGCGCCCCTGGCGGATGGTCCCGCCCTGACGGCGGGACCGAACGGCCGCTTAGAACGGGCTGTCGGGATAATAGAACTGTCCGGCGTTCTCGGGCGTGATCAGCCGGCTGCTGATGATAAAGCGGCCGGTCATCGGCGAGTTTGAGACAAAATTCAGCGCCGTCATTTCAATCGCGGCGGAAATAAGCGCCGGAGGATAGGTCACATTGACCGGCAGCTGCTTGTCACCATCCATGATGCGCTTGACGATTTCCTTCATCCCGGCGCCGCCGATCACCCACATCTCATCCTGGCGGTTCGCGGCGGAAATCGCCTCGAGCACGCCCAGGGCCATGTCGTCATCAGCCGCCCAGACCGCGTCGATCCTGGGGTATTTGGCCAGATAGTCCTGCATCACCGCAAAGGCGTCGTCACGGTTCCAGTTGCCATGCTGCATGTCGAGGATTTCTACCTCGGAACCCTCCAGCGCCTTTTGGAAGGCCTCGACCCGCTCATTATCAAGCGTGGTTGGAATGCCGCGCAGGACGACGACCTTGGAACCCGGCTCAAGATGTTCACGGAAATATTCGCCCGCGACACGGCCAAAGGCGGTGTTGTCTCCCGCGACATACAGATCCTCGATCCCCTCCTGGCTAAGGCCCCGGTCAACCACGGTCACGAATTTGCCCGCGTCCTTGACGGCCTTGACCGGTGCGGTCAGCGGCTCGGATTCAAAGGGCAGGACCACCAGCGCGTCGATATTGCGGGTGGCCATCATGTCTTCGATGTCATTGACCTGTTTGGCCGCATCGCCAGCCGTCGACAGCACGAATTCAAGGTTCGGATAGGTCTCGCCCAGCCGTTTGATCGTGTCCTGAGCATGCCAGTTCAGCCCGCCCATGAACCCATGCGTCGCCGACGGGATCGACACGCCGATGATCTTTTTCTCGCCGTCCTGCGCAAAGGCGGCGCTACCCATTCCCATGGCCGCGACCAGCGCGGCGGCCTTCATCAGGCTTCTGCGTTTCATCTGTTCTTTCCTCCCCAGTCACCGCTCCTCGGCGGCGCGTTTTTCCCGCTGCAGCACCACAGCAAGAACGATGATGACCCCCTGGATCGCCCCATTCAGATAGGGGCTGACCAGATCGGCCAAATTCAGGATGTTGTCGATCAGCGACAGGATCAGCACGCCGACCACCGTACCCCAGACCCGGCCGCGACCACCCTTTAACGCCGTGCCGCCGATGATCACGGCGGCAATCGCCTCAAGCTCCCACAGCACCCCGGTCGAGCCCGAGGCCGAGCCGAGGCGCGGCACGTAAAGGACGACCGCGATCCCGACCAGTGCGCCCAGCAGCACATAGGTCAGCAGCCGCACCCGATTCACGTCGATGGCCGAATAACGCGCCACCCGGTCGTTTGAGCCGATCGCTTCGACATGGCGGCCAAAGCGCGAATGGCGCATGATCCATTCGCCCAGCACCGCGACCATGGCAAAGGCGATGATCGGCCAGGTGATCCAGCCGATGCCGCCGTAATAGACGGGCCGGTAAAGCGTGCGCAGCCCATAATCGAGCGACAGCGTGCCCCCGTCAGCAAGCCATGTCACCAGTGAGCGGAATATGCCCATGGTGCCAAGCGTGACGATGAAAGGCTCGATCCGCGCCTTGGTGATCAGCGCACCGTTAAGGTAACCGGCAACGATACCGCCAAGGACCGCCACCGCCATGCCAAGCAGAATAGTCCCCCAATTGCTGCCCAGACCCGGCAGGGCAACGTTCATGGCAATGATCGCAATCCCCGCCAGAAAGGCGGCCATCGAGCCCACCGACAGATCAAGTCCACCCGCCGTGATCACGAAGGTCATGCCCACCGCGATCAGCCCGATAAAGGCCGAGCGCGCCAGCACATTGGTGATATTTGCCGGCGCCAGAAACGAGCTGTTCAGCGCCGCCCCCAGGATCACAAGGGCGATCAGCGCAACAAGCGGGCCAAGGGTATGCAGGTCGATCTTCATGCGGCTTCTCCGGTCACGCCCATGGCAAGGCGGACGATACGGTCTTCGGTCATCTCGCTGCCGGACAATTCTCCGGCCAGCCGCCCCTCGCGCATGACCAGCACGCGGTCGGCCAGACCGATCACTTCGGTCATCTCGCTGCTGATAACGATAAGGCTGCGGCCCTCGGCGGCAAGTTTGCGGATAAAGGCGTAGATCTGGCTTTTCGTGCCCACATCAATGCCACGCGTCGGCTCGTCGATCAGGATGATCCGCGGGTCCGACAGCATCACCTTGGCCATCAGCAGCTTTTGCTGGTTGCCGCCCGACAGTTTGCCCGCGGCAATATCGCGGCGTGGGGCACGGATATCGAATTCGCGTGTCGCCTGTTCCAGCGCCGCATCCTCGGCCCGCGTGTCGATCCGCCAGCCACCAAAACGTTCAAGCGTCGCAAGCGTCAAATTCTCACGCAGCCCTTTGTCAAGCAGCAGCCCCGCCTCTTTGCGGTCCTCGGTCAGATAGGCAAGGCCCGCGGCAAAGGCGTCGCGCAGGCTGCGGATGGCGACGGGCCTGCCCGCAACGCAGATTTCGCCGCCAGCGGGGCGCAGACCGACCAGCCCCTCGGCCAGTTCGGTGCGTCCTGAACCGATCAGCCCGGCAATGCCCAGCACCTCACCCCGACGCAGGGTGAATGAGACGTCGCGCACCCGGCCCGGCACGGTCAGACCCCGAACCTCAAGCGCGGGCTCATCACCGGGCTGGCCTTTCGGCGGGTAGAAGTCCTGCAACTCACGACCGACCATAGCGGCGGCCATGCCATCCTCGCTCAGGTCACCGCGCATGGCGCGGCGCACCACGCGACCATCGCGCAGTACGGTGATGCGGTCGGCCAGATGCGCCACCTCGTCCAGGCGGTGCGAACAGTAAAGGATCGCCACCCCTTCGGCCCTCAGGCGGTCGATCTGACGGTAAAGCGCGCCGACCTCGCGATGGGTCAGGACCGCGCTTGGCTCGTCCATGATCAGCACCTGCGCCTTGCGTGACAGGGCCTTGGCGATCTCGACCATCTGGCGGTCGGGAACCGACAGGTCGCGGATCAGCGCCCCGGGATCGACCCGGGTATCCAGTCGCGCCAGCAGCGCCGCCGTCGCCTCATGCATGGCAGCATGATCAAGCCGCCAGCCGCCAATTTCGCGCCCCAGAAACACATTCGCCGCCACCGTCAGATCGGGGGCAAGGTTGAATTCCTGATGGATGACGACAATGCCCCGGGCCTCGGCCTCGGGACCGCTGGTCAGCCGGACGGGCTGGCCGTCCAGCAGCACCTGCCCCGAAGTCGGATCCAGAAAACCGCCGAGGATCTTCATGATCGTCGATTTTCCGGCCCCGTTTTCACCGATCAGGGCATGAACTTCGCCCGGTTCCAGCGCCAGATCGACGCCGTGCAGCACCTCGACCGGGCCAAAGCTTTTCGAGACGTTATCAAGCGCGAGTACGGTCATGACCCGACCTCGACCCATGCGCCGTCCCGCGCGGCCGAGGCCTGCGTCGCGGCGATAAACGCCATGCCGGAAAGCCCGGCCTCAAGCCCCGGAACACGGTCAGCAAGGCTGGAATCACCGCGAATGATCGCCGCGATATCGCTGTAAATATTGGCAAAACCTTCCAGATACCCCTCGGGATGGCCGGGCGGGGTACGGAAAGAGGTGCTGCGGTCCTGCGCACGGGTCAGGATGCGGGCCGGACCATCCTTGGGCGACAGGATCAGTCGCTCGGGGTCGGGCAGACGCCATTCCAGCGCGGCTTGCGTCCCAAAGATACGCAGAGACAGGCCGTTTTCCTGCCCGACCGCGACCTGACTGACCCAGATGCCGCCTTTCGCGCCCGAAGCATAGCGCATAGCAATGCGGGCATCGTCATCGACCGTGCGGCCCGGAACCATGCTCGACAGATCCGCCGAAAGCGCCACGGGGGTTTGCCCGGTGACGAATTGCGCCAGTTGCCAGGCATGGGTACCGATGTCGCCGATGGCACCCGCCCCGGCGCGGGCCGGATCGGTGCGCCATTCGGCCTGTTTGCTGTCTGCCTGATCAGCCAGCCAGCCTTGCAGATATTCGGCCTGTACCAGCCGGATATCCCCCAGCGCGCCTTCAGCCACAAGCGCCCGTGCCTCGCGCACCATGGGCATGGCACAATAGTTATGGGTCAGGAAAAAGCGCGCGCCGCTGGCCTGTGCAGCCTCGGCAATCTCGCGCGCTTGTTCGGGCGTCGCGGCCAAGGGTTTATCACAGATCACGTGAATCCCCGCGCGCAGAAAGGCTGCGGCAGGCGCGGCGTGCAGATGGTTGGGGGTGACGATGCTGACAGCCTCGATCCCGTCTTCGCGCGCGACCTCGGCCCGGGCCATGTCGGCGAAATCGCCATAGCTGCGGATGCCCAGCCCGGCGGCGCTGGCCGCCGCCCGTTCAGGGTCCGAAGACAGCGCCCCCGCGACCAACTGAAACCGCCCGTCCATACGCGCGGCGATGCGGTGAATGGCGCCGATAAAAGCACCGCTGCCGCCGCCGACCATGCCCAGACGAACCGGCCTCATAGCCCCAGCGCCTTGTTTATGGCCGCGCGATCTACCTCGCTGGCGGCGAAATCGTCAAAAGCATGTGGCGTGACGCGAATGATGTGATCACGCACGAAACGCGCCCCCTCGCGCGCGCCGTCCTCGGGGTGTTTGAGCGCGCATTCCCACTCGACCACCGCCCAGCCGTCGAAATCATATTGCGTCAGCTTCGAAAAGATCGCGCCGAAATCCACCTGCCCATCCCCCGGGCTGCGAAAGCGGCCGGCCCGGTCGGCCCAGGGCTGATAGCCGCCATAGACACCCTGCCGCCCCGAGGGGCGGAACTCGGCATCCTTGACGTGGAACATGCGGATGCGGTCGTGATAGATGTCTATATGTTGCAGGTAATCAAGCTGTTGCAGGACATAATGCGACGGATCATACAGCATGTTTGCCCGCGCATGACCGCCGAGACGGTCCAGAAACATCTCGAACGTCACGCCGTCGTGCAGATCCTCGCCGGGGTGGATCTCGTAACACAGATCAACGCCCTGCTCATCAGCCAGATCCAGCAAAGGACGCCAGCGCGCAGCAAGCGTGTCAAAGGCCGTCTCAACCAGCCCCGGCGCACGCTGCGGCCAAGGATAGAGATAGGGCCAGGCAAGCGCCCCCGAAAATGTCGCCATCCGGTCAAGACCCAGCAGCCGACTGACCCGCAGCGCCCGACCAACCTGATCGACTGCCCATTCCTGCCGCGCACGGGGATTGCCGCGCAGCGCAGGCGGCGCAAATGCATCAAAAGCCGCGTCATAGGCTGGATGAACGGCGACAAGCTGGCCTTGCAGATGGGTCGAAAGCTCAGTCACCTCGACGCCGTTCTGACGGGCGATGCCCAGAAATTCGTCCCGGTAATCGCGCGACTGCCCGGCCAGCGACAGATCCAGCATGCGCGAATCGGTCGTCGGCACCTGCACCCCGCGATAGCCGCAATCAGCGGCCCAGCGGGTGATACCATCCCAGCTGTCAAAAGGCGCCTTGTCTGCGATGAATTGCGCCAGAAACAGCGCCGGTCCCTTGATGGTCCGCATGTTCCCCCTCTCTCCTCATGTGCAGGCTGCCTTGCCCTGCAATCGATTGCAAACATTTTCTTGCACCCTGCAAGAGCGCAGGCGTAATCTTGGGTGATGAGGAACCAAAGCCCGCCCGGAAGGGCCAGATTGTCGGATGTCGCGCGGCGCGCCGGTGTGTCTGCCGCCACCGTCAGCCGTGTGCTGTCCCGCCCCGGGCTTGTTGCCGAGGCCACGCGTGAGGCGGTGCTGAAGGCCGTCTCGGAAACCGGCTATCGGATCAATCACGCCGCCCGCAACCTGCGCAAGCAAAGGACAGGATGCGTGGTGGCGCTGCTGCCCAATCTGGCCAATTCCTTTTTCGCCAAGATCCTTGACGGCATGGGCCGTGAACTGGCCAGGGCGGGCTATGACCTGCTGGTCGCCGACACGCTTGAGGACAGCGGCCGCCACACCCGGCTTGACCGTTTCCTGGATCCTTCGCGCGCAGACGGGATCGTGCTGATGGACGGACTTGCGCCCTTTGACGATCTGGCCGGACGGCCCGACCTGCCCCCGGTCATCACCGCCTGCGAATGGATCGAGGGCGTGGAACTGCCGCGCGTCATGCTTGATAACCGCAAGGGCGCGGAACTGGCCGTTACCCATTTGCGCGATCTTGGCCATGACCATATCGGCCTGATCGGCGGACCGCCCGACAATGTGCTGCACAAGGACCGGCTTGCGGGTGCGCAGGCGGCGGCAGGATCGGCGCGCATCACGGGGTTTCCCGGGGATTTCACCATGCAGTCAGGCCAGCGCGCAGCCGAGGCCTGGCTCGCCCTGCCCGCACGCGACCGGCCCGGCGCGGTCTTTGCCTTTTCCGATGAGATGGCCTGCGCCTTTATGTCCGGGCTGCGGCGCGCAGGCATTAGCGTGCCTCAGGATCTGTCGATCATCGGCTTTGACGATATCGAACTGGTCTCGCACCTGACCCCGGCGCTGACCACGATCCGCCAGCCCAAGCGCGAGATCGGGCGCAAGGCGGCGCAGATCATCCTTGACCGGATCGCGGGGCAGGAAATCCCCACCGTAACCCTGCTTGAGCCCGAACTGATGCTGCGCGAAACAACAGCCGCGCCGCAACGCTGAACGAAAAAAGGGCATCCTGGTGGGACGCCCTTTCAGAACCGTTCAACAAGGAACCATTCCCCGGAACCGGAATCAGTCGGCGCTGGCCTCGTTCAGTTGCAGGCCAGCCGGGGCGCCATGCAGATCATGGATCGGCTGGACATCGCCGCGCAGATCTCCGGCAAGGGCGCGGTCGAACTGGTCGCGGTCAAACGCGCCTTCCCAACGGCTGACGACAACGGTCGCCACCGCATTGCCGATAAAGTTGGTGATCGAGCGGCATTCCGACATGAAACGGTCCACACCCAGGATCAGCGCCATACCCGCGACAGGCACCGTGGGCACGACCGAAAGCGTCGCGGCCAGGGTGATGAAGCCCGCCCCGGTCACGCCCGCCGCGCCTTTCGACGACAGCATCGCCACCAAAAGCAGCAGGATCTGCTGTTGCAGCGTCAGATCGGTGTTGGTCGCCTGCGCAATGAACAGCGCCGCCAGCGTCATGTAGATATTGGTCCCGTCGAGGTTGAAGCTGTAGCCCGTCGGCACGACCAGCCCCACGACCGAGCGGCGGCAGCCCGCACGCTCCATCTTCTCCATCAGCGAGGGCAGCGCCGATTCCGAGGACGAGGTGCCCAGCACCAGCAGGATCTCGGCCTTGAGATAGGCGATCAGCCGAAAGATGGAAAACCCGTTCACCATGCAGACCGTGCCGAGCACCACGATCACAAACAGCGCCGAGGTCAGGTAAAAGGTCCCGACCAGCGTCGCCAGATTGATCACCGAAGCGATGCCGTATTTGCCGATGGTAAAGGCAAAGGCTCCAAAAGCCCCGATGGGCGCGGCCTTCATCAGGATATCGACCATACGAAAGACGGCGTGGCTGATCGCCTCGAACAGGGTGACGACCGGCTTGCCCTTGTCGCCGATCAGGATCAGACCGATCCCGAACAGGATGGCGACAAACAGCACCTGCAGGATATTGCCATCGACAAAGGCCGAGGTGATCGTCGTCGGAATGATGTCCATGACGAACCCGGTCAGCGAGGTCTCATGCGCCTTGGTGGCGTAATCGGCAACCTTGCTGCTGTCGAGCGTCGCGGGATCGATGTTCATGCCAGCACCGGGGCGGATAACATTGGCCGTAATCAGCCCGACGATCAGGGCAAGCGTCGAAAAGGTCAGGAAATAGCCAAAGGCCTTGCCGACGACCGAACCCACGCCCCTGAGCGTACCCATACCGGCCAGCCCGGTGACGATGGTCAGGAAAATCACCGGGGCGATGATCATCTTGACCAGTTTGATGAACGCATCGCCAAAAGGCTTCAGCGCCTCGCCCGTCTCGGGGTAGAAATGTCCGATCAGCGCACCGGCGAAGATGGCGCAAAGAACCTGAAAATATAGATGCCTGTAAAATGGCCGCGGTGCGTGAGCGACCGTCGCGGCCGTGGTGTCGATGTGCATGGGGCCTCCTCCAACCTGCGTATGACGGCAATGTGACGGCCATGATAAATTCGCAGGCGGCGGCGCCCAAAAATCGCGCGCATGACAGCAATGCATTGTAATCATGGCTTTTTACGCAGATCACTCCGGCGCATATGTGTGGTTTTCCGCACAGATCTGATCTGTTAGTGTGGGAATCCGCACAAGCCTGATTCCCGGGAAAACCATGGTCGCCACCGTCGATTCGCATAGCGAAAGCCCCCGCCTGACATTGCGGCGGGTGATGGTTGTGGCGGCGCTTGTTCTGGTGCTTGTCCTGCTGCTTGCCCTGACCTTTCGCATTGCGCAGGCCAGTGCCACGCGCGAACTGACCGGGCGGCTGGCAATCAGCGCCCAAAGCCGGGTGCAGACGCTGGAAAGCGTTCTTGCCAAACAGCGTGTGGTGGCAACCGTGCTTGCCGATGACGCGGCTGTGCGGCAGGCTTTGATGGACCCTTCGCGCGCGAATGTCGCCCGGGTTTCGCAAAAGCTTGGGCGGCTGAAGGAACAGACCAGCAGCGCGGTGATCTACCTGCTGAACCGCGACGGGATCGCGATCGCCGCCTCGAACTGGCATGAACCGGACAGTTTCGTCGGCTCGGACTATAGTTTCCGCAGCTATTTCACCGATGCGCTGGACCACGGTGAAGCAACGCAATTCGCGCTTGGTACGGTCAGCAACCGCCCGGGCCTTTATCTGTCGCATGACATACCGCAGGCGGGACACGCCCTTGGCGTCATCGTGGTTAAGGTCGAGTTCGAGCCGATGGAGAAAGGCTGGGCTGAGGCCGAGGAAACCACGCTTGTCACTGACAGCTCCGGTCAGGTGATCCTGACAAGCCAGCCTGCGCTGCGCTTCATGCCGATGCCGCCCCAGCCCGCTGGTCAGGTTTCGGCCCGGCTGGCGGTGCCGGGTGCGGATTGGGTGCTTTGGTTACGGGCGTCTGCGGCCGAGGCATCGCGGGCGGCCCTGCTGGCGGCGGGGACCTTTGGCTTTCTCTTTACCCTCTTTGCCGGCGCGGGGTTCTGGGCGCTGCGCATCCGTAGCCGCACCGCCCGCCGGATCGAGGCCGAGCGCCGCTATCGCGCCGATCTGGAGCGCGCCGTGGCCGAGCGTACCCGTGACCTGACCACCGAAATGCGCGAACGCCGCACCGCCGAACAGCGGCTGTCGCAATTGCAGGGCGAGATGGTGCAGGCCAACAAGCTGGCAACCCTTGGCCAGATCGCAGCCGGCGTCGCGCATGAGGTGAACACGCCGCTGGCCACGATCCGTCTGCTGGCCGAAAACGGTCGTCAGATGCTGGGCGAAAAGGACGCGCCCGAGGTCATCCGCAACCTGTCGCAGGTGCTGCGCATGACCGACCGCATCGCCCAGATCACCACCGAATTGCGCGGCTTTTCCCGCAAGGCCACTGGCACGCTTGGCCCGGTTGCGATCAAAGAGGCGCTGGATGCGGCATTGTTGCTGACTGCCAGCGGGCGGCGCGCTCAGGATATCCGGCTGATCCTGCCCGAGATCCCCCCGGGCCTGCGTGCGATGGCCGAAACGGTAAGACTGGAGCAGATCCTTGTGAACCTGCTGCAAAACGCCCAAGAGGCGCTTATCGGCCGTCCCGGTCCCGAAATCCGGGTCACTCTGCGGGATGACGGGGCGATGCTGCGGATCAGTATTTCAGACAACGGGCCCGGCCTTGCGCCCCAGATCGCGGCCAGCCTGTTCACCCCCTTTGCCACCAACAAACCCGAGGGGCTGGGCCTTGGTCTGGTCATCTCGCAAGAAATCGCGCGCGATCTGGGCGGCAGCCTGACCGCCGAGCCACCGCGCAAAGGCGAAGGCGCAACCTTTCATCTGGACCTGCCGAAAGCTCAATGACCGACGCTCCACTTGTCCGCCTTGTCGATGACGATCCCGACCTGCTTGAGGCGCAGGCGCAGGCGCTGCATCTGGCCGGCTTTCGCGCCGAAACCTTTACCGATGCGGCAAGCGCGCTGGACGGGCTGGGTCGCGACTGGCCGGGGGTGGTGCTGTCAGATGTGCGCATGCCCGGCATGGACGGGTTTCAGTTGTTCCAGCGCATCCATGCGCTTGACCCCGATCTGCCGGTGATCCTGCTGACCGGACATGGCGATGTGCCGATGGCAGTCGCGGCCCTGAAACAGGGGGTCTATGACTTTCTGACCAAACCGGTTGGCGGCGACACGCTGGCTGCGGCGCTGACGCGGGCGGCCTCGAACCGGGCGCTGGTGCTGGAAAACCGGGCGCTGCGCCGCCAGCAACAGGACAGTGCTGCGCGCGAAACCCGGCTGATCGGGCAAAGCCCCTTTATGCAGCATCTGCGCGAGACGATCTCGCGCCTTGCCGAGGCAGGCAGCGACGTGCTGATCCTTGGCCCCGGCGGCTCGGGCAAGGAAACCGTGGCCCGCGCCATCCACCGGCAAAGCCCGCGCCGCGCCCGCGCCTTTGTCCATATCGCCTGCGCCGCCCTGGACGAGGCACGTTTTGAGGCCGAGATGCTGGGGACCGAGCAGCAGGGCCGTGGCCCGCGCCAGCCCGGCCGGCTGGAGACCGCGCATCGCGGCACGCTTTATCTGGACGAAATCGAGGCGCTGGCCCCGCCCTTGCAGGCCCGCCTGCTGGCACTGATCGAGGCGCGCCAGATCCAGCCCCCCGGCACCGCGGCCCCCCGACCTCTGGACCTGCGGGTCATTGCCGCAAGCCACGCCGACCTGCCGCGTCTGGTGCAGGCCGGGGCGTTTCGGGGCGATCTGTATTACCGGCTGTCAGGCGCGACCCTGACTCTGCCTCCGCTGGCCGAGCGGCGCGAGGACATTCCCGAGCTGTTTCGCCATTTCCTGCTGGCGGCCTCGGCCCGGCTGAACCTGCCGGTCGCGCCAGTGACCGGTGCAGTCAAGGCGCGGCTGGTCGGTTATGGCTGGCCGGGCAATCTGCGCGAATTGCAGCAGTTCGCCGAAAGCCATGCGCTGGGGCTAACCCCCTTTGACCCGCCGGCCGAGGGGGATGAGGCCCCCGGGCTTGCCGATCTGGTCGGGGAATATGAGGCCGAACTGATCCGCGAGGCGCTGCGACTGGCCCAGGGCAATGCCACGCAGGCAATGGCCAGGCTGCGGCTGCCGCGCAAGACATTCTATGACAAGCTGACCCGCCACGGCATCCGCCCCGCCGATTTCCGGCCGGGCTAAAGCACCTCAAGCCGCGCGCGCAGATGCGGCATCCGTCCCAACGACGCGGCCAGCCGGTTTCGCCATGCGGGGCCTTGCTCTAGCGCGGTTTCATAGGCGTCGCGCAAATCATCGGGCCGTTCCTCGGCCAGAACGTCGATCAGGAATTCGGCCTGCGCCCGATCCTTGCGCGATTTCAGCGTATCAGGCCCGTCACGGCGGCGGTCGGCAACGATCAGCTTATGGATGGCAAGCCGCTCGGGCCTTGGCACCTGAATAAGAAACCCTGAACGATATAGCAGCGGCACCCGGATCGGATCGGCAATCAGGTAGTTCAGGTAATGCAGGCTCTGCGCCGAAACGCCAAGTGCGGGCAGATCGCGCAGCCCCTCGGTGCCGTCGAAACAGGGGGTCAGGAACTCGACCAGCGTCTGTTGCTCACCCTGACGCCAGCGCCAGACCCGCTGTCCGTCAACGGCTGGCAAAGGGTCAAAGCGCAGGTCGCGAAACACCTCGGCCAATGGCTCGGTCACCTGATCGCCCAGAACCAGCGACAGGCGCTGAAAGCTCGCGATGTCGATATCGTCGGTCATTGCGGTCTGGTCAAAACCGATACGGACGCCAAGTTCGCCTTCGTAACAGCGAAAGGCCTGGGTCCCGACCAGCGTACCGCCCAGCCGGAATACCCCGGCCCGTGCCATGGCCGAAATCACCTGACCAGAACCACGGTCGGTCATCAAACAGCCCTCGGCCCGCAGAATGCGCATCAGGCGCGAACGTTCGCGCTGGCTGTTACGCTCGGCCGCGCGCAAGGCCTCAAGCTGTTCCAGACGCGCGCGCAATTCATCGCTGTCCTCGCCGATATAGCGGTCGATGATCCGGTCCCCGAGGCGGAAATGATCGTACCAGTATTTTTTCTGCCCGATCGTCTTGAGCCGGGGCGTACCGTGCAATTCACTGACCGCAGCGTCCTTGAGATGCCGCAAAAGATCGGTCCATGCTGCCACAGCCACGGGGGAAAGATGCTGCACCATGATTACCCCACAAAGATAAATTCGTGGGGTAAGATAGCAGAACCTCTAATACCCCACAATAAATTATTCGTGGGGTAGAGGTTGCCAGCTATTCCGCAGCCCCGGTTTGCAGCCACGGCCGGCGGGTCGAGATCTGGAACACATCGACCGGGCAGGCGTCGATACAGCCGCCGCAGTTCTGACAATCGCCGGACAGGATCAGCGGACTGCCCCGCCCTTTCAGCGCCGGGACGATGACATGCGGCTCGGGGCAGATGTTAAAGCAGGCGCCGCAATCAGTACATGCGCTGCGCCTTGTGGCCGAGACGCGGACCAGCGCGCCCCGCCCGATCAGCCCATAAAATGCTCCGACCGGGCAAAGATGACTGCACCACGCCCGCCGCGAGACAAATAGGTCAAGCAGGAACACCGCCAGAATGATGCTCCAGCCAAAGCCGATACCCGAAATCAGCGCCCGTTGCAGCAGGCTGACCGGATTGACGAACTCCCACGCCACAGCGCCTGTCAGGGCCGAGGCAAACAGCGTCCCCGCCAGAATGACCAGCCGGCTGCGGCGGTCAAGCTTGCGGTCACGCGTCAGCCCGGTCTTTTCGCGCAGCCAAAAGGCCGTGTCGGTGACGATATTGACCGGGCAGACCCAGCCGCAATAGGCCCGCCCGCCAAGGACCAGATAGGCCAGTGTGATCACAGCCGCGCCGCTTAGCACCGGCCAGGCATGTATGGCGCCGCCGAAAATTCCCTGCACGACGATATAAGGGTCGGCCAGCACCACCAGCCCGGCGATGTCGCTTGCGGCGAAATTGCCGCGCACGATCCAGATCCCCGCCCATGGCCCCAGCATGAAAAGCCCCAGCAGGGTTATCTGGCTGAACCGGCGCAGCAGCCACCATTTATGGCTGCGCAGCCAGCCCCGCTTACCAAGGCTGAGCCGTCGGCTCTCACTGATCAGCGGGCCAATCATGCCGGCCTGCCCGCGCGGTTGCGCCCCGGACCGCCCAGACCCAGATCGCGCGGCAGTACCCGGATCGATGCATGGCCGGTGACGCAATGCTTTTCGCAAGTCCCGCAACCGGTACAATGGCGCGAATGCACGGTCGGGATCATGATCTTGCGGCCGTCCACCTCGCCCGGTTCAAGGGTGATCGCATCGCCCCGGATCGGGCAGACCCGGACGCAGATGCTGCAATTCATCCCCTTGTAATTCAGGCAATCCTCGTGCCCGACCAGCACTGCGACGCCCATATCGGCATCGCGGATCGAAGGTATCTCGCGGTCAAGCGCCCCGGTCGGACAGGCACGCGCGCAAGGGACGTCCCTGCACATGTAACAGGGTTCCTGTCGCGGGGTGAAAAAGGGCGTGCCAACCGCGGCCTCTGCCCCCCATTCAGCAAGCGACAGCGTGTCATAAGGACAGGCCTGCACACACAGCCCGCAGCGCACGCAAGCGGCCAGGAAATCGGGCTCGGGCAGGGCTCCGGGCGGGCGCAGGGCGCGGGCATCAGCATGCGAGGCCGATCTGACCAGCGCCGCCAGAGAGAACCCGCCCAGACAGGCCGCCCCGGCGCCACGCGCGATCTCTTGCATGGCCGTGCGGCGGGTCATCTTGCGCTTGCTGGATGCCATCCTGCGTTCCTTTCGGGCTCTAGTCGGTCGGGGCCGTCTCCTTGCGGATGCGCTTTTGTTCGGCCAGCAGCGGCTCATAGCGGCGGTCCGTCAGCGTTTCGAGAAAAGCCACCAGCGCATCGACCCGCGCATCGTTCAGCATCAGCCCCGATTGCAGTTCGGGCAGAGACAGGTTCTCGGCCACCTCGGGCTGCCCCCAATCCCGACCGGTTTCGGGATTGATGCGCGATTCAGGCCGGCGACTGGTGTATTTGTTGTAAAACAGAACGGCAGTGCGCAGGTCCTCGAACACGCCGTTATGCATATAGGGCCCGGTCACAGCGACATTGCGCAGGGTCGGCACCTTGATGCGCCCGGCCTGCGCGGGATCGTCGATACCGGGACGGGCAAGCAGCCCCAGATCGACATGATCCGGCCCCAGACCGCTGGCTGCACGGGCCCCGGGATTCACTGGCACGCCGATGTTGTGATATTCAAAGCTCGTGAAGGTCTCGCGCTCGACCACGCCCTGCTTTTGCAACTGGTGGCACAACCGACAGTTCCAGGTGATAAAGACGGTATAGCCGAACTCTTCCTGCGGGGTCAGGCTTTCTTCGCCGCGCTGCCAGCGGTCAAAGCGGGAATCAAAGGGCATGAATTCCTGGCTGCGCTGATAGGCCGCAAGCGCGGCCGAGGCCCCCTTGAAGGCCCTGTCCACATCATCAAGCGCGCCGGGACCAAAAAGCGCGGCAAAGCTTTCCTGATAGCCCTGCTCGTCACGCAGCCGCGCCACCACCGCCGCCTTGTCAGTCATCGCCATCTCGACCGGGTTCAGCATCGGCTGGCCGGCCTGATCCTCAAGGTCATCGGCCCGCCCGTCCCAGAACTGCCCACCCTTGTAGCGGCCCTTGGCGTCACGGTGAAACGATGGGCTAAGTGCGGCATAGCTGAGCGTCGGCGTATTGCGGTCACCATAGGAAACGCCGTCATCGCCAAGCGAAACCGCCCGGCCCGCCACCCCTTCGCGCGGGTCGGTAAAGGCGTACTCGGGATCATGGCAGGTGGCACAGGACTGGGTGCCGTTCCGCGACAGCGCGGGATCATGAAACAGCCGTTGGCCAAGCTCGGTCAGATCGTGCTGCACCTGCCCGGAGGTTGGGCGGGGGGTGCGCCCGGTCGCCGCGCCGACCGTTACCACGGCCCCGATCAGCGCAAGGACCAGCAAAAAAGGCGAAAGGGAGCGCGGAAAAGACATGGCGTTCAGACCCCGACCCCCTCGGGCCCGACCAGCGATGGCGCGGCATGGTTGCGGGCGCGAGTTTCGGCCACGATCAGACGATGGGCGACCAGATCGGCCAGATTGGCCAGTTGCGAAAGGAGTTTCTGTGCAGCCAGATCGTCGGCCAGCGGTGCAAGCACCCCTTCTGCCGTGAACAGCCGGTCATGATGGGGACGCAACAATCCGACCAGATCCGCCAGCCCTATGCCCTGCAAATCCTCGGGCGCGTTGATGGCGCCAGAGTGGATCAGCATCTCTTCGCTGACCCTCAGGCTGGCCGCACCCGAGCGCGCCAGCGCGGCGTGGCCGGTCGCGGCGGCGTGCAGGACCGCAAAGCCTGCCATCAGCCTGCTTGCCGCATCGGTGGCGTTACGGGCACGCTGAAACAAGGTGACAATGGGGACCAGATCGGGCGCAACCGGGGCCAGCGAGGCCAGATCCAGCTGCAGGGCGCTGGGGCGGAAAGGCGTGCAGCGCCAGCGCGCATCATGGGTCAGATCGGCGATACGCCAGCCTGCGATGGCCATGCCGCGCCCGGTTTCCATCAGATAGCGCAGGATACGCGGTTTGATCGCGGCATGGGCGCGGGCCAGCGCCTCCTCGGCCGAAGGGGCCGAAAGGCGGCACAGGATCTCGGCCAGCTTGCCGCCCTGATTGCCGTGCAGGCTGATCCGAACTGGCCCGGCGCCGCCTTCGGCCTGATCCCCGATCTGAGGCAGGTGCAGATCCTCGGGGACAAACAGATCCAGCTCCCAGATTTGGGCGACCGGGTTGCGCAGAAAGAAGCCGACCAGAAATTCCCGCATACGGGCGTCGGCCCGTGACAGGCTGATGCTGTCCCGGCTGCTTTCAACCTTAAGTGCGGCGCGGATGTCATAGGGGATCCACATGGGCGGCTCCTTTCCGTTCCGGTCACTCGACCGTCACCTTGGCGCGCATAAAGGGGTGGGGTGTGCAGTGATATTCATAGCTGCCCACCGCATTGAAGGTGATCGCATAGGCCTGATCCTTCTTGAGCATCTCACCCTTGAAGGCATCATCGCCAACCACGCCCTTTTTGAAGGCGACGTTATGGGGCATGACCTCGCGGTTGACCCAATAGACCGTGTCCCCTGCCTGAACGGTCAGTTCGGGCTGGTCGTATTTCATCTTGTCGATATTGACAATGATGGCGTCGGCCGGGACATCGGCGGCGGTCAAGACGGACCCACCGGGCGCAATGGCCCCGTCAGCCAGGGCAGAAAGGGCGCCGGTCGCCACCAGCATCACAGCGGCAAGCACAGACCGCGACGTTTTGGCAAAATTCATGGAAAAGTCCTCTTTAGGTACGGGGTGCCGGACGCGGCCAGGGCGCATGAGCCTCAGGCGGAGGAGCGCGTCCGGCGGGATCGTCAGCTTGCCTTGCCGACGATAGGAGAGATGGTGCAGTGATAGGTCATGGCGTCATCCTCGGCACCGAAACACCAGATGATGTCATTGGCGAATTCCGGGCGATAAACCGGCAGTTCGCCCTCGGTGTTGAGGCACGGACAACGGCCCGACACATTCGCACCGCAGCAATCGCGATAGGCGATCAGATAGCTTTGCCCGTCAGTCGGGTTATAGCAACTGGCCACCCAGGACGCGGTCGCAAGCTTGGTGCCCGGCGGGCAATTGGTCAGCGAACCGCCCGAGCAATCGCAGATATTGCCGTCGATCGAGCAGTGCCGCCAATAGTCGCAGGATTGCACGTCATGATCCTGCGGCTGCCATTTGGCGCGCGGATCCGCCCCCTCGGGGGCCGAGGCAGCATTGGCGCGGCTGACGCGGCCGCGGCGATCCACCGGCAACAACGGCACGATGGCAGCCCCCGCCAGCACCGCGCCAAGGCGGCCGATGGCACCCCGGCGGCTGGTGCGGCCGGCCACCCGGCGGGACAGTCTTTCGACCATATCGTCAAATCTGAAGTTCCCCAGCATCGTTAATCCTCCCTCTGCCTGGGTCGAGACGGAAACGGCCGGGTCAGGCCGCGTTCTTTTTGCGGCTGGCCATGAATTGCTGCAGCGAGGCAAAGCCGGTCTTGTCAGCCTCAAGCAGGCTTTCCAGATGCTCGCGCGTGTTGGTCAGCCCCTTGGCCTTGATCTCTCCATTCGCATCCAGCAGCACGCCATAGGGGATCTTGCCGACCTGGAAAGCCATGCCGATTTCAGCCGAAACGACATAGCGGATCTGGCCAAGATCATGGTTCCTGAGGAAACGCGCATGTTCTTCGGGCGCACCGTCGCTGATCATCACCACGCCGATCTTTTCGGCCCGGGCAATGGATTTGATGATCGGGAACAGCTTGTCGCAGACCGGGCAGGTCGGCGCAGTGAACATAAGCAGCGTCGGACGCCCCTCGGCCGAAGCACCGCCGATATGGACCGGACGACCGAAGTAATCGGGCAGGTCGAATTCGGGGGCCTGATCTCCGATATCGGGACCGTGGTCGGTGATCATCGCGCCCATGGGCGATGAGCGCTCATGTAAAAGCCCGATCTGGCGCATAAGGCCCAGCATGACCATGGTGACACCCAGAAAGGCGATCCAAAGCAGAATGTTCGAAGCAATCAGATAGGTCATGTCAGCGGCCTTTCGCTGTAGAGGTTGCGTTCTGCGTGGCGGAGAGCCCGCCCAGCAGCGATACGCTGAAGTAAAGAAGCATGAGCACGGCCCCGGCGATCAGCCCGGTTGCAAGCTCGGCCAGCCCGGCCGGACGTGCGGAGGGATGCAGCGCGGCCACCGCAGCCGCCAGCCCGGTCAGCAGGACGTTGCGACCAACGACCAGCCAGCTGATGCGTTGTTTCACGCCGCCGCGAAAACAGCCGCAGTCGATCTGGGTACGCCCGCGCAGCACGTTGATGGCGATGGCCAGACCAAAGATCGCAAGCAGCAGCGCCGCGACAAGGGCAGCGGGCCGCGCCAGCGCCGGAACAAGCAGCGCCACCGCGACGGCCAGCTCTGCCACCGGCAGGACCATCGCGACGGCCCGCGCCAGCCAGTCGGGCAGCAGGCGAAAATTCCGCACCACGCCATAGAACTCTTCGATCCCCGCGAGCTTGGAGATTGCAGCCGTCGCGAACAGCGCCGCAAGAAAGCTGCGTAGCGTCCAGAGGATCAGCGGTTCGTGCAAAAACGCCGCCATCTCATGACTCCATGTCATGGGTGATGAGGACCTGCGGCCCACGGCCCAGCTGGTTGACGCTGCGCAGCTCTTTGCCCGAGGCGGCGTCATAGATGTGCAGGGTCTGTGTCCCGGCCGACAAACCGTAAAGCAGCGGCTCGGCATCCTGGCTGACGTTGATCGAGTCGATCTCGTGGCCCATCTCGATCTTGGCAATCCGCTCGCCCGTCGCGGCGTTCAGCACCAGAACAAAGCGGCTTGCGGTTTTGTGCTTATGCTCGGCGCGTTGGTCCACCAACAGATAGATCCGGTCAGAGCTACGATGATAGGCGACCTGCTGCCAGCCACCCGGTACCCAGCCTTCGGCGCGCTCGGCCTCGGTCAAGGCCTCGATCGGATTGCGGAACCCAGCCTCTTCGGCGGTCAGATCCATCTGGTAAATCTTGCCGGTATAGGTCGGCCAGACCAGCCTGCCGCTACGGCTGGTATATGCGGGATGGTTGATCAGCAGCTCTTCTTCGGGGTGAAAGACCTTGCTGTTCGAGATCTGGGGCTCATCCCCCGCGATATCGACCCGCGCCAGGCTGCCGTCACGGCAGTTCATGTAAAAGACCGTCGGGCTGGCCGGAAAGATGTGATAGCAATCCGGCACATCAATCATGCGGTCGAACTTCTTGGCCTCAAGATCGACGATGCCAACCGCCGGGGCGGGCGAGAACTGATAGAACAGGAATTTCTTGTCGTCCGGCGTCAGCGCATTCATCCACTGATAGGTGCCGACCAGAAAACGCGAGTCCTTGGGCAGCTCGATATCCGCGGTAGGTTCCAGCGTTTCGGGATCAAAGACCTCGATGTAATCCGTGCGGATACCGCGTGCGATGCGCGAATAGACCGTGCTCGCCTGCGCAAAGAACGAGCCGTCATTGGCTGCGACCGGCTGAGGCAGAAAGCCGCCATCGGTCATGCCAAGGACCTCTCCGGTCGAGCCGTCGATGACGAACTGCTGGGTCACCGCGGCGAAATGGGCCGGGTCCTGCACATAGACGCGCCGGGCATCGGGTTTTGGCGCGTTCAGGATCACCGGCTCGTCAGCCTCACCCGCCGCAAGCTGGCGCGCAGCCTCGGCAGCGGCGCGCTGGCCCTCGGTCATTGTCTCGTCCGGACTGCTGTCCTGCGCAAAAGCCGCACCCGTTGCCAGCAGAAATGTGGTCGCGCACAGGCCCCAAAGCCGTGTGTCCTTGATCGTCGCTCTGCGTGAAAGAGCCATGGTTTTCCTCCCAGGGATGTGTTCGCCCGGCCCATCCGGGAACCCGGACAGAGGGAGAACAGGAAAAGTGAGAGATTTCAGTTAATTGTCAGATCATCGCCAGCAGGGCGAAAGCCGCGCCCAATGCGGTCAGGATGGCACCGTCAGCGATGGCTGCGCGTTCCTGATTGCGTCCGAGCCATGCCTGAATGGCGTAATCCGTCACCGGGAACAGGTTCACAGCCACCGGCAGAAAGCGCCCCAGATTGAACAGCGCGATAATGGCGATGGCCTCGACTGGGTTGCCGGTCAGGATTGCAGCTGCGGTCATCATGTAAAGCAGCGGCGTCTGCACATAGGTCAGGTAATCAAGCCCCAGCGACAAACCGTACAGTCCGCCGACCACCCATTTCGGAAACCGCTGGCGGGCGTCATGCGGCACCTGCGCCCGGCGCTGCGGATAGGGCACGCGCAGGAAATCCAGCTGATGCGCGCCATAAACCAGCCCGATCAGCGCCAGCACTGCCAGGCCAAAGCCGCTGGTAAAGCCTGAAAAGCCCAGCGACATCCCCAAGGCACCCAGCAACGTGCCCAGGATCAGCGCCCCTGCGACATAGCCAAGCCCATGCATGGCAAAGGTCGGCAGCCAGTCGACCAGCGCCCGCGCACCCTTGCCCGTCGGCCGCAAAAGCGAGATCGAGGAATAGCCGCAGGGTGACCATGTGGACAAAAGGCCGCCCAGAAAAGCCGCAACACCAATGCAACCCCACAGCGCCATACCCGAGCCGCTATTGTGCAAAATCAGGCCTCCGCCAAGCCCAGCCGCGATGGCCAGCGCCATGATGGCCAGCCGGCTTGTCCGGGAAAAGCTGCCGGGAAAGACGGTGCAGTCCGCTACGCCATCTGTCTGAATACCCCCTAATCGGAAATCGTCAATCGAAGTCACCGTCCGCCTCCTCTCGTTCGGTCCCCCGGGGCCCTGCGACCTTTCGCCACGGTTAGCGCCAAAGATCGCCGGAACCCGACGCAACCACAGACTGGAGGCTGTTGCCCGCAGGCGAAATTCATATTTCTGCAGCCGGGGGCCGCAAAAACGCCGGTTGCAGAGGAAACGAATCAGTTCGGAAGATAACTTAGTCAGTTCAATTGGTTGATTTCAGGGACACTGCGGGTTGACCTGCGCGGCAACTCATCCTTTGGTTGCGAATGTCTTTGCGTCCCGGCGCGCAGGGAACAGCGTCGCGCACCATTCCGACAGTCTGCGCGCCAGCGGATCGTTGCGCAGATGGGGCTGCGTCAGCAGCCAGATCTCGCGTGAAGCCGACATGGGCGTCACGATCACATTGTCGAGCCGCGCCAGATCCCGGGCCATCAGATCGGGCAACATCCCCGCCGCCCGGCCGCTTGCCAGCATCGCCCGGATCAGGTTCAGGTTCGAGGTCTCAACCCGGATCGGTCGGTCTTTGACCACGGTGAACAGACCCGCCATCTCGGGCGTGTCGGCAAGGATCTGGGGATAGGCGGCAAGCATCTCGGTATCCGGCGCCATGGTGCAGGGCCGGACCAGGGAAAAGCTGATCTCTCCGACCCGGCGCATCAGGAAAGCGCCGCTTTTGGGCCTTCCAAGGCGCAGGGCCAGATCGGCCTCCCATCGCGACATTTCGACATTGTTGTCCGAGGTATCGATGCTCAGCGTCAGTTCTGGCAGTTCGGCCAAAAGGTCGGGCAGTTTCGGGGCCAGCCAATGTTCGGCGATGGCGGCGATAGTAGTGATGCGCAGCACCCGTTCAGCAAAATGCTGTTGGTCAAGCAGGCGGCGAATGCTTTCAGCCGCTGATTCCATATCATGCAGCGGGCGCATGATCGCCATACAGGCCGCTGTCGGCCGACGCAGCCCATCGGCAGGCTCAAACAACGAGACGTCAAGGGCGGTTTCAATCCGCGCTACGCGGCGGGCGACAGTCGTTTCGTCGATCTGCAGCGCCCTGCCCGCCCTGACAAACGAACCAGTCCGATAGACGGCAGAGATAACCCGAAAGTCGTCCCAGTTCATTGCAGCAGCGCCAGATTTGCCCATATGCTGGGCAGTTAATCTGGTTTTCTGCCCGGATTAAAGGGGCTGTGCCCGACAAATCGGCATCAGAACAATCCATGCGCACCACCCACCGCCCCAATAACCGCGATGATCGAGCCGGCAAGCAGCAGGCGATGCATCCGGTCCAGCCGGTCGAAATCCGCCGCAGGGTCGGGTGAGGTCGCCATGCGCCGGTGCAAAAACAGCGGCTCGATCACGAAAAGCATGACAGCAAAGACAAGCCAGACCGCGAGCATGGCGTGCATCCACCAGAACGAGGGATCAGCAAAGAGGCCCCACATCGCGCCGCGCCAGATCATCCACAGCCCGCTTGCCCCGGCAAGCAGCACCCAAAGCCGCGCCTGCGGGGCAAACCGACCCTCGATCGCGTGAAAGGCGGCCAGCCGCCTGTCCGGGGGGTAAAGCCGGCGCAGCGCCGGTATCACCACCAGCGTCACGAAACCGACGCCACCAATCCACATCAGGACCGCCACGACATGCAGGATACGGGCCAGCGCCAGGTCGTCCATTAGCTCTGCTCCGCCGACCTAGCCTGCCATATGTGCGGCTTCGAGCCGGGCCGCGGGAAAGGCTGACAGCAGCCCGTCCAGCGCCAGCCTGTCCGGGGTCAGACAGCCCGCGGTCGAAAGCGCATCCGCAAGCGCCGCGCCGGGGGCCGAGACGCTGACCCCGCGCCACACCGGCCGCGCCGGCATACCGCTGTGCGGGTCGATGATATGCCCGTCCTGCCCACCGGCATCGAAACAGGTCCCCAGCGGAGCCGAGGTCGCCAGCGCCCGGCCGCGCAGCGCGGTACTGCCACCATCGGCCAGCTGCACTGGCCAGTCTGCGCCATCGGGCCGCGCCCCCAGCGCACGCAATTCGCCGGTGTCGATCAGGATATTGCTCAGCCCCTCGGCCTCAAGCAGCGCGGCTATGCGGTCGGCGACATAGCCCTGACCGATACCGTTCAGCGTCAGCGCCATGCCGGGGGCAAGCGTGATGCGGCCAGAATCAAGGTACACGCCCTGCCAGCCGATCCGGGCCAGCACCGCGCGACGCTCAGCCTTGGCCGGACGACGACCTTGGGTCGCAGCCTCGGCCCAAAGCGACCAGAGTGGCTGCACACTGGGGTCAAACAACCCGCCGCTTGCGCGGTGCACGCTGCCAGCAAGCGACAGGCATTCGATCAGTTCAAATGGCGGAGCGTCCAGCGCCCCATCCCGGTTCAGGCGCGACAGTGCGCTTTCCGGGCGATAAAGGCTAAGGATGTTTTCCAGCCGCTCGATCTCGGCCAGGCAGCGGGCGGTGATGGCCCCGGCGTCAGGGTGGTCGATGTGGATCGCAGCGCGGGCGCCAAGCGCCTGCCCGACCCAATGGCGCGCGGGCCGGGCCTGCAATGTGGCGGGCAGCAAGGCAGCGGCAGCCGAAATGGTCAGAAAGCGACGACGGGAAAGGCTCATGTCGCAGGCTCCTCGGGTTGGTTCAGTGCGCGCAGGCGGTCCTGGAATTCAGCCTCGGAGCCGCTGTCGGCGGCGGCATCCCCGGGCGTCAGGACCATTGCGTCGGGGATGTCATTCAGACGCATGACCTGACCGCCATGCGCAGCGGCAAACTGCTCGGCCGCGGCGCGGCTGGAAAAAGGCACCGCCTCGGGCGCGCCCATACCGCCCATGCGGGACGAGCCAAGGACATAGAACGCATCCCCCGCAGCAATCCAGTTGCCCTGCCCCGGCTCGTCCCAGCTGGCACCGGGGCGGGCCATGTCATTGACGTGGATGGCAAGGATCGGGTGGCTTTGCTCGGGCATCCGGGCATAGGCGATGGCATCGCGGACCTGGCTGAAAAACAGTGGCGTCCCCGGCAGGCCCTTAAGATGCACCTGCGCCTTGGGGCCGGGATGTTCAAGCAGGTTCATCTGGCAGAAATGGCCCAGTGTTTCGGCATTCAGCTCGACCGGGTCGGTGTTCTGCGCGACCTCTTCGCGGCAGGCGGCAAGGCCGCAAAGCAGGATGAACACAAACGCCTTTCTCATGGCGTGACCTTTCGGAAAGCGGCAATGGCAAGCCCCAGTGCAGCCAGCGGCCAAAGAACCACCGACAGCGCCGATTGCCATAGCGGGATCGTCGCAGCAGCCCCGCCCATGCCAGCGGCGGCATTGGCAGCCTCGGCCGCGGCAAGGTTGAAAAGGCGAAAGGCGTCGGCGGGATTGGCAAGCAGCGCCACCGGCAGCACCCGGCCCGTCAGCGGTCCACCACCATCGGCAACGATCATCGCAAGCAGGCCCAGATCGTAAAGCACGACCAGACCCAGCCACAGCCCGACCGCAAGCCCCGCCGCACCGGACGGCCGCCGGGCAAGGCAGGACAGCGCATAGCCGACGCCGAGGAACGTGGCACCAAGCAACGTGGAGCTCCACATCAGTCGCCATAGCGCCGGCAGCCCCGCTGTCGAGGCGGGATCGACCCAGACCGCCGCCAGCGCCGCCGCGCCATAGCCCGCCCCCACCGCCAGTGCGAGGATCGCCATATGCGCGACAAGCTTGCCGGCCAGCACCTCGGCCCGGGCGACCGGATAGGTCAAAAGCAGCGGCAGGGTGCCACGCTCGACCTCTCCGGCAATGGCATCAAAGCTCATCAGCAGCGCAAGCAGCGGCACCAGATAGACAGCCAGCGAGGTCAGCGAAACCACTGTGACCGACAGCCGGTCGGCGCCGATATCGCCGGTGGGCGCAGCACCTGCCGCCGCCAGAACCAGTGCAAAAATCACCATCAGACCAATAGCAATCGCCACCCAGCGGTTGCGCAACGCGATGCGGAACTCAAGCGCGGCGGTGGAAAGGATGCGGCGGATCATTGCCCGTCTCTCCGGCTGAAATGGCTGTAGATGTCCTCAAGGCTGGGCGGGATCACCTCAAGATCCGCGACCTGCGGCCCAAGCGTGGCGATATGCGCAAGCAGCGCCAGCTTTTCCGTTTGGGCGCAGGTCAGATGCAGCGTTCCGTCATCCGCCTGCCGCGCCTGCGGCAGCGCGGCGGCCAGCGCAGCAGCCGCATCGGGCGCGGGGGTGACGATCAGCGCAACCGGCAGCGCAGCGCGGCGGCGCAGATCGGAAAGCGTGCCTTCGGCCACCAGCCGACCCTGCGACAGGATCAAGATACGATCAGTACGGGCCTCGACCTCGGTCAGCGCATGTGAGGACAAAAGGATCGCCGCCCCTTCGGCCGCGAGCCCGTCGAGAAGCGCATAGAAATCGCGCCGCGACACCGGGTCCAGCCCCGAGGTCGGCTCATCCAGCACCAGCAGCCCTGGCCGTCCGATCAGCGCTTGGGCCAAACCGACGCGCTGGCGCATGCCCTTGGAATAGGTGCCGATGCGCCGCCCTGCCGCCCGGCCCAGCCCGACCCGCTCAAGCAGTTCCGACGCCCGGCGCGGGCTTTCGCCACGCAGCGAAAGATAATGGCGGATCTGTTCCTCTCCGGTCAGGGCGGGGTGAAAGGCCGCATTCTCGGGCAGATAGGCTACCTGCGCGCGGGCACGGGCCGAACCGGGCGCGGCACCGCAGACCTGCACCTGCCCCCCGTCGAAAGGGATCAGGCCAAGGATGATCTTCATCATCGTCGATTTGCCCGCACCGTTATGGCCCAAAAGCGCGACGCGCATCCCCGGCCCAAGGCTCAGCGACACCTCGCTGAGCGCGCTCACGCCCTGAAAGCGTTTAGTGAGTCGCGAGATCGTCAGGGTCGAATTCATCATAAGTTCCTTTTGCCCATCGCCCGGCAACCTCTTGCTCATAGGCCTCGATCTCGGGCGGGACGGGGATGGAGAGCGGCCGCATCAGCGGCGCGCTGTCCTGAACGCCGCCCGGCAGGGTGGCGGGAAAGCTTTGCTGGCTCCAACGGATCAGCTGTACGGCGGGCGCACCGGTCAGCAGCGCGGCGGCAGGCTGAGACCATAGGATGTGATCCATCAGGTCATTCGGGCGATAGACCCCGTCGGCAATCCCGTCGCCGTTCAGGTCAAAGCCCGGATGATCGGACCAGAAATTGCCCCGCCCGTCATGGCTCCATTCCACATGGCGGGTGCCGACATATTTCACCTGCTCGCGGTTGCCGATAAAGGCGTTCCCGGTCAGCACGTTACGTTCCGACCCCGCGGTAAAGTGAATGCCGATGCCGCAATCCTGAAAGCGGTTCTTCCAGATCAGGTTGCGATGGGCGTTGTAGATGAAAAGGCATTTCCGCGTGCCGCCCCGGATCAGGTTGCCGGTCACGTCGGCATTGTTGGCATAGTTCAGCATCAGCCCGTGTTCGCGGTCGCCAAGGCTGAAATTATCCCGGATCACCGCCCGGTCCGAAAACATGATGGCATAGCCAAGATGGTTGCCGATGCTGATATTGCCCGACACCTCGGTATTGCGGGTATACATGAAATGCACCGCAAAGCGCAGGTCGCGAAACAGGTTGCCGCGATAGATGCTGTCGGCGCTGGCGTTGGAAAAGATGCCGTCGCGGCCATGGCGGATGCTGTTGCCCTCGATCAGCGTGCCCGGACTGTTCCAGACATAGATGCCGTTGCCCCGCTCATTCATATGGGGGTGGCGGGTGCCGATAATCTCATTGCCGATGACCTGGGCGTCGCGGCCGCCATGCACGTCGATGCCATGCATATTGCCGCTAAGCCTCAGCCCGCGGATCTGGGCCCTGTCGGCGCCCTTGAGGATCTTGACCCCGGCGTCGAGGTCCTTGTTCACCCCGCCCGAACCGGTGACGGAAAAGCCGCGCAAAGTGACATCGGGTGCGGCAATGGTGATGACCGTGCCCTGCCCGTGCCCGTCCACGACCGCACCGGGCGTGCCTGTGACGGTCAGCGGCCGATCAATGGTGACGGGACCGGCATGGGTCCCGTCCTGCAGTTGCAGCACATCGCCGGGCACAGCCCCGGCGATGGCGCGCGCCAGACTGTCCCCGCCCGGCATGACGACATGCTCGGCGGCCAGCGCCGGACAGGCCAGCAGCAGGGCAAGGATCGGGGACAGCCAGCGCATCGGATCAGCCCGCCTTCGGCTTGACCATCATGCGCCCGCGCATCTCCATATGCAGCGCGTGGCAGAACCACTGGCAGTAATACCAGTAGACGCCCGGATTGGCGGCCACGAAGGTCACCGAAGAAGTCTGCTGGGGCGAGATCTCCATCGCAACGCCATGGTTGCCCATGGTAAAGCCGTGGGTCAGGTCGTCGATCTCATCAAGGTTGGTGACGATGATCGTGACCTCGTCGCCTTCATTTACCGTAAAGCTTTCGACCGAAAAACTGGGCGCGACGCTGGTCATATAGACCCGCACCTTGTTGCCATCGCGGATGATCGTGTCGGTCCATTCATCAAGGTTGACACCATCGGCCTCGGCCTGCTTGCGGGTTTCGGCCCACATCGGGTCGTTACGGTCCCAGACCGAGCGGACATTGGACAGGACCGAGGGATGAACGGCGATCGCATCATGCGGCTCGGCAAAGGTCGGGCCGTCGTGAACCAGCACCATCTTGTCGCCCGAAATGTCGATCAGCTGGTCGTTTTCAGGCTTCAGCGGACCGACGTTCAGGAACCGGTCCTTGGAGAACTTGCACAGGCAGACCAGCCAGTCGTTGCTTGCGTCCAGCGTCTCGCCCATCACCGTCTTGAGGTGGCCCGGCTGGTAGTGAACGTCGATCTTGTCCTTGATCGGATCGACCTTTTCGCCGGCATAGGCGCGAATGGCGTCCTCGATGTTCCACTTGACCACCTGGCTGTCGAGGAACAGCGAGGTATAGGCGTTGCCCCGCCCGTCAAAGGCGGTGTGCAGCGGGCCAAGACCCAGCTCCGGCTCGGCCACCACGGCGCTGCGGGGATCGGCGTTTTCGTAAAAGAGCGCGTCAAACCGGGTCACATCCAGCACCGTCACCGTGGGCGACAACTTGCCCGCGACACAAAGGTGCTTTTTATCCGGCGCCATGTTGCAGCCATGGGGGTTGTTGGCGATGGGGATGTAGCGGGTAAAAAGGCTGCCTGCCTCTTTGCGGCCGTCCAGCACCTTGACGCCGTTCAGTTCCTGATAGTTACCGGCGGCGATGGCCTTTTCGATCTCGGCAATGTTGAAGACCACGACATGGTCCATCTCGGCCTCGGTCATCTCGGCCAGCGTCATACCCATTTCCGAGTTATAGCTGGTCGAAAAGGCCCATTTGCCTTCGTAATCCGCGTCGCAGTTGTCCAGGTTGCCCGAGACGAGCACCTGCCAGGCGACATCCCATTTATCGGCGTCGACGGCGGTAAAGACGTTCACATAGGTAGACAGGTCCTCCATCGTGGTGCCGTCGTTGATCAGCGGCGCCTCGTCCTCGCCATTGCAGAAGACATAGTTCGTGCGTGGCCATTTCTGCGGGCGCAGACCATGGATGGCCTTGGCGTTCGGCACCTCAAGGATGGCATCGCATTTCATCACGTCGCAGCGTACCCGCGCCACGCGGGTATTGGCCTTGTCGTTCATGAACAGATAACGGCCGTCATATTTGCCCTCGGTAAAGGACATATGGACGTGGTGCAGGTCGCCGTTGTCATGGATGCGTTTCCCATTGGCGGCGAGCTGTTTTTTCGTCCGCTCGGTCATGCTGCGTTCATGGACGCGGATCGACTCATTGGTGACGCCCCAGCCGGTGGCCGAGCAGCGGTTAAAGACCGGCACCCGCATCAGCTCACGCATCGAGGGGATGCCAAGGATGCGCACCTCGCCCGTCTGGCCCGAGGACCAAAACCCGTAATAGCTGTCAAGCTGGCCCGGCGCGACCGCACCGTCGCCCGCGGCTGCCATAGCCGCACCGGCCCCGCCGACACTGGCGACACCCGCCGTGCCAAGCCCGACCGCCGCCGGCGCCAGCGCCAGCCGGCCGCCGAACGCGCCGGCGATGGCCGCGCTGCCCGCGGTCGCGCCCAGAAGCGCGCGCCGGCTAAGTCCCTTTTCGTGCTTCGATTCCATGATCGAACTCCTTCTTTCAAACTTCAATCTTGCGGGTGGCGTTAGGGTGGCCCGCAGGGGGCTGGCCCAGCCTGGGGGTGCTGCCTCCGGCCACGGCCTCACGCCGCTTGAGCTTTTTGATGACCACCGGACAGACGGATTTGGACTGGTAGAGCACCTGACAATGCAGACAGTTGATGCATTCGTTGGGATTGATCTCACCCGTCGGATGGATAGCCTGCACAGGGCATTGGCGGGCGCAGGTCTGACAGGGGTTACCGCATTCGTGGTAGCGCTTGAGCCAGTCGAACATGCGCATCCGCGCCGGGATCGCGAGCGCCGCACCAAGCGGGCACAGATAGCGGCAATAGAACCGCTCGACGAACAGTCCCGCGATCAGCAGCGCCGCCGCATAGGCGACAAAGGGCCATGCGCGCACGAATTTCAGGATGATCGCCGTCTTGAAGGGCTCGACCTCGGCCAGATGCTCGGCCTGTTCGACGCTCATCAGCGAGACACCGAACAGCCCAAGAAAGATCATGTACTTGACCGGCCACAGCCGTTCATTCAGACCCCAGGGCAGGGTCCATTGCGGGATGCGCAGCTTGCGCGCGATCTGGTTCGTCAGCTCTTGCAGCGCGCCAAAGGGGCACAGCCAGCCGCAATAGGCCCCCCGTCCCCAGAAAAGCAGCGCCGCCGCCACCGCAAACCACAGCACGAAAGTCAGCGGGTCCAGCAGGAACGCCTGCCAGCTAAAGCCGCTGACAAGGCTGCCAAACAGCGCCATCAGGTTCACGACCGAAAGTTGCGCATTGGCGTACCAGCCCAGCCAGACCAGCGTGACGGTCAGAAAACCCATGCGAAAGATGTAAAAGGCGCGCTCGTTGCGGGTGGCAAAGCTTTGGAAAAAGAACACCCCGGTCAGCACCAGCAGCATTGCCCCCAGCCCGACAATCCTGGCCTTGGAATCCAGCCAGATGCGTTTCCACAACTGGGCCTGCGCCGCGCCCTCATCAGGTTCGGACTGCGTGGCTGCGGCCTCGGGCGTGGGCACGGCAAGGCGGCGCAGGTAACGCTGGGGCAGTTGGTAGCCAAGGTCAAAAGTGTGAAAGACCTTGTCGATCGGCCCGACCTCGCGCTGCACAAGCAGCTGAATGCGGAACGGTTTCGCCGGATCAAACCCCGAGGCGGCGGGGATACGGAACAGGTCCATCTCGGTGAATTCGGGGGCGCCCTCGGCGGCGATCCCGTTCAGCCGCCGGTGATCGCGGTCACGAAAGCGGACCGAAACGTCATCCTGAATAAGCACGATCCGGTCAAAGATACCGCCGCGCACATAGCCCGAACCCTTGAAGCTGTAGAGCCCGCGTCCCATCACCGCGATGGCGTGATCCCCCTCACCAAGCCAGCTTTGCAGGTTCGCTTGCTGCGCCTCTCCGATCACGGCCTTGCCTATGGCCGGGACCGAGACCAGCCCGGCGTGCATCTCGATAAAAGTAGTCTCGGGCGGCGCGCCAATCGCCCGCTCGGCGGCGCGAGGGTCGGGGTTGGCGGCAAAAGCCGCGTTCACCTGCCCAACGTCCAGAGACAGCCGCCGCAGGGTTCCGTCGCCCTCGATCTCGTGCCAGTCGGCCGGGGCGGCGGCGTCGGGGTCAATCTCGAATTCGGGGCCGGTTGCGGCGGCTTCGGGGGCAAGCCCGCCCAGACCCAGTGCCCGCGCGACCTTAAGGCCCGAACGCGTGATCGAATCGTCGATCACCATCACCGTTACCGTGGCGCCCGAGATGATCTCGACCTCATGCGCGGTGCCGCCCGATTGGGCCTCTGCCACCAGATCCAGACCCTGATAACCCTCGACCAGTGCCTTGACCCGGGCCTCGGGGATGCCGATCAGGACGATTGGTTCAGAGTGTCTGACCAGCTGGACGCCAGCGACCTTTGCATCCTTGTCCAGCGCCACCAGCGTATGAATGGGCTTGCCCGAATAGCCTGTGGTGCCGACGAAATCCGAGGTGACAAAGGCATGGGCCACCGTCTCGCCCCCCTTCAGCACTGGCGCGACGGCGAGATCGGACCTGATCGGGCCGAAGGCATCGGCACCGGGCACCAGATCGGCGGCATTCTGTTGCGGTAAAAGCTGCGCCAGCACGCTTTCCGCTGCGGCGGGCAACGCCGGAAAAAGCAGTGCAAAGGTCAGGATGAGACGGAATAGGGTCATACGGAGACATCCAGGAAATTTGCCCGGACCCCGCGCATCGGCCAGCCTGGCCGGGGTGCGCGCTGCATCTGGCCATTGCCCTCAGGCAAGGCAGCAACAGTCCGGGCATCAGGAAAGACGGGCGGGCCGCGCGTCAGGACAAGCGGGGGCCGGATTGCGCCATGTACCTGCGGGGCGGCCAGCAAAATGCCCGCCCGCGCATATGTCCGGACAACGATACCGGGCAGCGGCCGGGGCTGCGGATCGGCGCTGGCAAGCGGCAGGTTGCACAACCGGCAATCGTTACAGTCCTGAGGGGCGGGACGTTCATTGCCCTCGGCATCAAGCCAGACGGTGCGCGCATGACCACCGGCGCAGATGACCACCTGTTCCAGCGGGCCGGCGAGTGCCGCGGCCAGATGGCCGGGCATCGCCGCCCCGGTCGCCACCTGGCCGGCCAGAACAGTCAGGGCCATCACGACGAGAGAGAAAAGGCGTCGGACCTGATTATGGACGGCTTGGTGGCGCATACCCCCTGTCTAGGCAAGCGGCCATTTGCTTCGTTGACTTTGATCAAAAACCGTTCGGTTTAATCGGGTAACGCCTGCGGCAGCCTGACGCAGGGGTCACAACCTTGGAAAACGAACAAGGCCGGCGCGAAACGCACCGGCCTTACAGCAGCTTTGGCGATGTTTTATGTGACGTCAGGCAGCGAGCGCCAGTTCCTCGGACCGGACCTGAGCAGCGGCAATCGCCTTTTCAGCAGCCTCAGGACCAAATGCGAGGCCTTCGACATAGACAACTTCGATATCGGTCATGCCCATGAAGCCCAGCACAGTGCGCAGATAGGGAACGGCATGGTTCATGCCCATAGCCGCGCCTTCCGAGTAAACGCCGCCCGCAGCAAGGACGACATAGACCTTTTTGCCGGTCACCAGCCCTTCGGGACCGTTTTCGGTATAACGGAAAGTCTGACCAGCACGGGCCACATTGTCGATCCAGCTTTTCAGCGTGGAGTAGATGTTAAAGTTGATCAGACCGGTGCCGATGATCACCGCATCAGCCGCCAAAAGCTCGGCAACCAGTTTGTCAGAATAGGCAGCGGCAGCGGCCTCTTGCTCATTGCGTGCCTCGGCGGGTTTGCGGATCGCCGAAGTCGTCACCGTATCAAGATGGGGGATCGGCTCGGCACCCAGATCGCGGTGATGGATCTGTGCATCGGGGTTTTTCGCGCGCAGGGCATTGGCCAGATCGGTGGCAACCTTGCTCGACAGCGATTCATCGCCACGCGGGCTCGAAGTGATCAGCAGAATTGAGGACATGATCCCAGTCTTTCCTTGTCTTTCAGTTTTCCCTGACGGCCCGGGGCCGTTGCATGGGCGATAACCTAGGGCTGGAATATGATCCGTAAAACCGATAAAATATCGAAGTTAGCTATCGAAAAAATGGATGGCAAAGATGGAAGCCAACCCCACCCTTGACCAGTTGCAGGTCTTTCTGGCCGTCGCCGAAAGCGGGGGGTTTTCGGCTGCCTCGCGCCAGCTGAACCGGGCGCAATCGGTGGTCAGCTACACCATTGCCAATCTTGAGGCGCAGCTGGATGTGGTTCTGTTTGAGCGTGCCGGCCCACGCCGGCCCCGTCTGACCGAGGCTGGCAAGGCCCTGCTGACCGATGCACGGCGGATCGTTTCGGACCTGCAGGTTCTGCGGGCGCGGGCGCGCAGCCTTAAACAGGGGCTTGAGGCTGAGCTGTCCCTGGCGATCAGCGTCATGGTGCCCTCGGAAATCGTGGTCGCGGTCCTGCGCGGGTTTCGTGACACCTTCCCCTCGGTGGCGCTGAACTTGACGGTGGGTGAACTGGGCGCGGTGATGAACCTTGTGATCAACGGCAAGGCAGATATCGGCATCGGCGGCGCGCCTCTGCTGAACAATGACCTGATCTCGGCCGATAAGCTGGGGCATTCTTTCATGGTGCCGGTGGCCACTGCCAGCCACCCTTTGGCCCGGCTGGGCCGCCCCCTGACCCTTGCCGATGTGCGCGAAGAGGTTCAACTGGTGGTCACTGACGCCTCGGGCCTGACCAGCGGGCGAAACTTCAACGTCCTTTCCTACAAGATCTGGCGCGTCGGCGATGTGGCGACCAAGCACCAACTGATCCGTGGCGGGCTTGGCTGGGGCGGACTGCCGGCTGCTCTGGTCAGAAAGGACCTGAAATGCGGGCGGCTGGTACAGCTGGATCTGGATGCCTACGAACTGGGCGAATACTCGCTTTATGCGCTTTGCCGGGCTGACCATTCGCCGGGCCCCGCGACCAGCTGGCTGATCGAGGCGTTTCGCCAACGGCTGTCGGCCTGTCCCAAGCAGGTCGACCTGTCCAATCTTGCCAAGGCCGGGGACGAATGCGTCACGGCGAAACCGGCCTGACCGGGCACGGCATGCAACCGGCACTTGCCTATGGGTCCATGATGAAATTTCATGGTCTCTGACCCGCCGCCAGAAGCAGGCCTCCGATGACCCGCCTTCGCGTCCCCCCGCTCAGCGCCCTTGTTGCATTTCAGACCGTCGCCCGCTGCGGCTCGATCTCGGCCGCCGCACAAATCCTGGGGCTGACGCAAAGCGGGGTCAGCCGCCAGATCGCCCGGCTTGAGGATCATGTCGGCGCAGTGCTTTTCGAACGCACGACCTCTGGCGTCATGCTGAATGCGCTGGGGCAGGAATATGCCTTGCAGGTCGGCCAGGCCATGGATGCACTTTCGGTGCTGAGCGAGGGAATGCCCGGCACACATGACAGTCACCGTGTCGTGCTGGCCTGCTCACAGGGCGTGGCCGATCTGTGGGTGATGCCGCGTCTTGCCGCCCTGCACCACGAGTTGCCCTGGCTTGAGCTGAAGTTGCGGGTGGACGAGAATATCTCGCAACTGCGGCCAGATGAATATGATCTGGCGCTTTACCACCGCCCGGGCCGGGTGGCCGATTTCGTCATGCATCCGCTTGGCGCCGAAGAGATGGTGCCCGTCACAGCCCCCGGGCAGCCGCTGCTGGCCGAAATGGAGACCCCACTGCTGTTGACCATGGAAGAAACCTTCAAAGAGTGGACAGATTGGGGCAACTGGCTTTTCAGCGCCGGCGTCACCCTGCCCGAGGCAACGATGCGCTGGAAAATGGGCAGCTACCGGCTGGCGATCGAGGCAGCAGTGCAGGGAACCGGCGTTGCCATGGGCTGGACATGGTTGGTCCAGGACCTGATCGACGCCGGCCATCTTGTCCAGGCCCACCCATACCGGCTGATGGGTCAGGGGCGCTATTACCTGATACGCCCGACCCAGAGGCACCTGCGCGCACCGGCGAAAAAGCTGTTCGATTGGCTGGTAGCAAGCAACCGTCACGGGATCACGAAATGATCCGGCCTCGCCGCCCTGCCCCTGCGTCAAAGGGGTATGACTGAAAATCATTTGCCTTGCCCTGCCCGCGCCATAGGGTTGAGCCCTGCCAACAGGTCACGGGATCGTTCAACACGGGGAGGCGCCGTATCTGCGGCGTAAAAACACATGAACCACGGACAACCCTCGCAGATCGGGCGGCGCGGCTTGCTTGCCGGCGCGGCGGGACTATCGGCACTGGCGCTGTTCCCCGGCCGGCTGTCTGCCCAGGACACCCCCCGACGGGGCGGCGTTTTGCGCATGGGGCTGGGCGGCGGCTCGACCACCGACGATTTCGATCTGCGCAAACTCAACGACTGGGTGCCGGTGAACCAGGCCTATATGGTGATGAACGGCCTGGTCGAGATCGACGCCGAAAACATCGCCCGGCCCGAGCTGTTTGAAAGCTGGGAGACTGGCGAAGGCGCCGGGGAATGGCTGTTCCGCGTCCGTCAGGGCATCACCTTCCACAACGGCAAGACCCTGACCGCCGATGACATCGTCTATTCGCTGAACCTGCACCGGGGCGACAGCTCTTCGGCGGCGCGTTCGATTGCAGCGGCGTTCAGCGACGTCCGGAAAGTATCGCAACATGAGGTCAGGATAACCCTGACCTCGGGCAACGCCGACCTGCCCTATGTCTTGTCGGATTATCATTTCCTCGTCGTGCCCGAGGGCTTTACCGACTGGACAAACCCCATCGGCACCGGCCCCTTTGTCCCCGAAAGCATCGAGCCGGGCGTGCGTGCACGTTTCCGTCGCAACCCTGATTACTGGAAGCCGGGCTGCGCCAATGTCGATACGGTCGAGGTCATCGTCATTAACGATATCGCCGCCCGCACCAACGCGCTGATGTCGGGACAGGTGCAGGTAATCAATAACCTTGATCTCAAGACCGTGGATCTGCTGGCACGCAACCGCAATCTGGAGATCGTGCGCTCAAAGGGCGGGCAACACTATACCTTCCTCATGGATTGCACCAAGGCGCCGTTTTCGGATGCGAATGTGCGGCTGGCGGTGAAACATGCGGTGGACCGTGAACTGCTGCTCAAGACCGCGCTTCTGGGCAATGGAGCACTTGGCAACGACCACCCGATCCCGTCCTCGGACCGTTTTTTCAACAGTGAACTGCCGCAGCGCCCATATGATCCGGATAAAGCCAGATTCCATCTGCGGCAGGCGGGGCTTGAGGGGCTGACGCTTACGCTGCACAGCTCGGATGCGGCATTCCCGGGGGCGGTGGACGCAGCAGCGATCTACCGCACCACGGCCGCCCCGGCAGGGATCGAGGTCGCCATCCAGCGCGAGCCTGCCGACGGCTATTGGGACAATGTCTGGATGAAGGCGCCCTTCTGCATGTCCTATTGGGGCGGAAGGCCGACGGCAGATCAGATGCTGACCATCGCCTATGCCTCTGGCTCGGCCCAGAACGACACCCATTGGGCCAGTGCCGATTTCGACCGGTTGCTGACCGAGGCGCGCGCCCTGCTCGACGACAGCCGCCGCCGCGAGATCTATTGGGAGTTGCAGCGCATGATCCATGACGATGGCGGCGCGATGATCCCGATGTTCGGCGACTATCTCGACGCCGTTTCGGTCAAGGTCAAAGGGGTTACGCCGCATCCGATGTTCAACCTGATGGGCGCGCGTATGGCCGAAAAGGTCTGGCTGGACTGATGGCGTGGCTGATCCTGCAGCGGCTGGGACTGGGGGTCATCACCCTGGTCTTGGTCTCGATGTTGGTCTTTACGGGCACCGAGATCCTGCCCGGCGACGTGGCCGCCGCAATCCTTGGCCAGAATGCGACACCTGAGTCACTGGCCGCGCTGCGGCAAGAACTTGGCCTCGATTCCGGGCCGGTCGCGCGTTACCTCGCCTGGGCCTCGGGTATTCTGCATGGCGATCTGGGGCAGTCGCTGGCCAATCGCCAGCCGGTTGGCGAGCTGCTTTGGCCCCGGTTTGGCAATACCATGGCGCTGGCCGGTTACGCGGCCGTCATCGCTGTGCCGCTGGCAGTCGGGCTGGGGATATCCTCGGCAGCCCTTCGCGGCTCGTTCTTTGATCGGGCGGCGAATGTCGTGGCGCTGGCGACCGTCTCATTGCCGGAATATTTCCTGGGACTGCTGCTGATCCTGTTCGTCTCGGTCCAGTGGGGGCTGTTGCCAAGCCTTGCCGATACTTGGTCCGGCATGGGTCTGGCAGCATGGTTGCAGGCCACGACCCTGCCGATGCTGGTGCTGGTTCTCGTGACCGTTGCGCAGATCATGCGCATGACCCGTACGACTGTCCTTGCAGTAATGGACCAGCCCTTCATCGAAACGGCCTGCCTCAAGGGGTTGCCCATGGGCCGCGTCGTGCTGGTCCATGCCGTGCCGAATGCGCTTGGCCCGACCATCAATGTCGTCGCTTTTAACCTGACCTATCTGATCGCCGGTGTGGTGCTGGTCGAGACAATCTTCAATTACAACGGGCTGGGCCGGTTCATGGTCGATGCGGTCTCGAAACGAGACGTGCCGATGGTGCAGGCGGCCGCAATGGTCTTTGCCGCTGTCCATGTGGTGATGAACATGCTGGCCGATATCGCCGCCATCGCGCTGAATCCTCGCCTGCGCCACCCGCGCGTGAAGGAGTCCTGAGATGACCCTGCCGGTTTTCGGACGGATCCCCCTCTCGGCCGTCTTTGGCACGCTGATCCTTGCGGGGACGTTGGTGCTGTTTCTCTTTGGACCGATGCTTGCCCCCTATGGACAGGAAGATGTGCTGGGCATGCCCTTTGCCGAGCCGTCTGCCGCCCATCCCCTTGGGCTGGACCAGAACGGGCGGGACATGATGTCGCGCCTTTTGCACGGGGCGCGCATGTCGGTCGGCGTGTCGCTGACGGCGGTGGTGATCTCATTCTGCATCGGGGTGCCGCTGGGCTTTCTGGCTGCGCTGAGGGGTGGCTGGCCCGATCTGATCGGGGCACGACTGGTCGATATCGTCATGTCTATTCCGGTGCTGATCTCGGCGCTTGTCGTCTTGCAGGCACTTGGTTCAAGCTTGCCGGTCCTGATCGGAACCATCGCGCTTTTGGACAGCACGCGGGTGTTTCGCCTTGCCCGCATCCTGGCACAAGGGATCGTGGTGATGGAATATGCCGAGGTCGCCCGTCTGCGCGGCGAGGGCCTGTGGTGGATGCTGCGCCGCGAGATCCTGCCCAATGCCCTGCCGCCGTTGATGGCCGAATTCGGGATGCGCTTTTGCTTTGCCTTCCTGTTCGTCGCGGGGCTGTCTTACCTTGGGCTGGGGGTGCAGCCGCCCTTTGCCGACTGGGGCGGCATGGTGCGCGACTGCCAGCAGGGCATCCTTTACGGCCTTTACGCGCCCCTGTTTCCGGCCGGAACGATCGCGCTTGTCACCATCGGCGTCAACCTTGTCGTTGACTGGGCGCTGGCCGGACGCACCACCATACAGGGAGAAAACCGATGAGCCATGTACTGCAGATCCGTGACCTCAGGGTCGAAGCGCCGGATGGCACGGTACTGCTGCACGGCGTCTCGCTGGACCTGAACCCGGGTGAGGTACTGGGTCTGATCGGGGAATCCGGTGCGGGAAAATCGACGGTTGCGCTGGCCTCGATGGGCTATGGCCGGGGCGGCTGCCGCATCACAGGGGGCGAAATCCGCCTTGCCGGGACCGAGATGCGCACCGCACCGCGCCAGACACGGGAGGCTTTGCGCGGCACCCGCATCGCTTATGTGGCGCAAAGCGCTGCGGCAGCCTTTAACCCGGCGATGCGGCTGGAACGCCAGATCCTCGAAGTACCGCGCGTCCACGGGCTGATGAACGAGGCCGAGGCCCGCGTCTGGATGACCGACCTGTTCAGCGCCCTGCAATTGCCGGACCCCGAACATTTCGGCCGGCGGTTTCCGCATCAGGTCTCGGGCGGGCAGTTGCAGCGGGCGATGATCGCCATGGCCATGGCAGGAAAGCCCGATATCCTGGTGCTGGACGAGCCGACGACCGCGCTGGACGTCACCACCCAGATCGAGGTGCTGCGGCTGTTGCGCGACGTGATCCGCCGCTATGGGACCGCCGCGCTTTACATCACTCATGACCTGGCGGTGATCGCCCAGATCGCCGACCGGCTGATGGTGCTACGCAATGGGCGCGAAGTCGAAACCGGCCCGACCGCCGCGCTGCTTGACACGCCGCAACAGGATTACACCCGCCTGCTGGTGGCCGAGCGGCACGGCAGCCTGACTGCCTCGCAGCGCATGCACAATCCTGGCAAGGATGAATTGCTGGCAATCGAAGGTGTCGATGCCTTCTATGGCCGGACACAGGTTCTGCATGACGTCTCGCTGCGCCTGAACCGGGGTGAAACGCTGGCCGTGGTGGGCGAATCCGGCTCGGGCAAGTCGACGCTGGCACGGCTGATCGCCGGACTTTTGCCACCGGCGCGGGGCGAAGTAAGGCTGGACGGCGCACGCCTGCCACCGGAGTTGAGCCAGCGCGACAACGCCCAGCTACGGCGTGTCCAGCTTGTCTATCAGTTGCCCGATGTGGCATTGAACCCGCACCAGACCGTGGGTGAGGCGATCGGCCGACCGCTGGCGCTGTTCGGAGGACTGCGCGGCCGGGCGCTGAAAGACGAGGTTGCGCGGCTGTTGGATCAGATCGGCCTGCCCGCCTGTTTCGCCGCCCGGCTGCCCGGCGCATTGTCTGGCGGGCAGAAACAGCGCGTCTGCATCGCCCGTGCGCTGGCGGCAAAGCCGGATCTGCTGATCTGCGACGAGGTGACCTCGGCACTTGATCCGCTGGTGGCCGAGGACATCCTGCGCCTCTTGCTCCAGCTTCAGAACGAATTGGGCATCGCCTATCTTTTCATCACCCACGACCTGTCGGTGGTCCGCCGCCTCGCCGACCGGGTGATGGTGATGCAGACGGGCCGGATCATCGAGACAGCCGGGACCGCGACGCTATTTGCGACGCCGGAGCAGGCCTATACGCGCCGCCTGCTTGCCGCAGTCCCCGAGCTGCGCACCAATTGGCTGGACGAGGTCACCGCCGCGCACTGATCCCCGCCCCTCCATCCGCCGACGCAGGCCCCTTACGCGGCGCCGGTCCCTTTCCTGATGCCAGCGGAGAGTAAAATGAGCATAGAAGTTATTGAAAATACTTGGATACCACTGAGTGACGGCACCCGTCTTGCGGCGCGGATCTGGCTACCCAGTGGCGCACGGTCGCATCCGGTCCCCGCGGTTCTGGAATATATTCCCTATCGCAAACGCGACGGAACCCGGGGCCGGGACGAGCCAATGCACGGCTATTTCGCACAGCGCGGCTATGCCTCAATTCGGGTGGACATGCGCGGCAGCGGCGATTCCGACGGTCATCTGGCCGATGAGTACCTGGCGCAGGAACAGGATGACGCTCTTGAGATCATCGACTGGATCGCCGCGCAGGAATGGTGCTCGGGCAATGTCGGGATGATGGGAAAAAGCTGGTCGGGCTTTAACTGCCTGCAAGTCGCCATGCGCCGCCCGCCCGCGCTAAAGGCCGTCCTGAGCTGTTATTCGACTGACGACCGTTTCCGCGACGACATCCATTTCATGGGCGGCTGTCTGCTGAACGACAACCTGTGGTGGGGTTCGATCATGCTGGCCTATCAGGCCCGTCCGCTTGACCCCGAGATCGCCGGAGCAGGCTGGCGCGATCGCTGGCTTGAGCGGATCAGGAACCTGCCCTTCTTTCCGGCGCTATGGGCCGCCCATCAAAGCTATGACGACTATTGGAAACATGGTTCGGTCCAAGAGGACTGGTCCGCGATTCAATGCCCGGTGCTGGTGGTCGGTGGCTGGGTAGACAGCTATACCAACTCGGTCCCGCGCCTGCTGGAAAAGCTGCCGGTGCCAAGCCGCGGCATCATCGGCCCCTGGGGTCATGTCTATCCCCATGACGGTGTCCCCGGGCCCGCGATCGGCTTTCTGCAAGAGGCGGTGCGCTGGTGGGATCACTGGCTCAGGGGCATTGATACCGGAGTGATGGATGAGCCGCAGCTGCGCGCCTTTATCAACGACCCCACGCCTCCGACCGGCACCCGAAAAGAACAGCCCGGCCGCTGGGTGGGTGAGATGCGCTGGCCCAGCCCCACCATCCTGCCACATGTGCTGCATCTGCATGCGAATGGCACGCTTGCGCCCATGCCCCGGACTGACGACGCGGAACTGTCGATCCGCTCGCCTCAGGATCACGGCCGCGCCGGGGGTGAATGGATGGGCACCGGTTGCGAGGGCGAGATGCCGACCGATCAGCGCCTTGATGACGGGGGGGCGCTGAATTTTACCTCTGCCGCGCTGACCGATGCGGTCGAGATCCTTGGCGCGCCAGAGCTTCAGCTTGAGCTTGGCGCCGATGTCCCGGTGGCCCAGCTTGGCGTACGACTGTGCGACGTGCTGCCCTCGGGCGAGGTGCTGCGTGTCTCGTATCAGGTGCTGAACCTCACCCACCGGGACAGTCACGAAACGCCGACGCCGCTGGAGCCCGGCCAGCGCTATCGCATCAAGATCATGCTGTCGGCCTGTGGGCATCGCTTCCTGCCCGGGCACCGGATCCGGGTGTCAATCGGAACAGCATATTGGCCAATGATCTGGCCCGCGCCGCAACCCGCCACGGTGACGATCCGGCCCGGAGATTGCCGCCTGACGCTGCCCATGCGTGACCCCTCGGCCCCGCAAGCCGAGGTGTCCTTTCCCCCGCCCTCTTCTGGAGTTTTGGCCGTTTTGACGCGAACTGATCCTGGCTTGGTGCTGCGCGCGTCGTCGTTTGACCATGTCACCGGGGTTGCGCACTATATCACCGAGGGGCGGGGCGGGCTTTTCGGCGAGGGGATCGTGCGCATTGATGAGACCGGCACCGAACTGGCCCATAACCTGCGCCGTGAGCTGACCATCCGGCCCGACGATCCCCTGTCGGCACGCTATGTCCTGACCCAAAGCTATGAGATGGGCCGCAAAGGCTGGCGCACACGTATCGAAACCGTCACGGAGATGAGCGCGGATGCCGGGCGTTTCTTCCTGAAAGGCCGGCTGATCGCCTATGAAGGCGCGAACGAGGTCGCACGACGCGATTGGGACGAGACAATCCCCCGCCATCTGCTCTGACGCAAAAGGGGGCGCTGCCGCCCCCTGCACTCTGTCTTGACTGTCGCCCCCTTTTGGGGACCTTCTGTGTCGAAGGGAGGCTCAGTTACTCTGGACGGCATCGTGGCTGCCTGTTGAGGGGCCGATTGCCTGCCAGGTCACCGAGGCCCGCGCGATATGCGTGTCGCCCCAGGTCACAAACTCGACCACAAAACCAGAGCGTGTCACCTCCACCGCCTCGAGCCGGAAGCGCAGGTTCTGGTCATGCGCCGCATCAAGCCCGCTCAGCCCCAGGTTCACGCATGGAACCGCACCGAAAGGCGCGACAAATGAGGTGCTGATCCGGACACTCCGGTCACCACTGCCCGCCCACATCGGCAGCCCCGCATCAACATGGTTGAAGAGCTCGCCCGAGGCGCTGATCATCTGAAGCTCTCCGGTCCAGATCAGGTTCTGCGTAAAAGGAGAGCGCGTATCATCCAACATCTTCTGATCTCCGATCCTGATCGACCCCCGGCCGCGGCCGGGGCTTACGAAGCGCGGCTTCACAAGGACAAATCGGGTTCAGAGGCGCCGGCGGGACTGGTGCCCGCGGCCTTCTGACGCTGCCCCTCACTGAGGCAGATCTGATCCGCGGCAGCCACCGTCATATTCGCCGGGCGATCAATCGAGCGGTCCCAGGTGACGAGCGATCTGGTGTAAAGCTGGCAGGTGACCGGGCCCGAGGCCGTCTGGACCGTCACCGGCGCCGTTTCATAATCCTTGGGGTCGATCGAACAGGCCGCAAGCAGCCCCAGCGCCAGGACCGGCAGGAATTTGTTCATCTCTGGTTACCTTCTGCTACCATTACACAAGACAGGGCGCGGAACTCCCGGGCCCGCCGTTACTTCCGCCCCGCCCGACACGGGGCGGGACGGTCATCACAAACCGGTATTCCGGCCGGTCGGATCGCGGGTCTCAGCCGTCTGCGGCGCCATCAGGGCAATCATCGCACCCAGGCTGGAAACGATGCGGCGGGTTTCGCCCTCGGGCACCATCTCTGCCGTTGTCGAGAGAAGCTCCGAGACAACCTTCAGGACCGCCTGCTGCCCGTCTGCGAACCCGGCCTCGTACCAGGACCGATGACTGTCGGAATTCATCAGATACCTCCCCACCAAAGCACCCCATTGCGCATTCGGGCCGAGCAGATGCCGGCGCCCGCCTGCCAGTCGGATTGCGGGTACGTGCGACGGTTCATCCGACACGGGAGAGACCTTTACGGCGCATCATGCGACCCCGGGCCGGATGTGAAGACCGTGCACCACGCATGCCAATCATCCGGCACAAGGCCGCATCGGGCCTGCGGCCGGGCAGACAGGGCCCCGGCGCGCAGATCGGTCAGCCTGCCGCATGTGCCGGGACACGGCCCACGGGCGTGATCCCCGTCAACATCCCCCGGCCCTTAGTGAAGGGCGCGCCCGACGGGATCATGCTCGACAAGCGGGCGGCTGTTCTGCAGATGCCGCACCCCCATCTTGCGCGCCTGACGGCCCGAGGGCAGAAACCGCGCCGGCTGCGGCACATGGGACGGATCCGCAAGCTCGGGGAAAAGCGCGCAGATCTCCTGCACCGCCTCGTCGCCGACGGATTTCAGCGCCTGCGGGCCGGTATAAAGCGACTCGGTCTCGGCCCCGTTCGAGATCACCACCTCGTGCCGGTCGAAGAGGATGTGGAAATACTCGACCTCCTGCACGTCGTCGGCGATGTCGATCCCGTCCAGCAGCACAAGCTGCTTGGCCGCGACCAGAACCTCCATCGCGCCGAACATCTTCTGCGCGACCTTCGAGCGCACCAGCACCCGATGCTGCGGCGAGACCATCAGATCGCTGGCAGGCACCCCCGGCCCCATCGCGCCGGCCCTGATGCGGACCGGACGCAGGTTCGGCATCGTTTCAAGCTCATGCGCCCAGAGCTGGCGCGAGCCGATCCAGCGCACAGGCTGAAGCCCGTGGTCCCGCGTCAGCACAAGATCCCCGACACAAAGATCCTCAACCGCAACCTCACCACGATCCGTCATGAGCAAGGTGCCGCGGACAAAACACACAACCGGAAGCGGGTCATTGCCACCCTTGGCCTTGAACTGCGTGTCGTCAACATACGGCCTGATATAATCTTCAGTCAGTCTTTCCAGTTTATCGAGCCATTTTTTCCAAGGCGCAAAAGCCTCGTCCCTGGCCTTGAGAGCCGCCGCGACTTTCTGCTCATGGGTCATAGTATTCGGATACCCATTATAAGCCTTAAAGAAAGCGTCGTTTGCAGCCTTATCAGCATCTGGCCGCAGCAAATCGTAAAGCTTTTTCTGGAACTCTTCCGGCGTCTGGCCATGCGCTGCGTATGTTTTTCCATTAATGGAAAAGCCACCGCCAACAATCGGAGTCTCATATTTGGACAGATCCGTATCACTGACGAAGTAGGTATTCCCATCGGAACCCTTGATCAAATGCCCTTTGATGTTACCGTGAAAGATGCTGATCTGCCCCTGACCCGGGACATCCACAACCTGAGAAGGACTGGTCAGGATGGTTTCCACGGAGCCGACGTAAGTCCCGGTAATTTTCTCGCCATTCGGGAGATGTACAGTTACATCCTGCCCGTTCTTGGCGGTAGACGACGGGTTGCCGTTCGTTCCTTTCGCCGAGATGTGATCAAGCTCTTCCGACCCTTGCGATATGTCGGAATAGTTTCCCTTCCAGTTATCATTGACCTTCCACTTATCTCCATCCTTGACGAGGAGATTGTCATCCACTTTCGTGATATACATTTCATTACCCCACAACCATCGGCACCGCCGTGCCGAGAAACTCGTTACGATCTTGACAAGCACACTTCAGACGCCAGCCGGATGAACTGGCAGGTCAGCTATTT
>NZ_JAFL01000007.1:0-171584 GCF_019633685.1 Paracoccus sp. J56
GCTTATTTAATGATTTTGGAGACGACGCCTGCGCCGACGGTGCGGCCACCTTCACGGATGGCGAAGCGCAGCTTCTCTTCCATCGCGATCGGAGCGATCAGTTCAACCGTGAACTTCAGGTTGTCGCCAGGCATAACCATCTCGGTGCCTTCCGGCAGCTTCACCGTACCGGTCACGTCAGTGGTCCGGAAGTAGAACTGCGGACGGTAGTTCGCAAAGAACGGAGTGTGACGACCGCCCTCTTCCTTGGTCAGGATGTAGGCCTCGGCTTCAAACTCGGTGTGCGGGGTAACCGAACCCGGTTTCGCCAGAACCTGACCACGCTCAACGCCGTCACGCTCAACACCGCGCAGCAGAGCGCCGATGTTGTCGCCAGCCTCACCGCGATCCAGAAGCTTGCGGAACATCTCGACGCCGGTGCAGGTCGTCTTCTTGGTCGGACGGATCCCGATGATCTCAAGCTCGTCGCCGACGTTCACCGCGCCACGCTCAACACGGCCGGTCACAACCGTACCACGGCCCGAGATCGAGAACACGTCTTCGATCGGCATCAGGAACGGCAGGTCAACCGCACGCTCGGGCGTCGGGATGTACTCGTCAACGGCCTTGATCAGTTCCCGGATCGAGTTCTCGCCGATCTCGGCGTCGCGGCCTTCCAGAGCAGCCAGGGCCGAGCCCTTGATGATCGGAATGTCGTCGCCGGGGTAGTCGTAGGACGACAGAAGCTCACGAACCTCCATCTCGACCAGTTCCAGCAGCTCGGGATCGTCAACCTGATCAACCTTGTTCAGGTAAACGACCATGTAGGGGATGCCAACCTGACGGCCCAGCAGGATGTGTTCACGTGTCTGAGGCATCGGGCCGTCAGCAGCGTTCACAACCAGGATCGCGCCGTCCATCTGCGCAGCGCCCGTGATCATGTTCTTGACATAGTCAGCGTGGCCGGGGCAGTCGACGTGCGCATAGTGGCGCGTATCGGACTCGTACTCAACGTGCGCCGTCGAGATCGTGATACCCCGAGCACGCTCTTCAGGGGCCCCGTCAATCTGATCGTAGGCCTTGAATTCACCGTAGTACTTGGTGATCGCTGCCGTCAGAGTCGTCTTGCCGTGGTCAACGTGACCAATCGTACCAATGTTGACGTGCGGTTTCGTACGTTCAAACTTTGCCTTTGCCATCCTGGCCTCCTATCGGGGGGGCCACCCGCGCGACAGCCCCCGTCGTGAAACATCCGCCGCGACTTATAATCCGGCCGGGGAAAAATCAAGGGCGCCCGACCCGGCGACATAAGCATGAAACGCGGGAACCTCTGCCCGGCAAAGACGTTGGAATCCGGCAGACAAGGCTGCCCGGCCCGGCGGCCGCGCAACGCTTTCGGAGGAATGCTATGAGCCTGATGAAATCCCTCGCCCGCGTCGCGGCTGGCGTCATGCTGGCCAAAGGGATCGGAACCATGATGAAGAACGCCCAGAACCGGCCTCAAAGCGGCGGCGGGCGTAGCTCGGGCGGCCTGCTGGACGAGCTTTTTGGCAACAACACCGGTGGGGCGGGCAGCCGCAGCACCGGCTCGGGCGGGCTTGGCGATATGCTGGGTCAGGTGCTGGGCGGTCGTACAGGCAGCGGCTCGGCCTATGGTGGCCCAAATTCCCCCCGCTCGGCCGGGACGGCACAGGGCGGGCTGGGTGGCCTGCTTGACCAGCTGGCCGGGCCGCGTGGCCGTTCGGGCGGCTCTGGCGGCCTGGGCGGCGTCCTTGGCGGCGCGGCTGCTGGCGGCCTTGGCGGTATTCTGGGTGATCTTCTGGGCGGTCGCGGTGGCGCGCAGGCTCAGGCCCCGGAGGGCAGCACCGGCGGGCTGGCGCAAAAGGGTGCACAACCCCAGAACGATGCCAGCTTTGGCGAGCTCTTCAACGAGGCGCTTGCGACCGGTGATGAGCCCTCGACCGCGCCCACGCCCGAACAGAACGCTTTGGCCGGCCTGATGCTCAGGGCGATGATCCAGGCGGCGAAATCGGACGGAGAGATCGACGAGCAGGAAAAAGCCAAGCTGATGTCGGAATTCGGCGAGCTGGACGACGAAGAACGCGCCTTTATCCGCGAACAGATGGCAGCCCCCGTCAATGCGGCGGCGCTGGCCCGCGAAGTGCCCGAGGGCTTTGGCCCCCAAATCTATCTGATGTCACTGATGGCGATCGAATTCGACAATCGGAAAGAGGCCGAATACCTGCACGAGCTTGCCCAGAACCTTGGGCTAGACAAGGAAACGGTGAACGGCATCCATCAAAAGGTCGGCGTGACCAGTCTTTACGCCTGATCAAAAAGACCAAGCTGGCGCGGCGGCTCATCCTGCCGCGCCTCATCGAGTCCGGACAGGGTGATCCCCAACAGCCTGACCCCGTGCGGGTCGGCAAAAACCGGCCCCAGCAGGTCGCGGGCCATGCCCAGCATCTCATCCCGGCTTTCTACCGGACGCGGCAGCGAACGCGCACGGGTGATCTGGCGGAAATCGCCGTATTTCACCTTCAGCGTCACCGTCCGCCCCACGCGCCCGGCATTCGTGGCATGCCTCCAGACCTTGTCGGCCAGCACCTCCAGCGCCTCATGGGCTGCCGGAAGGTCGCGCAGATCTTCGAAATAGGTGTTCTCGGCCCCGATGCTTTTGCGGATACGGTTCGGCTTGACCTCGCGCGTGTCTATGCCACGGGCAATATTCCAGTAATAGGTGCCCGATTTGCCAAAACGCGCCGTCAGGAACTCAAGGGTCTGCCGTGCCAGATCGGCGCCGGTCAGAATACCATGCGACTCCATCCGCGCCGCTGTCGCCGGACCGATGCCGTGAAAGCGACCGATGGGCAGGCCATGGACAAACTCGGGTCCAGCCTCAGGCGGGATTACGAACAGCCCGTCCGGTTTGCGCTGGTCCGAGGCCAGCTTGGCGAGAAACTTGTTATAGCTGACCCCGGCCGAGGCGGTCAGCCCTGTCGCCTCGCGGATACGTGCGCGGATCTCTTGCGCGATGCGCGTCGCGGTGCGGCCGTGCAGATAATCGGTGAGATCCAGATAAGCCTCATCCAGCGACAAGGGCTCGACGAGCGGCGTGTATTCGAAAAAGATGTCGCGCACCTGCTGGCTGACCGCGCGATAGACGTCAAAGCGCGGCTTTACAAAGACCAGGTCGGGACACAGCCGCATCGCCCGCATCGAGGGCATGGCCGAGCGCACGCCAAAGCGGCGCGCCTCATAGCTCGCCGCCGCCACCACGCCACGGCGGATGCCGCCAACGGCGACCGGGCGCCCGCGCAGCTCGGAATTGTCGCGCTGTTCGACCGAGGCGTAAAACGCATCCATATCCACATGGACGATGCGGCGCACACGCTCCTCGGTCGGGGCGGTCATGGCAGTATGCGGGCGGCCCCCGCCGTCAACCCCTCGCCCATGCGGTCAAAGCGCATATAGGCGATAGCCCGGTTGCCGGATTGGGTGTAAAGCGTGCCCGCCTCGCGCCCGTCCGCCATCAGGATGGGCGTCCCGACAGGGGCCGCGCCCTCGATGCCGACGGTGACAAGCCCCTTGCGCAGCTCGGTCTTGTGCTTCATCCGCGCCGTGACCTCTTGCCCGACATAGCAGCCTTTGCGGAAATCGACGCCATGCAGGCGCTCGAACCCGGCTTCAAGGATAAAGGTCTCGTTCGGGATCAGCTCGATCAGGCTTTCGGGGATGCAATGTCCGACCCGGATCGCATCCCAATCAAACCCGTCGTCAGCCGCCCGCTCACCGCCCGAGCCGCCGTAAAGACGCCAGCCCAGCGCCTCATGCCGCGGATCGGCTATGGCAGCGTCAGGCATATCGCCGATACCGCGCGTGACGGTCAGTTCGGTCGGCTCAACCGTGACACGTGAACGCAGCTTGTACAGCGACAGCCGCCGGATCAGATCATCAGCCAGCCGCGCGTCGACATCAATCAGCAGCTGCGCGCCATCCGGGACGATCAGAAAATCGGCCAGATACTTGCCCTGCGGCGTCAGCAGCGCCGCCCAGCAAGGCACGTCCCCGACCTTGTTGGTCACAAGGCCTTGCAGGAACTCGACCCGATCCTCGCCCGAAACCGCCAGAATGCGCCGCATCATTGATCTCCGAATTGCAACCTGACCAGGGCAGCATAGGCACCGCCCTTTGCCATTAGCTGGTCATGGTTGCCCTCTTCGACAACCCGGCCTGCCTCGATCACCACGATCTTGTCGGCCTGGCGCACGGTCGAAAGCCTGTGCGCGATGACCAAGGTGGTGCGCCCGGCCGAAAGCTCGTCCAGCGCCTGCTGGACCAGCCGCTCGCTTTGCGCATCAAGCGCCGAGGTCGCCTCGTCAAGCAGCAGGATCGGCGCATCGCGCAGAACGGCACGCGCAATCGCCACGCGCTGGCGCTGCCCCCCCGACAGGGCCGAGCCACGCGGCCCCGCCGGCGTGTCGAGCCCAAGGGGCAGGTTATCGGTGAAATCCGCAACATGGGCAGCGACAGTCGCCCGGCGCAGCGCCTTGTCATCCTGCGGATGGCCAAGCAGGATGTTTTCGCGCAGCGTCTCGTCAAACAGCGCGGCCTCTTGGCTGACGGTCGAGAACTGATCGCGCAGCACGCCCAGATCGAATTCGCGCAAAGGCACCCCACCCAGGGTGATCTCGCCCGCTTCGGGATCAATCAACCGGGTCAGCAGGTTGAAGACCGTGGATTTTCCAGCGCCCGAAGGCCCCACCAGCGCCGTCGTCTGACCAGCCTCGGCGGTAAAACTCAGCCCGTTCAGGACCGGATGGCCGGAGTAAGCCAGCCGCACATCATGAAAGCGGATGGTGGTGTCGGGTGGCGGCTCGCAGCGCGGTCCGCAAGCAATCCCGGGCTGCATATCAAGCACGGAATAGATGCGCTCAAGACTTGCGGCTGCGATCTGCCATGTGCCGGTCAGGTTGCCCAGACGCCGCAGAGGCTGAAAGGCCAGCGCCATGGCGGTGAAAAAGGACATGAAGTCCCCGACCGTGCGTTCGCCCCGCGTCACCTCGGCCCCGCCCAGGGCAAGGACGCCGATAAAGCCCAGCCCGGTGACGACATCGACCAGCGCCGGCACAGTGGCGCCGATACCTGACATCTTGATCTCGGCCTTGCGGATGCGGCTGACGATCTGGCTGAATCGGTCGGCCTGATAATCCTCCATCCGGTTCAGTTTGACGGCGTTGATACCGTGCAAGACCTCATCAAGCCGGGTGGCGCGCTGGCTGGCATTAACGCGGTTTTGCCGCATCTTGCGGCGGATATATCGCTGGACCAGCACGGTGGGCAGGATCAGCAGCGGCGCACCGACCAGCGCCGCCATGGTCCACCAGGGATCGACCGCCACCGCAACCCCGAACAGCGACAACAGCGAGACCATGTCCCTCCCCGCGCCCGAGATGAATGTGGACCACACACCCTGCACGGCGATGGAATCGCCCTGCACCCGCTCGATCAGCGCGCCGGGCGGGTTCTCCTGGAAAAAGCTGCTGTCCAACGTCATGATATGGCGCAGCAAATCCGTCTGCATACTGGTCGAAACCGCCAGCGAGACCGACGTCATCAGGCTACGGTTGATGACAAAGGTCGAGGCGCGGATCAGGAACAGCGAAAAGATCACGCCCCCGACCCACCAGATCGCATCGGTGTCGCCACCGACAAAAACCCGGTCGAACAGCGGCTTCAGCATCCAGCTAAGCAGGCCCAGCGTCGAGCCCTCGACAATCAGAAAAACCAGCGCCAGCAGGATGCGCGCCCAATAGGGGTGCAGATAGTCGCGCCACATACGGGCGAACAGATTGGCCGTTCTGTTAAGTCTGTCCGCCATCGCATCCCCGGAATTCGGTTCGACCCCAAGGGATAAGCCGCAAGACGTCCGGGGGCAAGGCGCTCGGGTCAGACGCGCCCCGTTGACCTTGCGCAGGGGCCGGCCTACCGATTGCATGTCATACGAAAGGCATTCCCATGAGCTTTGCCCAGGGCCGCGCCGTCCTTGCTATTCCCGGCCCCTCTCCTGTCCCGGATCGCGTGCTGCGGGCCATGCACCGCCCCTCGCCCGATATCTATGGCCCGGACCTCGCGGCCGAGAACCGCACCCTGATCGCGGGGCTGAAACGGCTGGCCGGGACCTCGGCCCATGTCGCGCCCTATATCGGCAACGGCCATGCCGGGTGGGAGGCCGCGAATGTCAACATGCTCGACAGGGGCGAGCGGGCGCTGGCACTGATCTCGGGCCATTTCGGACGCAGCTGGGCAGCCTCGGCCCGCGCAATGGGGATCGAGGTCGAAGAGCTTGATTTCGGCCTTGCGCCCCCCGATCCCCAGCGGCTGGCCGAGCGGCTGGCGCAGGACCGTGAGGGGCAGATCCGTGCGGTTCTGGTCTGTCAGGTCGATACCGCCAGTTCGGCCCGCGCCGATATCCCTGCCCTGCGCGCCGCAATGGGCGACCACCCTGCCTTTCTGGCTGTCGACGCCATCGCCTCACTCGGCTGCGAGCCGATGCTGATGGACGAATGGGGCGTGGATTTGCTGGTATCGGCCAGCCAAAAAGGGCTGATGGTGCCGCCGGGCCTGACCTTCGTTTGGTTCTCGGAACGGCTCAGGGCGCGCAAACCCAGCAGCCTTGCCACCCCCTATTGGAACTGGACCCCCCGCGCCGAGGCAGAAGAACTGTGGCAATTCTGGGGTGGCACCCCGCCCGTACAGCTGGTCTTTGGTCTGAACGAGGCGCTGCGCATCCTGCTTGACGAAGAAACCCTGCCCGCCGCATGGGCCCGGCATGAAGGGTTGGCCCGGGCCTGCTGGGCGGCACTGGACCGCTGGGGCGCGGACAATCCGGGGATCGGGGCAATGATCTCTGATCCAGCCGGCCGCGCCCGCTCGGTCACTGCCGCGCGGGTGACACAGGCCAGCGCCCTGCGCGACTGGACGGCTGGCAAGGCAGGGGTGACGCTGGGTGTCGGCCTTGGTGCGCCCGACCCCGGTCACGCGCTGCGCATCGCCCATATGGGTCACGCCAATGCCCATCAGCTTCTGGGCGTTCTGGCAGTAATCGAGGCCGGAATGACCGCGCTGAACATCCCTCATGGGTCTGGCGCGCTTGACGCCGCCACAGCCGAGGTCGCCCGCCTCGCATGAATGTTTGGGGGCCGGACGGCGGCCGACACCTTATCGCCTCAGTGGCGCATGGCTGACGGCGGACATCTGGTAAGGGGCGTAGCCCCAGTTACCGTTTGTTCGCAATCACGCCCCGCGTCACACAACGTTGGAAATTGACAAATGAAGCTCCGCACAGCGCAACCAACTGACGCGCCGGCCCTTGCCGCCATTTCTATCGAGGTTTGGGTGGGGACCTATCTCCGGAAAGGTGTAAGCGCATTCTTTGCTGAATATGCGCTGAACGAGTTCACAACAGCCAAGTTTGCAGCCTTGCTCGGCAACTCCGGCGAGCATGTGATCGTTTCGGAAAATGAAGACGGCATTGATGGCTTCATCCGCCTCACTCAACGTGAGAACGTGCCTTTTTCAGCCTGTTCAAACACAGAGATATCGACCCTCTACGTGCAGCCGCGCCACCATGGCAGAGGCATCGGGAACGCTCTGCTTGAACAAGGGCTGATCTGCGCGGGCAGTCTAGGCAGCCCGTCAGTGTGGCTGACCGCTAATTCCGAAAACGCCCCGGCGATAGCTTTTTATTTGAAGCACGGCTTTGAAAAAATCGGCACCACGCATTTCCGCATCCGAGAGCAAGCATATCTGAACGATGTATTCACACGCATGGTCTCTGCATAGATGCACGACCACCCGCAATGAGCGCCTTGCATCAGCGATGGCAGGTCTCTGGGTGAAAGAAGGCAGTCATTGCGCAGATGGTGCGTTTTCGGATAACTGCCGGGACAAAAGGAGAACGCCATGCCCCGCCTTATCGAAATATTGCTTTACAAGCTTAAGCCCGGCACAGGGGGTGAATTCTTTGATATCATGCATAACATCAGTGTCCCGCTTCACCGGCAGAATGGGATTGATGTGATCTGGCACGGGCAATCCATGCATGATCCCGACGGATATGGATTGATCCGGGGCTTTGCAGATATGGCGGAACTGGATGAGGCGCAGTCGGCATTTTATGCCGGTGACGCGTGGAAAACAGGTCCGCGCGAGGCGATCATCTCTCGCATCGAAACAGCGACAAAGATCATTATTCCGATGAATGCCGATGCTGTGAGGGGACTGCGTGAACAAGGATACCACGCCGTCACAGCCGCCCGCCATGGGTTCTGAACGTCAGGAAAGAATTATTGCGTTACAGCTCACCCCTCTGCCGTTGTTCACATAGCCTCCGCCCCCACATCGGCTTATAAAGAACGCCATGTTCAGGCCTTACTTACATCGCTGGGGTCTGCTAGCCGATGGTGAGCCGGTCATCACGGCGACCGCCCGTCTGCTTCCGGTTTTGCGGCAGGAAATGCCTGCGATGCTGAAACTCTCTTCGCAGCCGGATCAGCAGCGCGGAGCGGCCCTGATGGATTGGTGGGCAGGCGACGGCGCGGCCAAGGTCCTGGCCCGGGATGATCACGCCATACTGATGGAGCGGGCGACCGGCACACGGTCATTGGCCGATATGGCGCGCACGGGCGGGGACGATAGCGCCTGCCGCATTCTTTGTGCGACGGCTAAGCGGCTGCATCGTCAGCGTTCCGGCAAGTTACCCGATCTGGTCCCTCTGGACCGCTGGTTCCATGACCTTGAAGCAGGTGCTGTAAACCATGGGGGCATTCTGGTCCAAAGCCTGCAGACAGCGCGGGACCTGCTTGCCGACCAAAGAGAGCAGACCGTCCTGCACGGTGATCTTCACCACGATAACGTCCTAGACTTCGGTGAACGCGGCTGGCGCGCGACAGATCCGCATGGGCTTATCGGTGAGCGTGGCTTTGACTATGCCAATATTTTCACCAATCCCGATCTAAGCGACCCAACGCACCCGGTTGCGACCCAGCCGGGGCGCTTTCAGCAAAGGCTTAGCGTGGTGGTCGAGGCATCGGGCCTGGAACGCCGCCGCTTGTTGCAATGGATTCTCGCATGGACGGGGCTGTCGGCGGCCTGGTTCCTGCAAGATAAAGATCCGCTGGCAAAGGTGGATCTGACGATTGCGGCGATGGCAGCATCCGAACTTGCCCGGTAAGTTTGGACGAGGAATGGCTGTTGTGAACCCGCAGCGCCGATAATCTAAAGGCCGTTTGGGTCGGAAATCCGTGACAGGCGACGACGAGACATGCGCATTACTCCTCTGCCCGAATTCCAGTCCGAAGCGCTGCTGCCCGGTCAGGACTTCGCGCCGGTTGAGCAACTGATCCGCGACAAGGCGCGGGCGCAGGGGCTGGATCTGCACATCGGGCATGGCCGCTCGATCTGGTGCCAGGTCGATGAGGGAGAGTTCGGCGCAAAAAAGCGCGGCGACGGCGTTCTGGTCTTTGCCCGCGCCCATCGGGCCGAGTGGCTGGGCGCGATGCAGCGAGAAATCTCAGAGTATCTTGCCAGTCACCTGCCCAGGGCGGCCCTGCGCTGGCCCTCGGACAAGGATATTGGCACATTTCCGGGCAACTTCAGCCTTACCGAGGTCAGCGCAATTACGCCTTTATGCCCCGATTTCCTGCGTGTGCGGCTGACGGCCCCGGATCTGCATCGCCTCGCCGGAACCGATTCGATCCATTTCCGGCTGGTACTGCCCCCGGCCGGGGACCTGTCCCCGGAATGGCCCCGAATCGGCGCGAACGGTCAGATTATCTGGCCCAAGGGCAGCAAGGCGCTTCACCGTCCGGTTTATACAGTGCGCCATATCGACCCCGATGCTGGCTGGCTCGACCTCGATATCTTTGACCACACTGGCGGACGCACGGCCGAATGGGCGCGCCACGCCCTGCCCGGTCAGCACATCGGCCTGCTTGGCCCAAGCGGCGGTGGTATCCCCAAGCAGCGGCACCTGCTTCTTGCCGGGGATGAAACCGCCTATCCCGCCCTTGCCCGCATCCTTGAATCGCAGGCGAACCATGCAAAGGGGCAGGTCTGGCTGCTTGGGAAATGCGCCGATTATCCCCTGCCCAGACCCCGGGGCTTTGACCTCATCCATCTGCCGGAAGGTGCTGCGGGGCTTTGCGCACAGCTAAGAAAGAGCCCGCCCGCGCCTGACAGCTATGCGTGGATGGCCGCCGAGAAATCGGGCGTCACCGCCATCCGCACCCTGCTGCATGAAGAATTGGGCCATGACAAGGGCCTTACCCGCCTTGCCGCCTATTGGTCCGCCTGACCGGTGACAGGTCGCCCGGAATAGTTGACAATTTTACCTTGGTGATTGATACGGTCCCCGGACCGCGGCCAATGGGCCTGATGGCACAGCTCTTGGTGCCTGCCTCGCCCCAGCCAGATGCGGACGGATCAAATGCCGGAACGACTAAGGATCGCCATGACTCATCTTCCGCTGCCGCGCCTCCGAGCGGGGACCGCCCTCGCGCTGACCTGCCTGTTGATGGCTGCCCCCCTTTCGGCACAGGAAAGCCCCTCCGGCGCCCAACCTGCACCTGAACCCGCCGCCCAGCCGGAAACGGCAGCACCTGCGCCGCAGAATGCCGCATCGGAAACCGCTCCGGCGCAGACAGCCGCGCAACAGGACAGCGCGTCACAGCCCGCCACCGCTGCGACAACCACCGAGGCACCCGCCGCTGCGCCACAACAGACCGCACCGGCAGCCATTGCCCCGGCCCCGGCCGAAAACGCGCCGGCGGCCACTGTCCCGGCTGAAACACAGCCCACCGAACCAGCCGCAACTGCGGTGACTCCGGTGGCCGAATCCGCCACCGCACCCGAAACGGCTGCGCCCGCAGGTTCCGGCATCCTGCCGCAATCGGTTCAGGACGCGCTGGCTCCGGTCCTGAACCCGCCCGCCCGCGACCCGAACCTGCCCCACGACCTTTCGCCCATGGGCATGTTCCTTGCCGCCGATTGGGTGGTGAAGGGCGTGATGATTGGTCTGGCTTTCGCCTCGGTCGTGACCTGGACCGTGCTGGTCGCCAAGATGCTGGAGCTTTTGGGCGCAATGCGCCGGGCCCAATCCGGCATCCGCCGCATCGAGGGTGCGGCCAGCCTTACGGCGGCACAATCCGCCGTTGGTAACCGCCGCGATCCGGTGTCGCAGATGATCCGCGCGGCTGCGGTGGAATACGACCGCTCTGCCGCTGCACTGGATCAGGCGGGCGACACCGGCCTGAAAGAACGCGTCGATTCCTACCTTGAACGGATCGAGGCCATCGCCAGCCGTCGCATGAGCCGGGGCACTGGTGTTTTGGCGACCATTGGCTCGACTGCGCCCTTCGTCGGGCTGTTCGGGACCGTCTGGGGCATCATGAACAGCTTTATCGGCATTTCGAGGGCACAGACCACCAACCTTGCCGTCGTCGCCCCCGGTATCGCCGAGGCGCTGCTGGCAACAGCCATCGGCCTTGTCGCGGCAATTCCAGCAGTGGTGATCTATAACGTCTTTGCCCGCGCCATCACCGGTTATCGCCTGCGGCTTGGCAATGCCGGCGCTGGTGTCCGGCGCCTTCTCAGCCGCGATCTTGATTTTCGCGGCACCACCTCACGCACGGAGGTCTGAGCCATGGCCGGCGGCATCCGCGAATCTCAAGGCGACGACCTGGTCGAAAATCACGAGATCAACGTTACGCCCTTCATCGACGTGATGCTGGTGCTGCTGATCATCTTCATGGTGGCAGCCCCCTTGGCCACGGTTGATGTGAACGTGGATCTGCCGGTTTCGAACGCGACCCCGGCGCAGCGCCCGGACCTGCCGGTCTATGTCACCGTCAAACCCGACCTGACGCTGTCGATCGGCAACGATGATGTCCCGGCCGGAGGACTGGCCGCCGCGCTGGCCGAGGCGACCAAGAACAACCGGGAAGAACGCATCTTTCTGCGCGCGGACAGGGACGTCTCTTACGGGGACCTGATGGGGGTGATGAATACCCTGCGCGAGACGGGCTATCTGAAAATCGCATTGGTCGGGCTTGAGGCGGCACCAGTTGCCGTTGAGGCCGCTGCCGATGCCCCAGCGGGCGCGCCAGCGGCTGCCCCTGCCCCAGCAACCGCGGCCAGTGGAACGAGCCAGCCATGAGCCTGAAACCCTCATCCCTGATGATGCGCGAAGGCGTGCTTTGGGGCAGCGCCGCGGTGATGGTGCTGGCTGCCCATCTGGGCGGCGCGCTATGGATCCTGCACCGCGCCGAGGCGGCCACCCCACCCGGCCTGCCCGAACCGGTGTTTGTCGACCTGGCCCCGATGCCCGAAGCGGCCGCCCCCCCGGACGAAGCCGAGATAACCGAAACCGCCGAAGCAGAACCGGAACCCGAGCCGGAACCCGAGCCAGAACCGGAACCGGAACCGGAACCGGAAATGCCCATGCTGCCCATGCAGCAGCTTGAGCCGATGGCAGACATGAACTCGCTGTTTCCGCCGCCGCCGGATGCGGTCGTGCTGCAGAAATCCCCCCGTCCGCCCGAACGGCCCGAGCGTGAAAAGCCGGAGCCCGAACCCGAGCCCAAGGTCGTCAAGCGCGAACCCGAGCAAAGAAAGCGCGACCCCAAGGAAAAAGCCCCCGAGCCGCAACAGGCCCGCACGGCTGCGACACAGGTGCGGGCACCGCAGGGCCAGCGCACCGCCGCCCCGCAAGCCGGGGCAAGCGCCCCCAGCGCAAAGCAGGTCGCAAGCTGGCAGTCCAAGGTTCAGACCGCCGTCGCCCGTCACATGCAGCGTACCGACTTTTCCAGCCGCGGCCGGGGCAGCATCACCATCACCGTTCGCTTTACCGTCGACCCCAGCGGTCGGGTGGCCGGGGCGGCACTGGCAAGCTCGACCGGAGATGCGGGAATCGATTCGGCGCTGAACCGTCAGGCTTCACGTATGCCGCGCCTGCCCGCGCCGCCTTCGGGCAAGACCACCTCGCTGGTGCTGCCGGTCAAGATCGTTCTGCGCTGATCCTGATCTGATCACCGGCAGCCGCTCCGGGCGGCCCGATGGGCTCGACCCCCAGCACCGGCGCAATGCCGCGCACTGCTGCGGCAAGGGCGCGGGCATCGGTTTCTGTCTCGGCGTTATGCCGCCAGACCACAGCCAGATCACGTGAGGGGGCAGGCTCGGCAAAAGGCACGATGCGCAGCCCGCCATCGCGGTTCTCATCCTTTAGCGCCAGACGCGGGATCAGCGTCATACCCATGCCGCTTGCCACCATCCGCATCAGCGTCGCCATCGAGGCCGCCTCAAGATTCAGCTTGCGGCGCGGACTGCGCAACCCGCAAACCTCCAGCGCCTGATCGCGCAGGCAATGGCCATCGGCCAGCAATAGCAGCCGCTCGGCTTCGATATTGTCAGGACGGGCCGGACCCGACAGGATGGTGGTATCATTGCCCGACAGCGCAATCAGAAAGGCGTCGCGCAAGACCGCCTCGGCCTCGATCCCCGCCTCACTGACCGGCAGGGCCATGATCCCCGCATCAAAGCGCCGCCTCTGCACGCCCGAGATCAGATCGTCGGTCACAACCTCATGCAGCTCCAGATCCAGACCGGGGTGACTGATCCGCAAGGCCGGAATCAGATGCGGGATCAGATAGGGCGCAACCGTCGGAATGATCGCGAGCCGCAGCCGGCCAGACAGGGGCGAAGGCCCGGTTCGCGCCAGCGCATCCAGCCGTCTGGCAGTGTCGATCAACTCTTCGGCCACGGGCAAAAGCCGCTCACCCAAGGCCGTCAGCCGAACGGGCCCCGCCCCTGCCCCACGCTCAAACAGCGTACCGCCCAGACGCGATTCAAGCTGGGCGATCTGGCTTGACAGGCCCGGCTGCGAAACATGGACGGTTTCGGCGGCGCGACCGAAATTGCCCAGCCGGGCAACCGCGAGGAAATAGGTGATCTGGCGCAGGGTAAAATTCATGGCCCAAGGTTACCCGCCCCAGCGAAAGTCACAAGGCGCCGTGCAGCTGGTCCGCTCAGGCAGGCAGCCGGTGAACCAGCAGCTTGTCGATGCGCCGGCCGTCCATATCGACGACCTCGATCTGCCAACCCTGCCAGATCACGCGGTCCCCGGCTTGCGGCAGGCGGCCCGCCAGATCCAGAACCAGACCAGCCACGGTCGAATAATCGTGATCCTCATCCAGAGGCACCGACAGACGATCCGCGAATTCATCGACCGGCATCCAGCCCGCGACCAGCAAACTACCGTCATCCCGCTCGACCAGTTTTGGCTCATCATCCGAAAAGCCCGCGAACTCACCGGTAATCGCCTCAAGCACGTCCATCGGCGCGACGACGCCTTCGAAATGGCCGTATTCATCATAGACCAGCAGCATCTGACCCGGTGCGGCGCGCAGCCGGGCGATAACCTCGGGGGCATCCATCGTTTCCGGGATAATCGGAGCAGGCTGCATCACCTCGCGCAGATCAACCGCCTCGGCCCGGCTCTGCGACATCAGGTCGACGCTGGCGATGACACCGATCAGGTTGTTCGGGTCGCCGTCGCTGACCGGCAGACGGGTACGGCGGCTGTCGCGGAACTTGCGCGCCATTTCTTCCCAGCTGTCTGAAAGGTCGATCGCCTCGATCTCGCGCCGGGGGGTCATCAGCCCGCGCGCGCTGCGGTCGGCAATACGCATGACGCCCGCAATCATCTCGGTTTCGGCCCGGTGGATGACGCCCGCCGTCTCGGCCTCCGAGATGACCAGCTTGATCTCTTCGTCGCTGATGGTCTGGCGGTCCTCACTCGACTGCCCCAGTGCCGCAAGCAGCAGCTTGCCCGAACGATCAAGCAGCCAGACAAGCGGCGCCGCCCCGCGTGAGATCGCCTGCATCAACGGAGCCACCCGCGCCGCGACCCGTTCGGGCGATTTCAGCGCCAATTGTTTTGGCACCAGCTCGCCGACAATCAGCGACAGATAGGTGATCGCCACGACCACACCGCCCATGCCCAAAGGCTGTGCCAGCGAAGGAGGCACCCCCAGACCCGGCAGCGCCGCGGCAAGCCGCGCACCCAGGGTCGCGCCGGAAAAGGCCCCCGACAACACACCAACCAGCGTGATGCCGATCTGGACCGAGGACAGAAAACGACCCGGTTCCTCGGCCAATGCAAGCGCGGTGCCCGCCCCCCGGTCGCCACGCTCGGCCAAGACCTTCAGCCGCGCAGGGCGGGCAGAGACAATCGCCAGCTCGGACATGGCCAGCAACCCGTTAAGCAGGGTCAGGACAAGAACGACTAGGATTTCGATCCACATCTAGGGAGCTCGCTGGGGGAGGGGCAAAGCCGGAAGGCTGGTCGGATGCAGCATGCTGCACCTGTCGGAAGGGTCGTCGATCATGCGCTTGTCGGCGGTTGGCTCCGGCTGTGTCGCCCTTCAATATATCCGTTGACAGCGCCGTGGCAATCGTTCCGACCGATTTCCTTGCCGTCACTGTGACATATGTCAGTTATAAATTTGATTTTTAACAATTTTTCATCCGCGGTTTTCCGCGTTATGGAATTCTTCATTCCTGAGACATAGCGTGCAGGGAATCATACCAGAAGATCTGGAGCCGGAATGAGGGACAAAAATCGGGAAACCCCCGAAAAAATTGTGCTGGTTCTGCAAGGGGGCGGCGCGCTGGGGGCGTTTCAGGCCGGCGCTTACGAGGCACTATGCGACGCAGGGCAGGAACCAGAATGGCTGGCCGGAATCTCGATCGGCTCGATCAATGCGGCGCTTATTGCGGGAAACCCTCCGGGTGAACGCTTGCCAGCGCTGCGTCAGTTCTGGGATCGGGTGACGAGGGCGCCCTGGCTCATGGCCCCCTGCCTTGGCAAGGGGCCGCTGCATGAACAGATGCGTGCGGCCTGCAACGAAGGCAGCGCCGCCATGACTGCGCTGCTGGGTGCGCCAGGCTTTTTCCGCCCGCGTCTGCCGGACCTCTTTTCGTTTCTGCCCGGCCTGATGCGCCAGACCAGCTGGTATGACACCGGGCCCCTGCGCGATACGCTGCTAGAGCTGATCGACTTTGACCACCTGAACCGCTATGGACCCCGGCTGTCTATCGGCGCCGTGGATGTCGAGACGGGCAATTTCACCTGTTTCGACAGCCGCGAGACCACGATCACCGTTGATCATATCATGGCCTCGGGTGCGCTGCCGCCGGGTTTTCCTGCGGTCGAGATCGAGGGGCGACACTATTGGGACGGCGGGCTGGTGTCGAACTCACCACTGCAATTCGTCTTGGAAACACCCAGCACCCGGCCACTGTCCATCTATCAGGTGGACCTTTACCCGTCGCGGGACAGCCTGCCCCGCTCCATGGCCGAGGTTGAACAACGCGAACGCGAGATCCGCTTTTCCAGCCGTACACGGCTGAACACCGATGAATTCCGCAACCGTCATGCGCTGGCCAGCGCAGCGCGCCGATTGCGCGCCCGCCTGCCCCGCGAATTCCGTGACGACCCGGATCTGACCCGGCTGATCGAGGCAGGCCCTGCCCATCCGGTCAGCCTGATGCATTTGATCTATCGCCATGCAAGCTATGAAGGCGCATCCAAGGATTACGAATTCTCGCGCCTTTCGATGCTGGATCACTGGCACGACGGGCGGCGGGATGCAGAACGCTCGTTGCGCGATCCGCGCTGGATCAACCGGCAGGTACCGCAGGATGGGCTGATGATTTTTGACATCAGCGACCCGCATCACCAAGAAGCGGCCGCCAGCTGAACCATCACATGGACACACCGCCCGGCTGGTTGCGGGCGGTGTGACATGACAGCAGGGCAATATCAGCGTTGGGGGATCAGTCAGTCTGGAACAGGCTCTTTAGTGTCGAAGGCTGACTGCGCCAGAATTGCGGTGGGGCTTTGACGCTGGCACCAAGTTTGGCCGCCGCGTGCCAGGGCCAGCGGGGATCGTAAAGCACGGTTCTAGCCAGTGCGATCATGTCTGCGTCACCCGTGGCGACGATAGCCTCGGCCTGCTCAGGCTCGGTAATCAGACCAACGGCAATGACCGGGATACCTGCCGCCTGCCTGACGGCGCGCGCCAGCGGCACCTGATAATTCGGCCCGACCGGGATCTTTTGACGCGGGTCCAGCCCGGCGCTGCTGATATGAATGGCGGCACATCCCCGCGCCTCCAGCGCCTGCGAAAGGGCGATGCTGCCTTCGATGTCCCAACCGTTTTCGACCCAATCAGTGCCCGAAATGCGGGCCGTCACCGGATAGCCCTCTGGCACGGCGTCTCGCACCGCCTCAAAAACCTCCAGCGGGAAACGCATGCGGTTTTCAAGGCTGCCACCATATTCATCTTCGCGCCGGTTCGACAGTGGCGACAGGAACTGATGCAACAGATAACCATGCGCGGCGTGGATCTGGATCGCGTCGATCCCCAGCCGCACCGCCCGACGCGCCGCTGCGGCAAAGGCGTCACGTACACGTGTAAGCCCTGCCCGGTCCAGCGTCACCGGAGGATGGTCACTTTCCGCAAAGGGCAGATCCGAGGCCGAGACCGTCTGCCAGCCATTCGCGGCATCAGGCGCGATCTGGGCCCCGCCTTCCCATGGCTTCGCGGTCGAGGCCTTACGCCCGGCATGGGCAAGCTGGATCGCGATGGGCATGTCGGACCAGGCCCGGACACCTTTCAGAACACGGTCCATCGCCGCTTCGGTTTCGTCATCCCACAGCCCGACATCACCATAAGAGATGCGGCCCTCGGGCAGGACGGCGGTGGCTTCGATGGTCAGAATGGCAGCGCCGGAATGCGACAGGGCGCCAAGATGGATCAGGTGCCAGTCGGTCATCCGCCCATTCTCGGCGGAATAGGTGCACATCGGAGCAATGACGATCCTGTTGGAAAGGGTCTTGCCGCCAATGGCAATCGGCTGAAATAGCTGGGATCTGGGCATGAAAAGGTCCTTGCGGTTGTCCCTTTCACATAGGCCGCCGATCCCTTGCCACAAGCCCTGCCCGCGCGGTTCCTGCCGGCAAGGGCGTTTCGGGGGGCAAAACGCCCCCTTGTTTGTTCAGAAGCTGTTGCGCTCGTGGTAGGTGCGCAGGAAGTTCCATATGCGCTGGTCCTTCGGCGCGTGGAAGATGCCCTGAGGGCTGTCCACGGCGACCAGCTCGCCTTTTTCCATGAACGCGACCTGATCGGCGACATGGGCGGCAAAACCCATCTCATGGGTGACGACCACCATGGTCATGCCCTCGGACGCCAGCGTCTTCATGACGTTCAGCACCTCGCCCACCAGTTCGGGGTCCAGCGCCGAAGTCGGCTCGTCAAAAAGCATCAGCCGCGGCTCCATAGCGATAGCGCGGGCGATGGCGACGCGTTGCTGCTGACCGCCGGACATGCGCGAGGGGTGGTTTTCCATCTTGTCGGCAAGACCCACCTTGGTCAGCGCCTCGGCCGCGCGGGTCTCGGCCTCGGCCTTTGAAAGGCCGCGCACGCGGATCAGCCCCTCGGCCACATTCTCTTTCGCGGTCATATGTGGCCAAAGGTTGAACTGCTGGAACACCATACCGATCGAACGGCGCATCTCGCGCAGCTTGCGTCCCGACATCTTGCGGCCCGGGGTTTCATAGCCGATCAGCTGGCCGTCTATGCGGATCTCGCCCGAGTCGTATTCCTCGAGAAAGTTGATGCAGCGCAAAAGCGTGGACTTGCCCGAACCCGAGGGCCCGATCAGGCAAGTCACTTTGCCCGGCGGGATGGACAGATCAACGTCCTTCAGCGCGTGGAACGGCCCGTAATATTTGTTGACCTTGCGGATCTCGACGGCGGATGCCTGCATCGGCTCAGGTCCTTTCGATCAGATGTTTGGTGATACGCGTCTCAACCCTGCGGCCAACGCGCGAGATAGCTTCGACCAGCACCCAGAAGAACAGTGCCAGCACCAGATTCGCCTCGAGGTAACGGTAGGTCTCGGCGGACATGCGGCCGACCTGATACATCAGTTCGGGCACGGTGATGATCGACAGGATCACCGTCTCCTTGGTCAGGATGATCGAGAAATTGACCAGCGCCGGCAGCGACGACACCAGCCCCAAAGGCAGGAGGATGCGGCGCACGATGGTCGGCTCGGCCATGCCAATGGCGCGCGCGGCCTCGATCTGGCCATGCGGCACCGCCCGGAAGCCTGCGCGGAAGATCTCTGCGAAATAGGGGCTGCCATAGAGCGTAAGGCCCAGAAGGCCCGCCGGGATCGCGTCCAGCCGCAGTCCGATCAGCGGTCCGCCATAGTAAAGCACGAACAGCTGGACAAGAAAGGGCGTGCCGCGAATGACCTCGATATAGGCCTGGACGATCCAGCCGACAAAGCGCGGTGCGTAACGCTGGACCAGCGCGATGACGAGCCCCAGCGCCATGCCAAAGATGGTGCCCAGAATCCAGCACAGCACGGTGACGCCAAAGCCCCTGAGCAGGGACGGGCCGTATTGTTCAAGGATGCTCCATTCCATCAGATGGCTGTCCTGTGTTCGAGATAGCGTCCCAGCGCCGAAAGGCACAGGTTGATGATCAGATAGATGCAGGCGGCCGCGATATAGACCTCAAGCGGGCGAAAGGTGGTGGCGGCCTGCGCCTGACTGGCGCGGGTGATTTCCATGATGCCGACAACCGAGACCAGCGAGCTGGCCTTGACCAGCAGGATCAGTTCATTGATCAGCGCCGGCAGCGAGATGGTCACGGCCTGAGGCAGGATGATCCGGGTCCAGACATCGCTCGGCTTCATGCCAATGGCAACGGCGGCCTCGGCCTGCCCTTTGGGCAAAGCTGCGATGGCGCCCCGCCAGATTTCCGAGATATAGGCGCTGGCGCATATCCCGACGGTAAAGACCGCCGCAAAAGTGGCGGGCACGTCGATGCCGATCACCGCAAGCGAATAGTAGAACACCAGCAGCTGCACCAGCAGCGGCACTCCACGGAAAAAGCTGACCCAGAGCGCCGCAAGTTTGCGCAAGACCATGTTGGATGAAAGCCGCGCCGCGCAGATCAGCGTGCCGATCACCAGCCCCAGCACGATGCCAAGGACCGAAATCAACAGCGTGTACCGCGCCGCCCAGATCAGTGGTTCGAAACTATCAAGAAAGACCGGAATGGAGAACATGCGCGCCTCGCCTTGGCCCTTGGGAACGGGCGGGGCCAGCCCCGCCCGTCAGCGATCAGTTGGTCGGGACTTCGCGGGGCAGTTCGGTATAGCTGCCCAGCCATTTTTCCTGGATCGCCTTGACGCGACCGTCGTCCGTCATTTTCAGCAGCGCGTCGTTGATAGCCTTGGCAAAGCTTGCGCTGTCATCGCCCTTGCGCAGCACCCAGGCGAAATAGCTCGGCTCGCCATACTGGGGCGGATCGAACAGGGCAAAGGTCTCGGGGCGGTTGCTGACCAGATAGGTCAGGTTCGGCAGCGAACCTGTCACCGCGTCCAGGCGACCGGCGGCAAGGTCGGCATAGGCCTCGTCCGTGGTGCCGTATTCCTTGACGTTCACGCCGCCAAGGCTTTCACCAAAGGTCTGCAGGATGCGGGCCTGAGCGGTACCCTGCTGGACACCGACGGTCTTGCCCTTGATGTCCTCGGGCTTGGTCAGCTCGGTGTTGCCGGCTGCCTTGATCAGCGCGACGCTGGCATCCGCGATCGGCAGGGTAAAGGTATAACGCTCGACCCGGTCGGGCGTGATGGTCACAGGGGCGATAATGATATCGAACTTGCCGACCTCAAGCCCCGGCAGCTCGGCGGTCCAGGGGATGTCCTGATAGACCGGCTCGACGCCCAGCTCTTTGGCGACTTCGTCAAACAGATCCTTGGTCAGGCCCTCATACTTGCCGTTGTTCAGCATGTCGAAGGGGGCGTAGTGCATGTCGGTCGCAGTGACGATCTTGCCGGCTGCCTTGATGTCGGCAAGCTGGTCGGCTTGCGCGGCAGTGCCGAGCGCAAGCGCGGTCAGGCCGAACAGGGCAGCCTTGATGCTGGTGTGGAAGGTCATGTCAGTCTCTCCTGGTTGGACGGAAATGAGGCGCGGCACCGGTGCGTTGCGACGCCGCGCCTATGGATCAGAGAATGGCAGGAAGATTCAAGCCGTGCTCCCGCGCACAGTCCAGCGCGATCTTGTATCCCGCGTCCGCGTGACGCATCACGCCGGTTGCCGGATCGTTCCACAGCACCCGGGCCAGACGCGCATCGGCGTCCTCGGTCCCGTCGCAGCAGATGACCATGCCCGAGTGCTGCGAAAAGCCCATGCCGACCCCGCCACCATGATGCAGGGACACCCAGGTCGCGCCCGAAGCGGTGTTCAGCAGCGCGTTCAGCAGCGGCCAGTCGGACACGGCGTCCGAACCGTCCTGCATCGCCTCGGTCTCGCGGTTGGGGCTGGCGACCGAGCCCGAGTCGAGATGGTCGCGGCCGATCACGATCGGGGCCTTCAGCTCGCCGTTGCGCACCATCTCGTTGAAGGCAAGGCCCAGCTTGTGACGCAGGCCAAGGCCGACCCAGCAGATACGCGCCGGCAGACCCTGGAAACTGATCCGCTCACGCGCCATGTCCAGCCAGTTATGCAGATGGGGGTCGTCGACCAGTTCCTTGACCTTCTGGTCGGTCCTGTAGATGTCCTCGGGGTCGCCCGAAAGCGCCGCCCAGCGGAACGGCCCGATGCCCCGGCAGAACAGCGGCCGGATATAGGCCGGCACAAAGCCGGGGAAGGCAAAGGCGCGCTCAAAGCCCTCTTCCAGCGCCATCTGACGGATGTTGTTGCCGTAATCGACGGTCGGAATACCCATATCGGCGAATGCGACCATCGCCTCGACCTGTTTGCGCATGCTGATGCGGGCCGCACGCTCGACCGCCTTGGGGTCGGTCTCCTGACGCGAGCGCCATTCCGCGACGGTCCAGCCTTCCGGCAGGTAGCCATGGACCGGGTCATGGGCCGAGGTCTGGTCAGTCACGATATCGGGGCGCACGCCGCGACGGACAAGCTCGGGGAAAACTTCGGCAGCGTTACCGATCAGCGCCACCGACTTCGCCTCACCCGCCTTGGTCCAGCGGTCGATCATCTCAAGTGCTTCGTCCAGCGAATGGGTCTTTTCATCGACATAGCGGGTGCGCAGACGGAAATCGGCGCGGGTCTCGTCGCATTCGACCGCAAGGCAGCAGGCACCAGCCATGACAGCCGCCAGAGGCTGGGCACCGCCCATGCCGCCAAGGCCGCCGGTCAGGATCCATTTACCTTTAAGATTGCCGTCATAATGCTGACGGCCCGCCTCGACGAAGGTTTCATAGGTGCCCTGAACGATCCCCTGCGAGCCGATATAGATCCACGACCCGGCGGTCATCTGACCGTACATGGCCAGCCCCTTGCGGTCGAGTTCATTGAAATGATCCCAATTCGCCCAATGGGGAACAAGGTTCGAGTTGGCGATCAGCACGCGCGGGGCGTCCTTGTGGGTCTTGAAGACACCCACGGGCTTGCCCGACTGCACCAGCAGGGTTTCGTCGGTCTCAAGCTTTTGCAGACTGTCGACGATCAGGTCGAAGTCCTGCCAGGTGCGGGCGGCGCGGCCGATGCCGCCATAGACGACCAGCTCATGCGGATTCTCGGCCACATCGGGGTGCAGGTTGTTCATCAGCATCCGCATCGGCGCTTCGGTCAGCCAGCTTTTCGCGGTGATCTCGGTGCCGGTGGGCGGGAAGATGTCGCGGGTGTTTTGACGGGGGTTGTCCATGTCTCTCTCCGTTCAAGCCAGCAGATGGCCGGAAATGATGATGCGTTGGATTTCCGAGGAGCCCTCGTAGATCCGCATGATGCGCAGATCGCGGGCGATCCTCTCGATGGGGAAGTCGCGGGTGTAGCCATAGCCGCCGTGCAGTTGCAGCGCGGTGTCAGCGATGCGGCCAGCCGCCTCACTGGCCGCAAGCTTGGCCATGCTGGAGGCAAGCGAAAAGCGCCCACCGCCATGATGCGCCGCCTGCCGCTGCCGTGCCGCATCCTGCGACAGCAAAAGCGCCTGCCGATAGGCGACGCCCATATCGGCGATCATCCAGCGGATGCCCTGCCGTTCGCTGAGCGGCTGGCCACCGATCACACGATCCTTGGCATAGGCAATCGAGGCCTTCATCGCCGCCTCGGCCAGACCCAGGCATTGCGCGGCGACCTCGATGCGGCCGTTGTCCAGCACCTGCATCGCGGTGCGGAAACCCCGGCCCTCTTCGCCCAGCAGGGCGTCATGGGGCAGATGGCAATCAAGGCTCAGGGTGAACACATGCCCGCCCTTCAGCCCCATGGTCTTTTCAGGGGCACCCGGCTCAAGCCCCGGCGTGCCCTTGGGCAGGATAAAGGCCGAGATGCCGCGATGCGCCTTTTCAGCGTCGGTCACCGCATAGACGACGAGGAAATCCGCAACGCCGCCGTTCGAAATAAAGCATTTCGTGCCCTTCAGATGCCAGCCATTCTCGGTCCGGCGGGCGCGGGTCTTCATATCGGCGGGGTCGGACCCGGCGGTCGGCTCGGTCAGGGCAAAAGCGCCCAGAGCTTCGCCCGATGCGGCTTTCGGCAGCCACTGCTGTTTCTGCGCCTCGGTCCCGCCCAGCAGGATAGAATCGGTCGCAAGGTAATGCGCCGTCAGCGCCGAAGCGGTCGAGCCACAGGCCCCTGCAACGATCGCCACCGCACGCAACAGCGCCGGGGCGGAAATACCGCTGCCGCCATATTCCTCGGGCAGGTTGGCGCCCATCATCCCGACCTCGCCCAGAACGGCAAGCTGGTCGTGGACAAAAGCCGAAGTTTCATCAGTCCCGGCAGCCTTCGGCGCGATCTGCTCGGCGCAGATGCGTTCCAGCACGTCGCAGAACAGCCGCTCTTCCTCGTTCAGCATGTGCCAGTCATCGCTCATGCGGTCTCCTCCAATCCGAATTCGCGCAGGATGGCGGCGCGATCTCCGCCAAGGCGCGGGGCCGATGTCGTGGCCACAGGCTTTGCTGCGTCAAAGCGCACCGGCTGGCCAATGGTCGGCGCAAGTCCCAGCACCGGATGCGGCAACTGGCTGACCAGTTCGCGGGTCCGGGCATGTTCGTTGTCCGCCGCCTGGGCAATGTCCCAGATCGGCGCAGCGGGCAGGCCCACCCCGGCAAGGGCTGCGACAGCCTCCTCTGTCGTCAGCTCGCGCGACCAGTTTTCGATCAGGCGCTTCACCTCGGGCTCATGCGCGGTGCGGCTTTCGTCGCTGGCAAAGCGCGGATCCTGCGCGGCCTCGGGCGCACCGATCAGCGTTGCAAGCGTGGTGAACTGCTTACCGTTCAGAACCGCAATCACCACCTGCCCGTCGCGGGTCGCAAAGCAGCCAAACGGGGTGGAAAGGGGGTGACGGTTGCCCACCCGCTGCGGCACCTGCCCGGCATAGAAATGCAGCGCATGGCTGGTCGTCAGCATCGAGAACAGCGCGTCATACATGGCAACGTCCAGCGTCGCGCCCTGCCCCGTGGTGTTGCGGTTCACAAGCGCGGCCATGATCGCCCAGCTTGCAAACAGCCCCGCGATCAGGTCGGCCATGCTTTCGCCGGTCTTTAGCGGCGCACCGCCCTCTTCGCCTGTGCCGGCCATCAGGCCCGACATGGCCTGCACGACCAGATCATAGGCCGGCAAGTCACGGAACGGCCCATTCTGGCCAAAGCCCGAGATCGAGCAATAGACCAGCCGCGGATTTGCCTCGCGCAGCGCCTCGGGCCCAAGGCCCAGCCGCGCAGCGACGCCCGGACGGAAATTCTCGACCACCACATCGACGCGGGCGGCAATGTCGCGGGCCAGCGCCAGATCTTCGGGCGCCTTGAGGTCCAGGACAAGGCTTTGCTTGCCCCGGTTGTTCAACGTGAAAAGCGCGCTTTCCCCGTCCTTGAACGGGCCGATATGGCGGTAATCGTCACCGGCCGGAGGCTCCAGCTTGATGACCTCGGCCCCCAGATCGGCCAGAAGCGCGGTGCAATATGGCCCCGCCAGCACGCGGGACAGATCAAGTACCCTGATGCCCTGCAACGGCTTCATGCGCGCAGCTCCGGTGCCAGTGCCGCAAGACGTTCAAGGATCGCCCGCAGCGTTACCCGCAATGTCTCGGCCTTGGACTCGTCATAGGCAAAGGGCGGGGTCTCGGTCGCCAGATGTGTCGATTGCGCCAGCTCCATCTGGATGGCGTGAACGCCCTGCTGCGGCTGGCCATAGTGCCGGGTTGTCCAGCCGCCCTTAAAGCGGCCGTTCACCACATTGCTGCGACCAGTGGCGGCGCAAAGCTCGGCCGTGGCTGCTTCGATGCGCTTGTCGCAGGACGCGCCGCTGTTGGTGCCGATATTGAAATCCGGCAGTACGCCTTCGAACAGAAAGGGGATCACCGAGCGGATCGAGTGGCAGTCGTAAAGTATTGCCACGCCATGGCGCGCCCGCACCCGCTCGATCTCGGCGGCAAGCGCCTGATGATAGGGGGTGTGAAAGCGGGCTTTGCGGTCGGCGATTTCCTCGGCATCCGGTTCGGTCAGCCAGATCGCTTCGCCGTCGAAATCGGTCAGCGGCACAAGGCCGGTGGTGTTCTGGCCGGGATAAAGGCTTGCATCATCCGGCCCGCGATTGGCGTCGATGACATAGCGATGAAAGGTCGCGCGCACCGTTGTCGCGCCGGGCAGCAGCCCGTCATAAAGCCGCTCGATATGCCAGTCGGTATCGGCCAGCACCTGTCCGCGCGGGTTCAGCCGGGCACGAATGTCGTCCGGCAGCCAGGTCCCGGTATGGGGCAGGCCCAGAATGACCGGGCTGTCGCCTTGGATGACCTCGACGGGATTCACGGCCGCACCTCATCCAGCAGGTGGCCGGGAACGGCACCAGCCAACACGCCTTCGCGCACCAGCCGGGCGGATTCGGCCAGGTCGGGGGCCAGATAACGGTCCTGTTCCAGCGCGGGCACCGTCTGGCGCAGCGCCGTCAGCACCGCCTGCAGCGGGCCCGAGGTCCGCAGCGGGGCGCGGAACTCGACCCCGGCGCTGGCGCAAAGCGCCTCGATACCAAGGATCTGCGCAAGGTTCGCATTCATCCGCTTAAGCCGCCGCGCACCATGGGCCGCCATCGACACGTGGTCTTCCTGGTTGGCCGAGGTAGGCGTGGAATCGGTGCTGCATGGCGTGGCCAGATGCTTGTTCTCGCTCATCAGCGCGGCCGAGGTCACCTCGGCGATCATCAGGCCAGAGTTCAGACCCGGATCGGGGGTCAGGAAGGGCGGCAGATCATGGCTCAGCGCCGGATCGACCATCAGCGCGATGCGGCGCTGCGAAATGGCCCCTATCTCGGCAATTGCCAGCGCGATCTGGTCAGCGGCAAAGGCCACCGGCTCGGCATGGAAGTTCCCGCCCGAGACGATAAGGTCAGCGCCGACCAGCACCAGCGGGTTGTCGGTTGCGGCATTCGCCTCGATCTCAAGGGTGCGGGCAGCCTGCCACAGCAGATCAATACAGGCGCCGGTGACCTGAGGCTGACAGCGGATGCAATAAGGGTCCTGCACGCGGCTGTCGCCTTCGCGGTGGCTTTCGCGGATCTCTGACCCGTCCATCAGCGCGCGGATGGTGCGCGCCGCGACGATCTGGCCGCGATGACCGCGCAAAGTGTGAATTTCGTCAAGGAAAGGCGCGGTCGACCCCATGATCGCATCGGTCGACAGCGACGAGGTGACCAGCGCAGCCCGTGCGGCGGCAAAGGCGTCAAACAGCCCGGCAAGCGCGAATGCGGTCGAAACCTGCGTGCCGTTGATAAGCGCCAGCCCCTCTTTGGCAGCAAGCACCACGGGCTTGAGACCCGCGGCCGCCAGCGCCTCGGCCGAGGGCATTTCGCGGCCTTCGAACATTGCGCGGCCTTCGCCCAGCATGGCAGCAGCCATATGGGCCAGCGGCGCCAGATCGCCCGAAGCGCCGACTGAACCTTGCGACGGGATCACCGGCAGCACGCCACGGGCAAGCATGTCCTCGATCAGCCGGATTACCTCGGGACGCACACCCGAAGCGCCACGGCCCAGCGACAAAAGTTTCAGCACCATGATCAGGCGCACGGTCTCGGGCTCGACCGGTTCGCCCACGCCGCAGCAATGCGACAGGATCAGGTTGCGCTGCAACGTCGCGGTGTCCTGCGCCGCGATCTTGATCGAGGCCAGTTTGCCAAAGCCGGTGTTCACGCCATAGACCGGAACCTCGCCATTGGCGGCGGCATTGATCCGGGCGGCAGATTCGGCAATGCCCGCACGGGCCGAGTCGTCCAGCCGCGCGGCCAGCCCCTCGCGCCAGATACGCTCCAGCTGCGCGAGTGTCGTTTCACCGGGAATAAGGATCAGTTCAGACAAGTTCGCCTCCGACGATGCGGGCATGAAGGGGATTAAAACCGATGCGATAGGTCAGCTCGGCCGGATGCCGGATGTCCCAGACGGCCAGATCGGCGCGCATCCCGGCAGCAAGCCGGCCGCGATCCTCAAGACCCAGCGCCTGCGCAGCATGGCGCGTAACGCCCGCCAGACATTCGGCCGGGGTCATGCGAAACAGTGTGGCGCCCATGTTCATGGTCAAAAGCAGAGAGGTCAGCGGCGAGGTGCCGGGGTTGCAATCCGTCGCCAGCGCAATCGGCACGCCAGCATCACGCAGCCCCTGCATCGGCGGATATTGGGTCTCGCGCAGCGTATAGAATGCACCGGGCAGCAGTACCGCGACGGTGCCCGAGGCCGCCATCGCCTTGATCCCGTCCTGGCCCAGATATTCAAGGTGATCGGCCGACAGCGCGCCATGCTGCGCAGCCATAGCCGCACCGCCCAGATCGGACAGCTGCTCGGCATGCAGCTTGACCGGCAGGCCAAGCCGGACGGCGTGATCAAAGATCCCCGCCATTTCCTCGCGCGAAAACGCGATGCCTTCGCAGAATCCGTCAACGGCGTCGATCAGCCCTTCGGCATGGCCGCGCTCCATCCCGGCAATGACGACATCGCGGATATAACCCTGACGGTCATCCTTGTATTCCGGCGGCAGGGCATGGGCGGCAAGCCAGGTGGTGCGCACCGTTACCTTGCGCAGCCGGCCGATGCGACGGGCAACGCGCAGCATCTTGAGCTCGCTATCAACATCGAGCCCATAGCCCGACTTGATCTCAAGCGTCGTGACCCCTTCGGCCAGCAAAGTATCGACACGCGGCAGGGCCGAGGCCAGCAACGCCTCTTCGTCCGCTTCGCGCGTGGCGCGAACGCTGGACAGGATGCCGCCGCCGGCGCGGGCGATCTCTTCGTAAGAGGCGCCTTCCAGCCGCATCTCGAACTCGCGCGCGCGGTCGCCGCCAAAGACGATATGGGTGTGACAGTCGATCAGCCCGGGGGTCACCAGCCGCCCGCCCAGATCCTCGCGCGTCGCACCGCTATATTCGGCAGGCAGATCCGCTTCAGCCCCAACCCAGATGATTCGGTCGTCTCCGATCACCGCCGCGCCTTGCTCAATCAGGCCATAACCGCCTGACTTTTCGTCCATTGTTACAAGATGTGCGTGGTGAAGAAGCTTCATCGGCTCGCATCCCCGATTGATTTCCAGGTTGTTCTATGTCTAAACTTAATTAACCTCTATGTCTAAACTTATTTTGACGCAAGGAAGAGTGACGAGATGACGGTTATCTGGGCGAAACGGGCCTTGTTGCCCGAAGGATGGGCAGAAAATGTCCGGGTGACGATCAATCAGGGCCGAATCGCCAAGGTCGAAAAGGGCGCGGCGCGGCGCGGCCATCAGGCGGGACTGTTGCTGCCGGCGATGGCAAACCTGCACAGCCATGCCTTTCAGCGCGCCATGGCCGGCTTGTCCGAGGCAAAGGGCCCCGAGCCACGCGATACCTTCTGGACCTGGCGGCAAATCATGTACCGCTTTCTTGACCACCTCGGCCCAGATGATGTCGAGGCCATCGCCGCCCTTGTGCAGATGGAGATGCTGGAGGCCGGTTACGCCACCAATGTCGAGTTCCATTATCTGCACCACGGCCCCGGCGGCGCGCCCTATGACAATATCGCCGAGATGGCCGAGCGCATCGCAGCAGCAGCCAGCCGGACGGGCATCGGCCTGACGCTTTTGCCGGTGCATTACCAGTTTGGCGGCGTAGACCAGCGCGCGCTTGCCCCCGGCCAGAACCGCTTTGGCACGACGCCCGAAGAGTTTCAGCGCCTGCTTGACGCCTCGGAGGCGGCGCTTGGCGGCCTGCCCGCCGATGCCGGTATCGGCGTTGCGCCCCATTCGCTGCGCGCCGTCTCGCCCGAGGGGTTGGCGGCCTGCGTCGATCTGCGGCCCGGCCGGCCGTTGCACATGCATCTGGCCGAGCAGGTCCCCGAGATCGAGGAAATCAGCACCGCCTATGGCCGCCGCCCGGTCGAATGGCTGCTCGACAACCACCAGCCCGACCGGCGCTGGACGCTGATCCACCTGACCCACATGACCAAGGATGAGACCCGCCGCCTTGCCGCCACCGGCGCAGTCGCCGGGCTGTGCCCGATCACCGAATCATCCCTTGGCGACGGCATCTTCAACGGCACGATCTGGGCAGCGGCAAAGGGCCGGGTCGGCTTTGGCTCGGACAGCAACATCCGCATCTCGCTGGTCGAAGAATTGCGCACACTGGAATACAGCCAGCGCCTGCGTGATCGGGGCCGGGCGATCCTGGCCGAGCAGGAACGCTCGACCGGACGGGTGCTTTATGAAGCCGGGCTTGACGGTGGTGCGACCGCCGCAGGGCGCGAGACCGGGGCGATCCGCAAGGGTCTGTGGGCTGATCTGGTCGCGGTAGACCTTGAAAATCCGGTAATGGCGGGACGCAAGGGCGATCAGATGCTCGACAGTCTGATCTTTGCCGGGCACGACGGGCTGGTACGGGACGTCTGGTCGGCGGGCCGCCATGTCGTCAGCGAAGGTCGGCATATGGAACGCGATCGCATTATCGCGGATTATCTGACGACTATCTCACGGCTTCAGGACCACATGTGACCGAAAAAAGCTCATCCAAGGCACAGGCCATCGTTACCGAGGTGCGTCGCCGTATCGCTGACCGCGAATGGCGGCAGGGCGACCGCATCCCGGACGAAGCAGAGCTGGCCGTCGAATTCGGCGTTGCCAGGGCCACTGTGAACAAGGCCCTGCAACTGCTGGCCAAAGAGGGGCTTCTGGACCGCAAACGCCGCGCCGGAACACATGTGACGGTGAACCCGACGCGCAAGGCGACACTGACCATTCCCATCGTGCGCGAACAGATCGAGCAGGCGGGAATGGAATACAGCCACCGCGTCGTTGCACAAAAGAAAAGCCCGATCCCCGCCGCCATTGCCGAACGGATGGAACTGCCAGAGGGTCAGATGCTGATCCATCTGCGCACGGTCCATTACGGCGACGGCAAGCCGTTTCAGGCCGAGGATCGCTGGATCAACCCGGCTGCTGCCCCGGGCGTTGATGGGATCGACTTTCACCGTGTCAACGCCAATGAATGGCTGGTGCGCAACGCGCCATGGCTGCGCGCCGAGATCGCCTTTTCAGCCGAGAACGCCAATGCCCGCGATGCCCGCCTGCTAGAGACGCGGCAAGGCAGTGCGCTATTGATCCTGCAGCGCACGACCTTCAACGATCTGGGCGCGATCACGACCGTCCGTGTGGCCTTTCATCCCGGCCACACCATGATTGCAACGCACTGAGGGGCGCGCCCGCTTCACTTTGCCACGGCCTTCGCCTAAGACATCGGCCAATCCCAAAAAGGAAAAGCCATGGCCAGCGCCAATCTCAACATCATGATCAGGGCCGCGCGCAAGGCGGGCCGCAGCCTCGTCAAAGACTTCCGCGAGGTCGAAAACCTTCAGGTCTCGGTCAAGGGCGCGGGCGATTTCGTCAGCCGCGCCGACCGCGAGGCCGAGCGCATCATCAAGGAAGAGCTGCGCAACGCGCGGCCGAACTATGGCTGGATCGGCGAGGAAACCGGCGAAGAGGACGGCGAGGACCCGACCCGGCGCTGGATTGTCGATCCTCTGGACGGCACCACCAACTTTCTGCACGGCCTGCCCCATTGGGCGGTCAGCATCGCGCTTGAGCACAAGGGCGAGATTGTCGCCTCGGTGGTCTTTGACGCCGCCAAGGACGAGTTGTTTACCGCTGAAAAGGGCGACGGCGCATTTCTCAACGACCGCCGTATCCGCGTTTCGGGCCGTCGGCAGATGATCGAGTCGATCTTTGCCACCGGCGTTCCCTTCGCGGGGCGCGGTCCCCTGCCTGCAACGCTGCGTGATCTTGGCCGGCTGATGCCGCTGACCGCAGGCGTGCGCCGCTGGGGCGCGGCCTCGCTGGATCTCGCCTATGTCGCCGCGGGCCGCTACGAAGGGTACTGGGAACGCGGGATCAAATCCTGGGACGTGGCCGCTGGCGTTCTGCTGGTGAAAGAGGCTGGCGGTCGGGTCGATTCGATCCATCCCGGCCAAAGCCCGGTGGAATCAGGCTCGATCGTCGCCGCCACCCCCCAGCTTTTCGACGAATTGGCAGGAATAGTGCGTCAGCGCGACTGAGCCCGGCTTGACCTTTCCTGCCGGGAAAGGCATGGGCGGATTTCAAGTCTGGAAATGCGCCGATGCCAAATGACAGCCAGACGGGGCCGCTGATGGCCCCGGCAGCCCGCCCGCCTGCCGTTCCACCACCGCTTGCCGCCCCACGGACAGAGCGTCAGGGCACGGCCATCCTGTTGATCTGTGGATCGGCGCTGATCTTTGCAGCCCAGGACGGTATCTCGCGCTATCTGGGCGCCACCTATTCCCCGATCTTTGTCATCATGCTGCGGTTCTGGTTCTTCGCGGCATTCGTCATCCTGCTCTGCGCCCGCTCGTCGGGCGGGCTGGCGCGGGCAGTGCGGTCAAAACGGCCATGGACACAAGCCTTTCGCGGCGTCCTTCTGGTGGCCGAAGTGGTGGTCACGGTCGAGGCATTTGTGCGTCTGGGCCTGATCAACACCCATGCGATCTTTTCCTGCTATCCGCTGCTGATATCGGCGCTGTCGGGACCGTTCCTGGGCGAAAAGGTCGGCTGGAGACGCTGGGCAGCCGTCGCGGTTGGTTTCGTCGGCATCCTGATCGTGCTGAAACCGGGCAGCGGGGTCTTCAGCTCTGACGCGATCCTGCCTTTTGCCGGCGCGGCGATGTTTGCGGTTTATGGCCTGCTGACCCGGCTGGTCGGGCGCGACGATCCGGCCATGGTCAGCTTTTTCTGGACCGGCATCGTCGGAGCCATCGCCATCACCCTTGTCGGCGTCTGGCATTGGGAACCGATCGCAGGACGCGACATTCCCTGGCTTTTGCTGCTGTGCCTGACGGCGGTGGTCGCGCATTACATGCTGATCAAGGCCTATGAACTGGCCGAAGCTTCGACCTTGCAGCCCTTTTCATACACTCAGCTTGTCTGGGTCAGCATCTTTGGCGTGACGATCTTTGGTGAAACGCTGGCACCGAATGTCGCCATCGGCGGGCTGATCGTCGTCGGCGCGGGCCTGTTTACCTGGTGGCGCGCACGCCAGCGCGAGCGGGCCGGACTGAACTGAGCGGGGCGGCATTCGCCTCTTCGACCGAGAACGCCGCCTGCCCCAATACCTCGGCCAGCGCGCCACCCGCCGCATAGCCGGTCAGCGACCGCGTGGTCATCAGGGGCCGGGCAGAACGCACCAGCCGGATCGGCGGAGGCGCGGGCGCAGGTTTCATCCCGCCCCCGGTCAGATCCCATGTCGGGACCAGAGGCACCGGCGTGCCTTTGATGCGGGCGCGATAGATTGGCAGCGCCTCGGCCACGCGCATGACGTAGTTGCGCGTCTCGTCAAAGGGGATCATCTCGACCCAATCGACCGGATCGACCCCGCCGCGCAGGTCTCCGAATTCGCCCAGCCAGCGGGCCGAACGACCCGGCCCGGCGTTGTACCCCGACGCGACCAGCGCGATCGAGGGGCCGAAGCGGTCGCGCAGCCCGGCCAGATAGGCTGCGCCCAGCCGGGCATTATAAGCGGCGTCACGGGTCAGCCTCGCCTGATCAAAGGGCTCACCCAGCCGCCGCGCCATCGAACGCGCGGTGTCGGGCATCACCTGCATCAGCCCCAGCGCCCCGGCATGCGATGAAACGGTATGGTTGAACTCGCTTTCCCGCCGCGCAATCGCCATGACCAGTTCGGGCGGCAGGCCCAGCGGACGGGTCTCAAGCCCGGTCAGAGGGTAATAGGCCGCAGGATAGACGACGCCCTTGGCCGCCGCTGCCTTGGCCAAGCGCAGCGCGTGCCAAGGCAGGCGCATTTCCATCATCAGCCGGGCCATGCGACCGATATCTTCGGGCGCGGCTGTCTCGGCCAGATGCAGAAAAAAGCGGGCCGCCTGATCAGGCTCACCTGCCGCGATCAGCCAGACGCCCGCCTGCCAGATCCGGTTTTCGCGCAAATCACTGCCGCGCCAGTCGGGCAAGGTCTCGGTGCTGCGCCCGGCAATCGCCAGCTCCGGCTGCATGGGCAGGCCCAGCTTTTCAGCGGCAAGCTGGCCATACCATGCCGATTGGTAGCCAGCGGCGCGGGTATAGGCGGCACTGGCGTCGGCGGTTTTTCCTGCGGCCTCGTATGCCCGGCCCTGCCAGTAATGGGCGCGCGATAGCGAGATCGGGCTTGCCACCGCCTTTTCCAGCGTCTGGAAATGCGCCAGCGCCCGGTCCGGCGCGCCGCCTCGCAAGGCCGCATAACCGGCAAGCCATTCCAGATCGGAATAATCATCGCCGCCCGCAGACAGGAAATGCCCGGCGGCCAGCTTTTCAGCCAGCGCCCAGTTGCCCTGCCGCAGCGCGAGCCTGGCGTAATCGGCCCGCTTGCCAGCCCAGGCGGCAGGGTCGCGCAAGGCCTCGGCACTGGTCGAACGCTCCAGCATCAGATCGCGTGCCAGATCCGGCATCTTGGCCCATACCCGCCAGCGAAAGCGGTCAAGCGCAAGCCCGGCGTCATCTCTTTGTCCGGCGGGCAGCGCAAGGATCAGCGCATCCACGCCGGTCTGTCCAGCTTGCAGCGCCAGCCGCGCCCGGCCCAAGGCCTGCGCCGGAGCCGAGGCAAGCGGCAAGGCAACCTGCGCGGCCTGCCATTCGCCCTGATCCAAAAGCCGCATCAGCCGCGTATCGTGCAGACCCGCGACCGTTTCGCCATGGGCAGCCAGGAAAACATCGGCCTCGGCCTTGCTTAGCGCCTGTTCGGACCAGAAACGGGCAATCTCGTCGCGGGCGGCCTGCGGATCGGTTTTCTTTAGCGCCGCGATCAGCGCCATCGCACCGTTCAGCGTGTCGGGGTGGCGCGTGCCGAACCAGCCGATCACCTCATCCGGCGGCAGGTCGGCCCGCAACAGTGCATCCCCGCGCTTCCAGAACAGCGCCATGCCGGGCCAGTCGCGATTACGGGCAGCAAAGTCGCGGTATTCCGCCCAAGTCCCCTGCCCTGCCCGCAGCCGCTGCCACAGGATCAGGTCGCGGGCGACAGGACCCGAGGCCTCGGCCTCGGCCGTGGCAGCGGACCAGTCACGCATCGCAGCAGCGCCCAACGCCCGGGACAAACGCTGGGCATCCTCGGCCCGGGCCGGCAAGGCCAGACTAAGGGCAAAGGCCAGAGCAAACCCGACAAGCCTGTCACGGAAAGGATACATCATGGCTTCATTTCTGCGGGCTTCCTGCAGGGGGCGCAACTCAAATCCTTGGCAATTCGCGCGCCCGGATGTAAGCCCGCAACAGAAGCAAATTCAGGATACCCACATGTTCAGAGGCTCGCTGCCCGCGCTGGTCACGCCATTCACCCCCGATGGGGAGCTGGATCTCCCAGCGCTGGAGAAGCTCGTCGAGTGGCATGTCGAGCAGGGCAGCCATGGTCTGGTGCCCGTCGGCACCACCGGCGAAAGCCCGACCCTGAGCCACGAGGAGCACCGTCTGGTCATCGAAGAGGTCGTGCGCATGTCCGCCGGCCGCATCCCGGTTATCGCCGGGGCTGGCTCAAACTCGACGCGCGAGGGAATCGGGCTGGTCCAGCACGCTCAGGCCGCAGGGGCCAATGCGGCACTGGTGGTGACGCCCTATTACAACAAACCGACGCAGGACGGGCTGATTGCGCATTACACCGCGTTGCATGACGCAAGCGAGCTGCCGATCATCATCTACAACATCCCCGGCCGCTCGGTCATCGACATGACGCCCGAAACGATGGGCGAACTGGCGAAACTGCCGCGTATCGTCGGCGTCAAGGACGCCACCGGCAAGCTTGAGCGGGTAAGCCAGCAGCGTATCGCCTGCGGCAAGGATTTTATCCAGCTGTCGGGCGAGGACGCGACCGCGCTTGGCTTTAACGCTCATGGCGGCGTGGGCTGCATCTCGGTCACGGCGAACGTCGCACCAAAGCTGTGCGCCGAATTCCAAGAGGCAACTCTGGCTGGCGATTACGCCAAGGCGCTGGAATATCAGGACCGGCTGATGCCGCTTCATGTGGCGATCTTTCTTGAGCCGGGGGTCGCCGGGGCGAAATACGCCATGTCGCGGCTTGGCCTGATCAGCGACCGCGTGCGGCTGCCGCTGGTCGGCCTCAGCGACGCGACCAAGGCCCGCATTGATGCGGCAATGTCTCACGCCGGGCTGATCTAGGCGCGGGACGCCGGAACAATCAGATCAAAAAAGAACGGGGCGGGATTTCCGCCCCATTTTCATATGCGGGGCTGGCTGCCCTGCTGATCCCGGCGCTTGCGATCAACAAAGCTTTCCTCGTCCGGATCGGCAAAGGTCGCCCAATCCTTGCCGGGTGCGGGACACGGCAATTCATCGCGGCTCCAGCCCATATGCATATGGGCCTTGGCAATGAAATAGCCGGTGACAGGGGCGGTCAGCAGCAAAAACAGGGTGATCAGCAGCTCGTGCCAGGTCAGCACGCCATAGCGCGCCGGAAACCAGATCAGTGAGGCGACAAGCACCGCCCCGACCCCCAGCGTTGCCGATTTCGTCGGCGCGTGCAGGCGCGTCATCGGATCGGGCAGTTTGACCAGCCCGTAAGAGCCGACGAGACCAAAGAACCCGCCCGCCACCAACAGAACCGAGACGATGATTTCCGCGATCATTCCCGCCCCCTATTCGATGATATCGCCGCGAAGGACGAATTTCGCATAGGCCACGGTCGAAATGAAACCAACCATGGCAAACAACAGCGAGGCCTCGAAATACATCGTCGTGCCCTTGTCTATGCCAAACAGCGTCAAAAGCGCGATGACATTGATCGACATGGTATCGAGCGCCAGCACCCGATCCGACAACCCCGGCGCAAAGACCACCCGGTAAAGACAGAAAAGCAGCGCCATGCCAAAGCAGCCATAGGCGAAGATCAGCGCGTAAGCGATCATTCAAAGATCTCCTTCAGCCGGGCCTCGTAGCGGGTCTTGATCTCATCAAGGATGCCCTGCGGATCGGGGGCGTGCATGGCATGGACCAGCAGGGCGCGACCGTCCTCGGACAGGTCGCAGCTGACTGTACCGGGGGTCAGGGTGATGGTTGCGGCAAGGGCGGTGATCGCCTCGGGGCGGCGCAGATCCAGAGGTACCGATATCCACGCCGGACGCAGCGCCCGGCGCGGCGTGAACAGCACGATGCGCGCCACGGCGAAATTGGCCTTGATGATGTCCCACAGCACGATGGCCAGATAGGCGGGGATCTTGTGCGGCTTGCCATAGCCCTGCGCGCCGGGCCAATAGGGCGCGGTCATCAGCGGGACGACGATGCCGATGATCACCGCAAAGACCAGCGAGCCGACGGCCCAGCGGTTGACAAGCGCCATCCACACCAGCACCAGCGTAACCGACAGCCAGGGATGGGGAAGCAGGCGACGGATCATTTCGTGCCCTCCTGCGCTTCCAGCACTGACGAGACATAGGCATCGGGGTTATGCAGCTGCGCGGCAGTCGCCTCGGCCAGCCGCAGGGCCGGACCGGCAAGTGCCGTCAGGGCGACAATCCCGGACAACAGCAGCAGGACCGAGGCCACCGCCAGCCAGTTCGCCGGCGCATCGCCCAGATCCTGAATTGGTTCGTCCGGTTCAAGTTTGGGGCCAGTGGCGGCTGGTGGTGCGGGAACCGGGGCCGGGCCCAGTTCGTAGCTTTTCCAAAACACGATCGAGCCAGCGCGGGCCAGCGCATAGATCGCGATCAGCGAGGTGATCAGGATCGTCGCCCAGATCCACACCATCCCGGGGGCCGGGCGGGTGGCCTGCATCACCAGCAGCTTGCCGATAAAACCCGACAGCGGCGGCATTCCGGCGACCGCAATTGCGGCAATGAAATACAACGCCGCGACCAGCCCGTTACCGGGCATCACCTGTTCAAGCCGCAGCCACAGGTCACCACGCCGCGCGCCGATCATGTCCATGATCAGAAACAGCGCACCGGCGGCCAGCGTCGAATGGATCATGTAATAGACCGCAGCCGCAGTCCCTTGCGGGTTGAACTGCGCCACCGCGATCATCAGCGTACCGATCGAGCCGATGGCCGCAAAGGCGGCAAGCCGTCCCAGATGGCGGGTGCCAAGAATGCCAATCTGGCCGATGGCCAGCGTGAACAGCGCCGCTGGCAAAAGCAGATCGGCGACCACGCCCTCGATCACCGCATCTTGCGGAAATACCAGCGTAAAGAAACGGATGATGCCATAGACCCCGACCTTGGTCATGATGGCAAACAGCGCCGCCACCGGCCCCGGAGCATTGGCATAGGTCGAAGGCAGCCAGAAATGCAGCGGCACCAGCGCCGCCTTGACGGCAAAGACCAGCATCAACAGCACCGCCCCGGTCCGCAGCAGCGCGGTATCCTCGGCCGGCATTGCCGCGACGCGCAGCGCCATATCGGCCATGTTCAGCGTGCCGGTGACCGAATAAAGCACCCCCAGCGCCGCCAGAAACAGCGTCGAGCCGGCAAGGTTATAGGCGATGTACTGGACACCGGCGCGCAGGCGCATCCCGCCCCCGCCATGGATCATCAGCCCATAGCTGGCGATCAGCAGCACCTCGAAAAAGACGAAAAGGTTAAAGGCGTCCCCGGTCAGAAAAGCGCCGCAGATCCCCATAAGCTGAAATTGCCATAGCGCGTGGAAATGCCGCCCCTTGCGGTCCCAGCCAGACCCCACGGCGTAAAGCTGCACCGCCAGCGCCAGCACCGCCGTCAGCAAAAGCATCAGCGCCGACAGCCGGTCGAGCATCAGCACGATGCCAAAAGGCGCGGCCCAGTTGCCCAGGCGATAGACATGGACGTCGCCCCCCATGGCAAGGGCATTGAGATAGATCGCCACCCCGGCGAGCAGCGCCGTTCCCGCAATCGAAAAGACGCGCTGCAACATCAGGTCGTTGCGCATCCACAGGATGATCAGCGGCCCGATGACAGCGGGCAGGATAACGGGGGCAATGATAAGATGGCTCATACGTCACTGTCCTGCGATTGCGGTGCCGGAGGCAGGCGGTCGGCGCGCGGCATATCCACCCGGTCGTCCCCGCCTTCCAGAAAGGCGCCAAGCGCCATCATCACCACCACCGCCGTCATGCCGAACGAAATCACGATTGCGGTCAGCACCAGCGCCTGCGGCAGCGGATCGGTATAGGGGCCGCCTGCCTCATTCAGGATCGGCGGCGCGTTCACCACCAGCCTGCCGGTCGCAAACAGAAAAAGGTTGATCGCATAGCTGAGCATCGTCATGCCCAGCACGACGGCAAAGGTCCGCAGACGCAGGATCAGATAGACCCCCGCCGCCGTCAGCATCCCGATCGCGCCTGACAACAGAAGCTCCATCAGCGCCGCGCCTCCTTGCTGGGGTCGATGTCCATCGGGTCCAGGTTGACCGTGCCTCCCGCCTGCCGCGCAATCCGCGACAGCGAGTTCAGCGCCAGCATCACGGCCCCCAGCACGCACAGGAACACGCCAAGGTCAAAGCCCATGGCCGAGGCCAGCTCGAACTCTTCAAGCCCGGGCAGCTTCACATAGCCGTAGGTCGAGGTCAGGAACGGCTGTCCGGCGAACCAGGCCCCTATGCCAGTGATGCCGGCGGCGATAACCCCGGCGCCGATCAGGGCGTGGTAGTTGATCTTTTGCCGCTCTTGCGCCCAGGCAAACCCCGAAGCCATGTATTGCGATACCAGCGCCACCGAGACCACCAGCCCGGCGATGAACCCGCCGCCCGGCACGTTGTGGCCGCGCAGGAAGATATAAAGCCCGACCACCAGTGCAATCGGCAGCACCAGCCGCGTCACGACCACCAGCATCAGCGGATGACGATCCCCTGCACGGGCGGTGTCATGAACCCAGTTGCGCAGCCGGCGACCGCTTGCACCGGCAAGCAATGTCTCGGTCAGGGCATAGATGGTCAGCGCCGCGATACCCAGAACGGTAATCTCGCCAAAGGTATCATAGCCGCGGAAGTCTACGAGGATGACGTTGACGACATTGTCGCCTCCGCCCAGCTTGTGGCTATTGGCAAGCATATATTGCGAGATCGGGGAAAAGGCGAAATCGCTGCGCATGATGACATAGGCCAGCGCGCCAAAGCCCAGGCCTGTCAGCGTGGCGATAAAGGCATCCATCGCCCGCTTGCGGTCACGGCTGTCAAGGACGGTGAACTTGGGCAGAAAGTTCAGCGCCAGCAGCAGCAAAACCACCGTGACCACCTCGACCGAGATCTGGGTCAGCGCAAGGTCAGGGGCGGACAGGTAGATAAAGCTGACCGAGACCATCAGTCCGATGATCCCCACCAGCACCAGCGCAAGGATGCGTTTGCGATGAAAGGCGACCATGCAGCCGCATGCGACCATCAGCGCCGCCCAGCCGATCAGCGGCACGGGCTGGATAGGCAGCATGGGACGTGTCGCGCCCTGCCAGCCTCCGGTCGAAAAGGCCCAGAAACCGCAAAGCATCACCGTCAGCGAAAAGGCCGCAAAGGCCCGTGACATCGAACCATTGGTCAGCCGGTCGGTCAGCGCGACCGCCGCGCAGGTCACGGCGCGGGTGACGGCATCAAAGATCGCCTTGGCATCAGGCCAGGCCATAGCCGCCCGGATGGCCAGCATCCTGCGGTTCAGCACCAGCAGCAGCACCCCGCCGACAAGCGCAGTCAGCGACATCATCAGCGCCGGGGTCACGCCATGCCACAGCGCCAGATGCGGATGCTGGGCCGTCCCGGTGACAGCACTGGCAGCCGCATCGACCAGCCAGCCAGCCATAACGGCGGGGAACAGCCCGATCAGCACCACAAGCACCACAAGCACCGCCGGGGCTGACCACAGGCCAAAGCCCGGATCATGGGGGTGATGAGGATAATCGTTGCGTGGCGCGCCAAAGAACACCTGCCAGACAAACCGCAGCGAATAGCAGACCGAAAACAGCGCGCCCGCCGTCGCGAACGCCGCGATCAGGCTGGGGTGGCCCTGCCAGACGGCATGGCCTGCCTGCTCAAGCATCATCTCTTTGGACAGGAAGCCGTTCAGCGGCGGGATGCCGGCCATGGACAGCGCCGCAACCGTGCCGATCACAAAAGTCACCGGCATCAGCCGCCGCAGCCCGCCCAGACCCGCGATCGAGCGGGTCCCGGCCTCGTGATCGACGATACCGGCGGTCATGAACAGCGCCGCCTTGAATGTGGCGTGGTTGATGATGTGAAAGACCGCCGCCACCGCCGCCGCCTCGGTGCCAAAGCCCAGAAGCATGGTGATAAGCCCCAGATGCGAGACGGTCGAGAAAGCCAGCAGCGATTTCAGATCATCGCGGAACATGGCGATCCACGCGCCCAGCACCATGGTCACAAGGCCGGTGGTCGCCACGATATAGAACCACTCGGGCGTGCCCGACAGCACCGGCCACAGCCTCGCCATCAGGAACAGCCCTGCTTTGACCATGGTGGCCGAATGCAGATAGGCCGAAACCGGGGTGGGCGCCGCCATCGCATGGGGCAGCCAGAAGTGGAACGGAAACTGCGCCGATTTGGTAAAGGCGCCCAGCAGAATCAGCAGCAGTGCCGGAAGGTAATAGGGGCTGGCCTGCACCGCCTCGCGCGCTTGCAGGATATCACCGATGTCATAGCTGCCGGCGATCTGGCCAAGGATCAGCATACCAGCAATCATCGCCAGCCCGCCCATGCCGGTCACGGTCAGGGCCATGCGCGCGCCCTGCCTGCCCTCGGGCAGATGCTTCCAGTAGCCGATCAACAGGAACGAAGACAGCGAGGTCAGTTCCCAAAAGATCAAAAGCAGCAGGATATTATCCGACAGCACGATCCCAAGCATCGCGCCCTGAAACAGCATCAGATAGGTGTAAAACACCCCGACCGGATCTTCGCGCGACAGGTAATGGCGCGCATAGACGATGATCAGCAGCCCGATCCCAAGGATCAGGATCCCGAACAAAAGCCCAAGCCCATCAATACGGAAATTCGCGTTCAGCCCCAGCGAAGGCAGCCATTCAAGGCGCGCCGTCACCACCTCACCCGCCATGATGGCCGGGATATGCAGACAAAGCCCAAGCAGCGCGATAAAACTTGCCGTCGCGCAAGAAATCGCCGCGACATTGCGCCCCGAGCGGATCAGAAGACCGGGCAATAGCGCCCCGATGAACGGAAGCGCGGCGATCAGTGCTGGCGACATTGTCCCTCGTTCCTTTTCGTGCCCCTCTGTTCGCGGCGAGGGCCAGAGATGTCAAGCAATTCACGAAAGCCGCTAGGCGATGTTCGCCTTTCGTGCTAACGCTGAGGAAAAAGGGAACAGGCATGAAGATCATCGGCATAGACCCCGGCCTGCGGAATATGGGCTGGGGCGTGATCGCGGTGGACGGACCGCGCCTGCGGCATCTGGAAAACGGCATCGTCCATTCCGACGCGGGCGATCTGGGGCCGCGGTTGGCCGCGCTTTATCGCGGGCTTTGCGCGGTGATCGCCCGCCATGCCCCTGACAGCGCCGCGGTCGAGCAGACCTTTGTCAACAAGGACGCAGTGGGCACGCTGAAACTGGGGCAGGCACGCGGCATCGCCCTGCTCGCCCCGGCCGAGGCGGGGCTTGAGATCGGCGAATATGCCCCGAACGCGGTCAAGAAAACCGTCGTCGGCGTCGGCCATGCCGGCAAAGAGCAGATCCAGCATATGGTCCGCTTTATGCTGCCGGGGGTCGAATTCGCCGGCCCCGACGCCGCTGACGCGCTGGCAGTGGCAATTTGCCATGCCCATCACCAGCAGGGCCGCGCCCTGCGCATCAAGGCAAGCGCATGAGGGTCAAACCATGATCGGACGTATCGCGGGGATCATCCTGCATCGCGCTCAGGACCATGTTCTGATCGACGTGCGCGGCGTGGGCTATATCGTCCATGTCAGCGAACGCACAGCCGCCAGCCTGCCCCCCGCAGGGCAGGCCACCGCGCTATATACAGAGCTGCTGGTTCGCGAGGATCTGTTGCAGCTTTTCGGCTTTACCACCCTGCTGGAAAAGGAATGGCACCGGCTGCTGATCTCGGTTCAGGGGGTTGGGGCCAAGGTGGCACTGGCGATCCTTGGCACTTTGGGACCCGAAGGGTTGTCACGGGCGCTGGCGCTTGGCGACTGGTCCGCGCTGCGCAAGGCTCCGGGTGTCGGGCCCAAACTCGCCCAGCGGGTGGCGATGGAGCTTAAGGACAAGGCTCCGGCGGTGATGGCACTTGGCGGTGCGCTGACCGTCGATCCCGGTGTTCTGGCCGAGCCCGAGCCCGCCGCGCCTACTGCCCCGGCCCCCAACACAAAAAAACCCGCCGCGCCCTCTTCGGCGCAGACAACGGCGGATGCACTCTCGGCGCTTGGCAACCTGGGCTATGCGCCCTCTGAGGCCGCTTCGGCGGTGGCCGAGGCGGCCGCCCGGGAACCCGAGGCCCAGACGGCGGCGTTGATCCGCGCGGCGCTGCGGCTTTTGGCGCCCAAGGAGTGAGACGATGACCGGAAATATCCGCACCTTCATCCTGATGGCCGCCCTGACCGCGCTGGTCATGGGCATGGGGGGGCTGATCGGCGGTAAGGGCGGCGCAGAGATCGCGCTGATCCTCGCCGGGGCAGGCAATCTTTTCGCGTGGTGGAACAGCGACAAGATGGTGCTGCGCCAGCAGGGCGCGCATCTTGTTACCCGCGAACAGGCGCCAGAGCTGGTGGATATGGTGGCGGCGCTGGCACAGCGCGCCAATCTTCCGATGCCCAAGGTTTATGTTCTGGAAACCGAACAGCCGAACGCCTTTGCCACCGGCCGCAACCCCGAAAACGCCGCCGTCGCGGTAACACAAGGGATCATGCGCGTGCTGAACCGGGACGAGCTGGCCGGGGTGATCGCGCATGAGCTGGCGCATATCAAGCATCGCGACACGCTGACCATGACCGTCACCGCCACCATGGCCGGGGCCATTGCCATGCTGGGCAATATGCTGATGTTTTCGTCGATGTTCGGCGGCCGCGATGAAAACCGCGGCGGTGGGCTTGCTGCGATTCTGGCAATGATCTTTGCGCCTCTGGCGGCAGGTCTGGTGCAGATGGCGATCTCACGCACCCGGGAGTATGAGGCTGACCGTATCGGGGCCGAAATCTGCGGCCAGCCCCTGGCCCTGGCCTCGGCGCTGGCGCGGATTTCGCGCGCAGCGTCGCAGGTGGTGAACCTGCCAGCCGAACAGAACCCGGCCTCGGCCAGCATGTTTATCATCAACCCGCTGCACGCCCTGCGCATGGACCGGCTGTTTGCCACCCATCCCCCCACCGAAGAGCGCATCGCCCGCCTGCAGGCCATGACGACCGGCGCTGGCGCTGGCCCATGGGGCGCAAGATGAGCCAGCCCGACCCCCTGCTGCGGCCCGAGCCGCTGGAAAGCGATGGCGAAGACCGCGCCCTGCGCCCGCAGCGGCTGGAAGATTTCGTCGGTCAGGCCGAGGCAAGGGCCAACCTGCGCGTATTTATCGAAAGCGCGCGGATGCGTGGCAAAGCCATGGACCACACGCTGTTTCATGGACCACCCGGTCTTGGCAAGACGACGCTGGCGCAGATCATGGCGCGCGAGCTGGGCGTGAACTTCAAGATGACCTCGGGACCGGTTCTGGCACGTGCGGGCGATCTGGCCGCAATTCTGACCAATCTTGAAGCACGCGACGTCCTGTTCATCGACGAGATCCACCGCATGAACCCGGCAGTCGAAGAGGTCCTTTATCCGGCGATGGAGGATTTCGAGCTGGATCTGGTCATTGGCGAGGGTCCCGCCGCCCGCACGGTGCGGATCGAGCTGCAACCCTTTACCCTTGTCGGCGCGACTACGCGTCTTGGCCTGCTGACCACGCCGCTGCGTGATCGCTTCGGCATCCCGACACGGCTGCAATTCTATACGATTGAAGAACTCGACCTGATCGTCAGCCGGGGCGCGCGGCTGATGGGCATCCCGAGCGAGCCTGACGGCACGCGCGAGATCGCCCGCCGCGCCCGGGGCACCCCGCGTATCGCCGGCAGGCTGCTGCGCCGGGTGATCGACTTTGCTCTGGTCGAGGGCGACGGCCGACTGACGCGCCAGATCGCCGATTCGGCGCTGACCCGGCTGGGGGTGGATCATCTGGGCCTTGATGGTGCCGACCGGCGTTATCTGACGCTGATCGCTGAACATTACGGCGGCGGGCCTGTCGGGGTGGAAACCCTCTCTGCCGCTTTGTCGGAAAGCCGCGACGCCATCGAGGAGGTGATCGAGCCCTATCTGATGCAGCAGGGACTGGTCAGCCGCACGCCACGCGGTCGCATGTTGGCGCGACTGGGCTGGCGGCATCTGGGTCTTGATGCGCCACGTGCACAGGAAAGCCTGTTCGATGAGTGACCTGGAAAGCCGCATCCGCAGCAGTTTCGACCGCCAGAGCATGATGCACACGCTGGGCGCGTGCATTGACCGGGTCGCGCGGGGCAAGGTCGTCATCACCGCCCCAATCCTGCCGACCGTGTTGCAGCAGCATGGTGCGGGTCATGCCGGACTGGCGTTTTCGATCGGCGATTCGGCAGCAGGATATGCGGCGCTGACACTGATGCCCGAGGGTGCCGAGGTGATGACGGTCGAGATGAAGATCAACCTGCTCTCGCCCGCCATCGGGGACAGGCTGGTGGCCGAAGGGCGGGTCGTCCGCTCGGGCCGTCGTATCACCGTGGTCGCCGCCGATGTCTGGGCCGAAGCCGAGGGCGGGCGCAAACAGGTCGCCATGTTGCAGGGCACGATGATCCCGGTCTGACCGGCTCGCTATGTGCAAGATCCGCAATCGCGGCCTCCGAAATGGATATTTAATCACGGAAGAATGCATGGGCCGGGCCAGAGGCTGCATGTGCGGTTCAGTAAGTGACGGTCGGAGCGTCTGAGGCTTTCACTCGGGACGGGCGGAGAGGACGCGATCCTCTTGCGCGATAAAATGCTCCATCATCAGCCGCCACAGCCGTTCAGCCAGATCGGGGTCAAGTCCATGCTTGCCGGCAAGGCGGCGGGCATTCGCAGCAACCTCTTCGACACGACTGTCGATACGGGCGGGCAGTTTCTCGCGCAGCTTGATCCTTGCCGCCTCGTCAATCAGCGCCGAACGTTCGGCAAGCAGCGCCACCAGCTGCGCGTCCAGCGCGTCGATGCGCGCGCGCAGTTCAGGCATGGCAGAGTTCGGCGACAGTTCAGGGTAGCGACGGTTCATGTCTGTCCCATGCCTTGCGCCGGCTGGCAGTGCAAGCCCCGCCAGCCCCTGACTGACCCCCAGCACAGGACAAATTTCCGCCAGTCACCACGCTGGAAGACAACAAAAAGCCCCCGGCCTGGTGACCGGGGGCTATTTCATCAGCGCGCAGGCTCAGCCCTGGGGTTGAGGCGCGGCATCCGAGGGCGGGGTGGCCACGCCGGCCCGCGGGATGGCGCTGACCGAGGGGATCGAGGAGCCGGGCGTATCATCGTCACCGCCCAGAGGCTCGCCCCGGATCACGCGACCGATATCCTCACCCGTCAGGGTTTCATATTCCAGCAGGCCCTTGGCCAGACGCTCGAATTCCTCGCTTTTCTCGGTGAGGATGCGATATGCGGTCTGGTAGCCTTCCTCGATCAGGTCGCGAACCTCTTGCTCGATCAGCTCTTTGGTCGCGGCCGAGACCGAGAAGCCACCGGTATTGCCGGAATAGCCCTCATGTGCCTCGGCATAGTCGATGTTGCCGACCTTGTCGGACATGCCCCAGCGCATCACCATGGCCCGGGCCAGCTGGCTGGCCTGTTGGATGTCGCCCGCCGGACCGTTCGAGACGCCTTCTTCGCCATATTTGATGATCTCGGCTGCTTTGCCGGCCATCGTCATGGCGATTTTTTCCTTGGCCTCGTCCTTATGGTAGTTCAACCGGTCCATTTCCGGCAGTGAAACCACCATGCCCAAGGCACCGCCGCGCGGAATGATCGTCGCCTTATAGACCGGGTCACATTTCGGCAGGCTAAGCCCGACGATGGCATGCCCGGCCTCGTGATAGGCAGTCTTTTCCTTTTGCTCGGGCGTCAGCACCATACTGCGACGTTCAACCCCCAGCATGACCTTGTCCTTGGCGTTCTCAAAATCCTCCATGGTGACAAAGCGGCGACCGATACGGGCAGCCATCAGCGCAGCCTCGTTCACAAGGTTCATCAGATCGGCGCCCGAAAAGCCCGGGGTCCCACGCGCGATGATGCGCAGGTCCACATCAGGGCCGACGGGGACCTTGCGTGAATGGACGGCAAGGATCTTTTCGCGGCCCTTGATATCGGGATTGGGTACATAGATCTGACGGTCGAAGCGGCCCGGACGCAGCAGCGCAGGATCAAGCACGTCCTTGCGGTTGGTGGCCGCGATGATGATGACGCCCTCATTAGCGTCAAAGCCGTCCATCTCGACCAGCAGCTGGTTCAGCGTCTGCTCGCGTTCGTCGTTGCCGCCACCGATGCCGACACCACGGGCGCGGCCGACGGCGTCGATCTCGTCGATAAAGACGATGCAGGGGGCGGATTTCTTGGCTTGCTCGAACATGTCGCGGACGCGGCTCGCACCGACGCCGACGAACATTTCGACGAAATCCGAGCCCGAGATGGTAAAGAAGGGCACGCCGGCCTCGCCCGCGATGGCACGCGCAAGCAGCGTCTTACCGGTGCCGGGAGGGCCGACCAGCAGCGCACCCTTTGGAATCTTGCCGCCCAGACGGCTGAATTTCTGTGGATTGCGCAGGAATTCGACGATTTCTTCCAGCTCTTCTTTGGCTTCGTCGATACCGGCGACATCGTCAAAAGTCACGCGGCCGTGCTTTTCGGTCAGCAGCTTGGCGCGCGATTTGCCAAAGCCCATCGCCCCGCCTTTGCCGCCGCCCTGCATGCGGTTCATGAAAAAGATCCACACGCCGATCAGCAGAATGAAGGGCAGCCAGACGCCAAGAAGCGACATGAAGCCGGATTGCTGCTGACGCTCGACCCGGACATCGACGCCACGGTCGACCAGGCGGCTTGCCAGCTCTTCGCCCTGCGGACGGACGGTCGAGTATTGCTGGCCGTCTTTGCCGGTAATGCCGACATTCTCGCCATCAATAGTGACGGCGGCGACCTGGTCCTTTTCCACCCGCTGGATGAAATCGGAATAGCTGATCTGGCGGCTGTTCATCTGAGCCGATCCGTCGCTGAACAGATTGAACAGCGCCAGGATCATCAAAAACAGAACCACCCAGAAGGCGATATTGCGCGCATTGCCCAAAGGCATGTCCTCCGCGGGTAAACAGGCTTCCGCTTGAAAATAGGGATTCCGGCGTCAGGTTCAATGCGTATAGAGCAACGCGCGGAATTCGCCCAGCCCGCGCAGCGGTTGCGCGGTAAGCTTTATGTCCGGTTGCAGGGCTGGCGCAGCAGCCAGATTCCTGCCCGCCCAGATACCCGGCGTTGCTGCAGCCTCATCCCGGGTCAGGCCCAAGGCGCGCCATTCCAGATCGGGCAGCGGTTCGTGGCCAAGCGCCCGGACCTGCTGGCCCGGCTCTAGCCCTTTGATCTGCCAGCGGCGGTCCCAAATCGCCCCCTCCCCCTCGACCGGAGGGCTGCGCCGCGCAGCAGCGGGTTCGCGGATCATCAGCAAAAACCCATCGCGCGGTTGCAGGATCACCCCGTCAAGTGTCAGACGCGCACCGTCCGCCAGCGCCTCAAGCGCGTGCAGCACCGGCTCCCCCCGGGGGGGGTAGGCCGCGCCACTGACAAAGCGCAGCCCTGCGACAAGAAGTCGCCGCCTGATCTCGACCGGGGCACCGCGAAAGGCATCCAATGGCAGTGCCAGAGACCCCGCGCGACTGAATGCCCCCTCGGACAACCGCGCTGCAAAATCGCACAGCGCCTCACGCGCCATCGAAAGATTGGCCGCCGAACGCGCGATCTGGCGTATGGGCAGGTCCAGCGCGGCAATGGCCTTGCGGACACGCACACGCTCATAATCCTCATTCTCGTTCGAGGGGTCATCAGCCCAGGAAATGCCGCGCCCACGTAACCATTGCCGCAGATCGGCGCGCGAAACCTCCAGCAAGGGGCGCAGCCAGGTGACGCCCATAGCCTCACGCGCGGGGGCCATGGCTGACAACCCGTCCACCCCCGCTCCACGATTAAGCCGCATCAACAGCGTCTCGGCCTGATCATTCAGCGTGTGGCCCAGAAGTACGGCTGACAGCCCGCGCCGCCGCGCCCAGTCGGAAAGCAGGCGCAGGCGTCCTTCGCGCGCGGCCGCCATCAGATTGCCGTCGCCGCCATAGGTCCAGTGCAGAGTTTCGTGGGAAATACCAAGTGAGGCTGCCGCCAGACCGGCCTGCTGTGCCTCATCAGCCGAGGCCGCGCGTAAACCGTGATCGACTGTCGCGGCAAACAGTGGTCTGCGCCCCCAGCCATGGGCAAGGTGCATCAGGGCCATCGAGTCTCCGCCTCCTGACAGGGCGATGCCGATGGCCTGGTGTTCACCGGCAAGGCGGTCCAGCACGGTATGGACAAGGGGTTCGACTGTTGCGGGCTCAGCCGCCATCAACAAGATCCGCTGCAGCCTCGGGGTCCATCTCCCCGGTCTCGCCCTCGGCCGGGGCGTCGCAGCCGGCGCTTGCGATGCGCTTTTCGGCCTCGGTGGCCTGTGGCGCATCAGGGAAACGGGCAAGGATTTCCTGAAGGTAATAGCAGCCCTCTTGCGGGCCGGCCTTGGCAGACATGGCCCGGGACAGGCCCAGAAGGGCATCGGGCGCCTGTGGTCCGTTGGGATTGGCGGCAAAGCTTTCAAGCCAGGCGATCCCCGCGCCTGAAAGATCACCGGCAGAGTCAAGCGCCGCCCCTCGCAGGAACAGCGCCTCGGCGGTCAGTGGACCGCCAGTATGGGTTTCGGCGATGGCCGCAAAGAGCTCCGCAGCACGACGAAAGTCACCTTGACCGAGCACCTCCCGGGCCCGGTCGAAATCGGCTTTTTCCGCCGCGGTCACGGCGACCCCAGCCGCAGGGGTCCTGGGTTGCGTCAAGGCACCTTGCTGGTCCGAGGAGGGCAGCGCACCTGTCCCGCCCTGTTCGCCCAGCGGAGGCGTGGTCAGGCTGCCAAGATCGCAGCCCTCTTCCATCTCGCACAGGCGAAACTCGATATCGCCGATACGGGTGGTACCATCCCTGACGATGCGGTCGATGCGGTTCTGCAACTGCTCGGTCTGGCCGGTCAGCTGCTGCAGACGCATCTCCATCGAGTTCATGCGGTCAATGGCGCTGTCGCCTCCGGCCGCCGCGAAACCGGCCGGTCCCGAGGCAACCAGCTGCGCCCGCAGCGACTGCAGATCAGCCGACAGCTGGTTCAGCTCGGCCCGGATGTCGGCCAGGGTGCCCGCATCCTGCCCCATCGCCGGCAGCGCAGCCAGCGCAAGCCCGGCTGCAAGCATCAATCCCCTGAGGCCCCGGACGGTCATCACATACCTGCCCCGGGGCTGACCACAGTCACAGCCCGACGGTTTTTGGAATAGCATTCCTCAGTCGAACAGATCGCCAGCGGACGTTCCTTGCCATAGCTGACCGTGCGCAGACGGCCCGGCGGCACGCCCTGAGAAATCAGGTACTCCTGAACCGAGTTGGCCCGGCGCGCGCCCAGGGCAAGGTTGTATTCGCGGGTGCCCTGTTCGTCCGCATGCCCCTCGATCACCGCCGAGAAACCCTGGTTCTGGTTCAGCCAGCCAGCCTGATTGGCCAGAATAACCCGGCCCTCGGGCGAAAGCGTCGACTGGTCAACGGCGAAAAGAACCGTGTCCCCAACGGCGGTCTTGAAATATTCAGCCGTGCCCGGCAGCGCCGTTGACCCGACGCCGCCAGCACCGCCTGCCCCGGCATAGGGATCCTGAACCTGCGCATCCGGCATAGGCCGGGCGCAGGCCGCCAGCGCGAAAACGGCGCCGACTGCGGCAATTTTAATGAAAGTTTTCATAACTCTGTCCATTTCACGCGCCTCAGGGCAGCAACGGTCCCCAATCGGGGTCCGAGGCCGCACCGTTGATCTTGACCGGACGCATATTGCGCCCTGTGATATCCACCGAATGCAAGCGCGGCTCGCCGTCGCCGCCCGGTGTCACCCGCGTGAACATCACCACGCGCCCATTGGGGGCCCAAGTCGGCCCCTCGTCAAGAAACGATTCCGTCAGCATTTTCTCTTCTGAACCATCGGTGCGCATGACCCCGATGTGGAATTTGCCGCTGACCTGCCGGGTAAAGGCGATCATGTCACCACGCGGCGACCAGACCGGGGTCCCATAGCGCCCCTCGCCAAAGCTGATCCGCTTGGGCTCTCCGCCATTCGCACCCATGATGTAAAGCTGCGGCGTGCCCGAACGGTCGCTTTCAAACACGATCTGGCGGCCATCGGGGCTGTAGCTGGGTGAAGTTTCGATCGACGGGGCATTCGTCAGCGCCCGCTGCGCACCGGTCGCGGCATCCATCTGATAGATATCGGTATTGCCGTTCTTTTCCAGCGAATAGACGATCCAGCGCCCGTCGGGCGAAAAGCGCGGTGAAAAGCTCATCGTGCCCTGCTGGGCCGAGCCCAGCGAGCGGGTGGCCAGCGTGTTCACGTCCATGACCATCGCCTGCGGGAACCCCGTGGCATAGCTGGTGTAAAGCAGCCGCGACCCGTCAGGCGAAAAACGCGGCTTCAGCACCAGAGTTGAATCGTCGGTCAGCCATTTCACATTGGCGCCGTCATAATCCATGATGCCGATACGCTTGCGGCGCGCGTCCTTGGGACCGCTTTCCTGCACAAAGGCCACACGGCTGTCGAAATAAGGCCCCTCGCCCGTCAGGCGCGAATAGACCTGATCGGCGGCCTTATGCGCAGCGCGGCGCCAGTTGCCCGTGGCCGCGTCGAACTGCATGCCATCGCCCAAAGGCTGACCGGCAAAAACGTCAAACAGGCGAAACTTGACGATGACCTTGCCACCTTCGACCCGCACGGCGCCAGTGATCAGCGCCTGCGCGTTGATCGCTTTCCAGTCCTCGTAGGAAACCGGTGCGTCAAAGCTTTCAGGCCGCGCGATATGGGCGCTGGCGGGGATTTCGCGGAAAAGGCCCGTCCCGGTCAGGTCGGCGGCGATCAGGCTTTGCACCTGTTGCAGGTATTCGCCTGCCCCGCCCTCATCATGGAACTGGGCGATAGCAAAGGGCATCGGCTCAATCACGCCATCGGTGATCTCGATTCGCAACGGCCCGTCCTGCGCAAACACCGGCGCAGCAAGCCCCAGCCCCGCAAGGGCCATGACAGAAGTCAGAAAAAGTTTTCGCAACATGAATCGCCCTCTGGAGGTCTTGGTTGCAGGATAAAGTGTCGCGCGGCGAGATACCATGTCACTTTACCCGCGCGCCGCCGCTGGCATTGAAGTCGATGATGACATCCTTCCAGCGGTTGTATTTCTCGGGCGGCAGATTGTAGCCGCCACGCTCGCACATCAGGATCGCCCGGCGCGCGGCCTCATAAGCCTGTTTCGCCGCCGCGTCCGATCCGCCATCATGGCCGATCATGCGTAACGAACCCTTTTCGACCGTGCCATCCGGGGCCATCGAGAAGCGAACCGAAACCGTGGTACGGCTGGCCTCGGTCGAAAGAGAGCCGCGGTTCCAGCAAGCCTCGACCGCGACGCGGAAGCCATCCTTTTCGCCCTGGCTCAGCGGAGGACCGCTCGCGGCTGCCCCGCCACCACCCGAACCGGCCGAGCCCTGATCCTTCATCGCCTCGGCCAGCGCGGCCTGTTTGGCGGCCTCGGCTGCCTTGCGCTCGGCCTCGGCCTTTTCCCGGGCCCTGGCTTCGGCTGCGGCCTTCTCGGCAGCTTTCTTAGCGGCCGCCTTTTCCTCAGCCTCCTTGCGGGCCCTGGCCTCAGCGGCCTTGCGCTCTGCCTCTGCTTTTTCAGCAGCAGCTTTCTCGGCGGCGGCCTTTTCGGCTTTTGCGCGGCGCTCGGCCTCTGCCTTACGCTCAGCGGCGCGTTTTTCGGCAGCCGCCTTGTCAGCCTCGGCTTTCTCGGCCGCTTCGGCTGCTGCCAGACGGCGCGCACGCTCGGCGGCAGCTTCGGCCTTACGGGCGGCTTCTGCTTCGGCCTGCTTACGTTCTGTCTCGCGCCGCTCTTCCTTGGCGCGCTCATCGGCGGCGCGTTTGGCGGCGGCTTCCTCAGTCTTGGCCGCGGCGGCACGTTCAGCAGCAGCCTCGGCCTCTTCGCGGGCCAAAAGCTGCTCACGCTCACGGGCAGCCTCGGCAGCGGCGCGGCGGGCCTGAACGGCCTCGGCCAGCCCCTCGGGACGGCCACGCGGGCGCACCGAGTCAACCGGAGCCAGCGCCGAACGCTGCGGAATCGGGGCCGGAGATTGCGGCTGTGCCGGGTTGCGGGCCGGGTCGGGCCGATCCTGACTTTGCGGTAGCGCCGCAAGCTCGACGGCATTGTCAGGCTCGGTCGGACGCGGCGTGTCGGTCGCCACCTCGACCGGGCGGCTGGCGTTTTCGAAATCTGACAGGTCCGGACGCGCCTCGGGCCGGTCCGAGGGGCGCGACAGCTCAGCCGCCGTCGCATCGGGATCAGGCGGACTCGTCGCCTCGATCTCGCCCAGCCGGTTCTCATCGGCGGGCGGGCGCGGTTGCGCGGGCGTAGTCGCAGCCTCGTCCGACACCGGCCCGCGCCCGGCGGCTGCGGCGGCAAGGGACTGAAATTCGGCCTCGGTCATGGTTGCGACCTCGGCCATGCGCACGGCCTCCAGCGGCTGGGGCCGGAACAGCGCGCCGCCCACCAGCGCCGCGCCCAGCAGTCCGGCATGGGCGACGCCCGAGACCCAGAAGCCGATGCGTTCAGCGCGGTCCATCGTCCTAGCCTTCCCCACCCGCATCCATGCGCGGCCCGCCGGCATCGGTCACCAGAACGATGTTGTTAAAGCCCGCCGCGTTCAGCGCGCCCATCACCTCCATCACCCGCGCATAGGGGATCGAGCCGTCGGCGCGCAGATAGATCTTGTCGCTCTGCCGTTCGGTGGCGACAGCGCGCAGACGGCTGACCAGTTCATCCTCGGGGACTTCGGTGGTCATGACAAGGATCGGCCCCTCGGGCGTGACCGAGACGCTCAGCGGTTCCTCCGGCTCGGCCGGCACGGCCTGGGCGGCGGTCTTGGGCAGCTCCAGGGGCACGCCCACGGTCAGGAGCGGTGCCGCCACCATAAAGATGATCAGCAGCACCAGCATCACGTCCACAAAGGGCGTGACGTTGATTTCAGCCATCGGCTGGCTGCGCCCGCGCGCCCTGCCCCTGCCGTTGCGGCTGCGTTTGACGACCCCGGCACCCATCTTATTCGTCGTCCAGCTGGCGTGAAAGTATGGTCGAGAATTCGTCGGCGAAGGACTCATAGCCACCGGTGATACGGTCGGCATCCGAGCTGAGCTTGTTGTAGAAGATCACCGCCGGAATAGCCGCAAGCAGACCCAGCGCGGTCGCAACCAGCGCCTCGGCAATGCCCGGCGCAACCACGGCAAGCGACGTGTTTTGCGAGATAGCAATTTCTTCAAACGCGGTCTTGATGCCCCAGACGGTGCCGAACAGCCCGATGAAGGGCGCGGTCGAACCGACCGTGGCAAGGAAGGGCAGGCCACGGGTCAGGCGATCATTTTCGCGGTTGATGGCGACATTCATGGCCCGGTCGATACGCGCGGTTACACCGGCGATCAGATTGCCGTCGTCGCGCAAACTGCGGCGCCATTCGGCCATGCCCGAGGAAAAGATGCGTTCGGCAGGACCCGAGGGATTTTCGCCAATCCGGTCGTAAAGATCATCCAGCGGCTGACCCGACCAGAAGGCGCGGTCAAAGCGATCCGCCTCGCGCCGGGCGGCGTTGAAGGTGATGAACTTCTGAATGATGATCGCCCAGCCCCAGAACGAGGCGAGGATCAGGATCACCATGACGATCTGAACGGTCAGCGAGGCGCGTGCGAAAAGCGCGATAAGCGAGAAATCGACCGGCTGTCCGGCTCCGGCGAGTTGTTCCATGGAATTCGGCCTGTCCTTGGGCCGCTGACGTGCGGCTTCTGCATGGGCAGTTAACAGAACCGCCGAACGGGGCAAAGCCGGCTTGCGTCAAATCTGCGTCAATTGACCGCGAGAACAGCCATCCGCGGCGATCCCGCCACATCGGTCCAAGGGGGCGCCCGCATTGACCCAAAGGTGCAATCTGGCTAGCAGGGCATGAGCCGCCCCGCACCTGCGGACGCTGATTTCATGTCCTTGGGCCCTGTCCCCAAAGAACAAGGAAACCCGGAACATGCCGTCTACATCCCCCGTGCAGGCCGAAAACGTCTTTGTCCAGACCTACCGGGTCTATTACGCCGAAACCGACGCGGGCGGGATCGTCTACCATTCAAAATACATGGAGTTCGCCGAGCGCAGCCGCTCGGAGCTGCTGCGCCATGTCGGCTATCCGCTGGTCAGCGCCGAGGGCGGGCAATTCGTCGCGCGCAACGCCTCGATCTCATGGCAGCGGCCGGCGCGGCTTGACGATCTGATCCGCTGCGAATCCTCGGTCATCGCCATCCGGGGCGCGAGCCTGCGCATTCGCCACGCATTCTACCGCGATAAGGAAATGCTGGTGCAGATCGAGATTGAGCTGGCCCATATCAACGCCCAGATGCGCGCGGCACGGATACCAGCAGCCCTGATCGAAAAACTGTCGCCTTATCTGGCAGACAGTCCCCTCTAGCCTTCACGATCCATTCGCGCCGCCAGCCGCAGCGCATGTGATGGATCGGTCGCCACGGCGGGCATGACCGGGTCATAGGCCGCGCGGATCAGGCTGGCGAGTTCCGGCGTCGGTACCACATCGCGGGTAAAGGACAGCATCGCGCGCACCGCCAGCGTCTCGGCCAGTTGGCCCGGATGGGCGTCAGCCAGCGCGCCGCCCATATTGACAAAGGCCATACAGGCCCGGATCGCCCCGTCGGCATCAAAGCGGAACAGCCGGTATTGATCAGCGGCGCTGGCCTTTAACCGCTCGGGCAGTCCGCTTTGGCCGGTAAGCCGGTCCAGATCGGGTATACCCTGCAACTCATCCCAGTCGCGCACGAAAAAGGTCAGCATGTTCGCGCCCATCTCGGGATCGGTATCGGCAATCGGGTGGCGGGCATGGGCCAGAACGGCCCGGGTGGCGTCACGAAAGACCGCCAGACTTTCATCGGTCAGGCCAAAGATCACCGGCGCAACCGGCCGCCCCCAGCGCGCGCAGAGATATTGCCCCTCGCGCGTGAAGAGCGCTGCGATCCCTTCGGCATCGAGCATGATGTCGCCTTTCCTTGACCGGTGAATACCTTGGCGCCGGGTGCCTTCAGCAGGCGATGCCCGCCCTTGTCGTGTCGCAGGTTGCGCGGTTGGCGATGCCTCTCATTGCACCAGAGATGATCATGCTCATGCGCCTTTCCCACGCTGACCGGGGCCGTTTTGGCCAGTTTCGCACAGCTAGTCAACGCAGCGAAAACCTGCCAAACCATAACCGGCTACGCTGTAAAGAGGTGCGCCATGAACGAAATCATTTTGCGTCGCGCCTATGACAAACCCGAGCCACATGAGGGCAGACGCGTGCTTGTCGATCGCTTTTGGCCGCGTGGTATCCGGCGCGAGGCTCTGGCTGCGGATCTGTGGCTGAAAGAAATCGCGCCCTCGGCCGGACTTTGCCGCTGGTTCGGCCATGACCCGGCAAAGTGGGACGAGTTCCGCCGCCGCTACGCCGCCGAACTTGATGCGAACCCCGGCCCCTTGCAGCAATTGCGCGACCTGATCGACGCAGGGCCGGTGACGCTGCTTTATGGTGCAAGGGACGGCGAACATAACAACGCCGTCGCCCTGCGCGATTATCTGGCTCAGTAACCCACCGTCGCCGCATCCGGCCGGCGCGGGTCCGAGGCGCCATAGACCGAACCCGTCTCGGGGTCGCGCATGATCGACTGGGTCGAACCCATCGCCTCTTTCAGCGCCACGGCATGACCCTTGGCCTGCAGGACGCGGACGGTGTCAATGCTGATCCCCTCTTCGACCCGCAGTTCATCAGGCAGCCATTGGTGATGGACGCGCGGCGCAGTCGAGGCCTCGGCCACGTTCATGCCGTGGTCGATCATGTTCATGATCACCTGCAGAACCGTGGTGATGATCCGTGCCCCGCCGGGCGAGCCGGTGACCAGCCAGACCTTGCCATCCTTAAGCACCATGGTCGGCGTCATGGACGACAGCGGCCGCTTGCCCGGCGCGATGGCATTGGCGTCGCCCCCGACAAGGCCAAAGGCATTCGGCACCCCAGGCTTGGCCGAAAAATCGTCCATCTCATTGTTCATCAGCACGCCGGTGCCCGCCGCCACCAGCCCCGAACCATAATTCAGGTTGATGGTATAGGTGTTCGAGACCGCATTGCCGTCCTTGTCCACTACCGAGAAATGCGTGGTCTGGTCGGATTCATAGGGGGCCAAACCGGCCGGTTTGATCATCACCGAGGGCGTGGCGAAATCAGCACTGATCTTGCGGCGCATCTCGGCCGCGTAATCCTTGCTGGTCAGTGCCTCTACCGGCACATCGACGAAATCCGGGTCGCCCAGATATTCCGAACGGTCGGCATAGGCAAGCTTCATCGCCTCGGCCATCAGGTGGATCGTCTCACCCGAGTTCTGCCCCAGCGCCCCGATCGGATAGCCCTCAAGCGCGTTCAGGATCTGGATCAGGTGTACCCCACCCGAAGACGGCGGCGGCATCGAGACCACCTCATAGCCGCGGTAGGTTCCGCGCACGGGTTCGCGCAGGATGGGCTTATAGGCGGCCATATCTTCGGGCGTGATCACGCCCCCCGCCTCTTGCACGGCCTTGGCGATAGCCTCGGCCACCTCGCCCTTGTAGAAACCGTCCGGCCCTTCGGCAGCGATCTTTTTCAGCGTTTTGGCCAGATCGGCCTGCACCAGCCGGTCGCCGGGGCGATAGGCTTCCCCGCCCTCTTTGAAAAAGACCGCGGCGGTCGAGGGGAATTTCTCCAGATGCTCACGCTCGGCCTCGATACTGTCGGCAAGCTCGGGCGTGACGGTGATCCCCTCTTCGGCCAGCCGGATCGCCGGGGCGATGACCTCGGTCCATTCCATACTGCCATAGTTCTCAAGCGCGAGTTTCATCCCCGCGACCGTCCCCGGCACCCCTGATGCCGCGCCGCTGTAAAGCGACCTGTCGCTGTCGGCATCACCCGCCGCATTCAGGAACATATCGCGCGAGGCACCCTGCGGCGCCATCTCACGATAGTCGATGGCGTGGGTCTGGCCGGTATTGGCGTCATGGATCAGCATAAAACCACCACCGCCGATGTTGCCTGCCCGTGGCAGCGTCACCGCCAGCGCAAAGGCCACCGCCACACCGGCGTCGACCGCATTGCCGCCCTTGGCCAGAATGTCGCGGCCGATCTCGGCCGCCAGCCGCTCCTGGGCCGATACCATGCCATTTTCAGCCCAGACCGGATGGATGCGATCCATCGGATCAAAGAACGCCGACTCTTGCGCCATGACAGGCTGGCTGATGCCGACTGCCAAGGCGAATGCTGCAATGCTGCCGGTTTTGAAAATTCGTTTGTTCATCACGCCCTCTGCTTGACCCGCGCAGGGGCGAGCCTAGCAGCAGAATGGCGAAGGTCAAAAGCGATATGCCGCAAGCCTGCGATGCGGCAAAGGATCGCCGCATCCGGTCCCGGTCAGCGTCCCCACCACCGGGGGAACGCCGTTACTCGGCTTTTTTCGCCTTTGAGGCCGTCTTCTTGGCAGCAGGCTTTTTGGCGGCTGCCGGCTTTTTCGCCGCAGCTTTCCTGGCCGGCTTCTTGCCCGATTTCGCCGCTTTCTCCGAAATCAGCTCAAGCGCGCGCTCAAGCGTGACATCGCCGGGGGCAAGATCCCTGGGCAGCGTGGCGTTGACCTTGCCCCATTTGACATAGGGCCCATAACGCCCATCAAGCACCTGCACCGGCCCGCCCTGGGGATGCTCGCCCAGTTCGGCCAAAGGTGCAGCGGGCGCCGCCCGGCCACGACCCCGTTTCGAGGCCAGGACCTCGACCGCGCGATTCATGCCGATGGTAAACACCTCGTCCACATCGGGCAGGTTGGCATAGGTCGCGCCATGTTTGACATAGGGGCCATAGCGGCCGATCCCGGCCTCGACCAGCACGCCGTCCTCGGGATGGGGGCCGATTTCGCGCGGCAGGGCCAGCAGCGCCAGCGCCCGCTCAAGATCGACCGACCCGGTATCCCAACCCTTGGGGATCGAGGCGCGCGGCGGCTTGGGATTCTCGGCCGTCGCCTCGCCGCGCTGGACATAGGGGCCAAATCGGCCGTTCTTCAGACTGATCTCATCACCATTGTCGACGCCCAGGACGGTGTCGCCCATGACCTCGCCCTCGGGCGAGCTGATCGGCCGGGTAAAGCGGCATTCGGGATAGTTTGAACACCCGATGAACGCCCCACCTGAACGCGCGGTTTTCAGATGCAGCCGCCCCTTGTGGCACAGCGGGCATTCGCGGGGGTCCGAACCATCGGGACGCGGCGGGTAAAGATGCGGGGCCAGCGCGTCGTCAATCGCCTCAAGCACTTCGCCGATACGCAGATCCGCCGTGCTTTCCAGCGCCGCGGTGAAATCGCGCCAAAAGCGGCGCAGCACTTCACGATAGGCCCGCTCGCCCGACGAGATATCGTCCAGCTCACCTTCCAGATTGGCGGTGAAGTCATAGCTGACATAGCGCGGAAAGTATTTTTGCAAAAAGATCGTGACCAGGCGGCCCTTATCCTCGGGGATCAGGCGGTTCTGTTCCTTGCGGACATAGTCGCGTTCCTGGATCGTGCCGATGATCGAGGCATAAGTCGAAGGCCGGCCGATCCCCAGCTCTTCCATGCGTTTGACCAGCGTTGCCTCGGTATAGCGCGGCGGGGGCTGGGTGAAATGCTGTTCGGGCGTGACCGAACGCTTTTCGGGGGCCTCGCCCTCGTGGATCAGCGGCAGGCGGCGGCCGTCCTCATCCTCTTCGTCGTCGCGGCCCTGATCATAGATCTTGAGAAAGCCGTCAAACAGCATCACCTGACCAGTGGCCCGCAGACCGACCTGTCCATCGGCCGAGCCGATCTCGACCGTGGTACGCTCCATCCGCGCCGATTCCATCTGGCTGGCCAGCGTCCGCTTCCAGATCAGGTCGTAAAGCGCCTTTTGATCCTTGTCCGAAACCGGCAACCGGTCCGGCGACAGCATCATGTCGGTCGGACGGATACATTCATGCGCCTCTTGCGCGTTCTTGGCCTTGTTCTTGTACATGCGCGGCGATTTCGGCAGGTACTCGGCGCCGAACCGCGCCCTGATCGCATCACGCGCCGCCATCACCGCCTCGGGCGCCATGTCGATGCCGTCGGTTCGCATATAGGTGATATAGCCCGCCTCATAGAGGCGCTGCGCCGCGGACATGCAAGCCCGCGCGCCAAGACCCAGCTTGCGGCTGGCCTCTTGCTGCAGGGTCGAGGTCATGAAGGGCGGCCACGGATTGCGGCTGGCAGGCTTGGCCGCAACGCTGAGCACCTTGAGATCGCGCGAGGTGATGGCAGTGACAGCCAATTTCGCCTGCTCTTCGGTCGCCAGGTCGAAACGCTCAAGCTTCCTGCCGCCAAAAACTGTCAGGTTGGCATCGAACTCATCGCCACGCGGCGTCGCAAGCCGGGCGTGGACGGTCCAGTATTCCCGGGCCTTGAAGGCCTCGATCTCCATCTCGCGGTCAACGATGATGCGCAGGGCGACCGATTGCACCCGGCCTGCCGATTTCGCACCCGGCAGCTTGCGCCACAGGACCGGAGACAGGTTGAAACCGACAAGGTAATCCAGCGCCCGCCGCGCCAGATAGGCATCGACCAGCGGCTGGTCGATCTGGCGGGGGTTCGCCATGGCCTCGGTCACTGCGGATTTGGTGATCGCGTTAAAGGTGACACGGCTGACCTCGGCCCCTTTCTTCAGCGCCGGGGCAAGGGTTTCAAGCAGGTGCCAGGAAATCGCCTCGCCTTCGCGGTCAGGGTCGGTGGCAAGGATCAGGGTCGGGTCCGAAGCCAGCGCGTCCTTGATCGCCTTGACGTGCTTTCTCGATTCGGCCGCGACCTCCCATTTCATGGCGAAATCCGCCTCGGGATCGACGCTGCCATCCTTGGGCGGCAGGTCGCGCACATGACCGAACGAGGCCAGAACGGTATAGTCGTCGCCCAGATATTTGTTGATCGTTTTGGCCTTGGCCGGAGATTCAACGACGACGACAGGCATGAAGATTCCTTCGCTTGATTCGGCGCCGGAACATGGGGGGCAGCCGACGAACTGTCAACGCCGGCCTGCCGTCCCGCCCGAATATCCCTGAAAATTCAGGGTTTCGGGCTGGGCCAAATCAGATCCCGTCGCCCACGAAGGCCTTTTCGACCACAAATTCGCGCGGTTCGCTGTTGGCGCCTTCGCGCAGGCCAAAGCCCTCAAGCACCGCTTTGACGTCGGTGTTAAAGGCAAGGCTGCCGCAGATCATGGCGCGGTCATTCGCTGCATCCATCGGCGGCAAGTTCAGGTCGGCAAAGACCTTGCCCGAGGTCAGGTTATCGGTAATCCGGCCCATAAAGGGCGACTCTTCCCGCGTGGTCGTCGGGTAATAAAGCAGCCGGTTAAAGAACTCTTCACCGTAAAGCTCACCCAAAAGCGGGTCGTGGCGCAGGTTCTCGACCAGCTCGCGACCATAGGTCAGCTCATCCGCGGTGCGGCAGGTGTGCATCATGATCACCTGCTCGTACCGCTCATAGGTTTCGGGGTCGCGCATCAGCGAGGCAAAGGGCGCAATGCCTGTGCCGGTCGCCAGGAACCACAGCCGCTTGCCGGGCAGAAGCGCGTCCAGAACCAGCGTGCCGACGGGCTTGGGACGCAGGATGATCTGGTCGCCCGGCTGAATGTTCTGCAGCCGCGAGGTCAGCGGCCCGTCCGGCACCTTGATCGAGTAGAACTCAAGCTCATCATCCCATGCCGGAGAGGCAATGGAATAGGCGCGCAGGATCGGCTTGCCATTGTCATCGGGCAGGCCGATCATCACGAACTCGCCCGAACGAAAGCGCAGGGACGCCGGTCGCGTCACCCGGAACGAGAACAGGCGATCCGTCCAGTGCCGGACCGAGGTCACGGTCTGGGCATCGGGCAGGGTCTTGGCGGGTTTGGCGGCAATATCCACGGAAAGATCCAACGTCATATCGGGGTCCCGGTTTATCTAATGCATGAGGGGGCGGGGTGAAACCCCGGGTTCAGCCAGCAAGCCGCGACCGATGGTCCCAGACCTGCCAATCGGCACGATACAGCCACTGCTCTTGCGGCTGGCGCTCGGCCAGCGCAGCCGGGATCTGCACCTCGTCAAAGCCCACGCGACGCGCCATGGCATATTGATCGGCAATCAGCCCGCCAACCGCGCGCAGCCGGCCCTGATAGCCCTTTTCGCGCAGAATGCGGGCCAGCGAAAAGCCGCGTCCGTCGGTCATGGCCGGAAAGTCGATGGCGATCAGCTCATGACCAAGATAGCCGTCAAGGCTGTCCGGATCGGTATCCGGCGCCAGGACAACCGGCTCGGCCCCGTCATGGGGGTGGAAACCGTCATCGCGGACCAGAAAGAATTCGCTCATGCCTTTGCTCCTGTGCGGACCATGCGCCCGCCGATGAAATGGATGCCGCATTCGGTCTTGGCGCTGCCCCGCCAGCGCCCTGCGCGCGGGTCTTCGCCTGGTCTGACGGGCGAGGTGCAGGGTGCGCAGCCGATCGAGGCGTAACCCTTGGCGACCAGAGGATGGCGCGGCAGGTTGTTTTCGGCCATGTAGTCCTGAACGTCCTGCGGCCGCCAATGCGCCAGAGGGTTGATGCGCAGCCGCGCCGGAGGCTCGGCCTCAAAGAACTCAAGCTCTTTGCGGGCACCGCCCTGAAAGCGTTTGCGTCCCGTGATCCAGGCGTCGAACCTGGACAGCTCACGTTCAAGCGGTACGGTCTTGCGCAGATCGCAGCAAGCATCAGCGTTGAACTGGTGCAGCGTGCCGTCGGGGTCGTTCAACGCCACCTCACGCTCGGTCGCGCGGACCACCCGCACATCGGTCAGCTTCAGCTTTTCGGTGACCTCAAGCTGATAATCCAGCGTCTCCTGGAACAGCATCATCGTGTCGATGAACAACACCGGAGTCCCCGGCGCCACCACCGAGACCATATGCAGCAGCACCACCGATTCCGAACCGAAGCTGGAAACCAGCGCCGTCTCGCCCAGATCGGGGTCGCGCAGGGCACGCCGCAACACCTCGGTCGCGGCATGGTGACGATAGCGGTCGTTCAGCCGCGCGGCGCGGGCATCCAGCGTCTGATCAAGCATCGGCCGGATACAGCGCCGCCTTGAACGGAGCCACCCCTACACGGCGATAGGTGTCAATAAAGCGCTCTTCGGGCGATTCGCGCAGTTCCAGATAGGCGTTGATGACGCGGTCGATGGCCGGCACCACCTCTTCGGCCGGGAAGCCAGCGCCGGCGCGCTGGCCAATGGCCGGAATGTCATAACCGTCACCACCCAGCGTGATCTGATAGTTCTCGACCCCGGCACGATCGAGGCCCAGAATACCGATATGGCCCAGGTGATGATGGCCGCAGGCGTTGATGCAACCCGAGATGCGGATGTTGAACTGGCCGATCTCTTCTTCAAGACCACGGGCGCGGAAATGCTCGGCGATGTCCTGTGCGATCGGAATCGAGCGGGCAGTCGCCAGCGTGCAGTAATCCATGCCCGGGCAGGCAACGATATCACTGATCAGCCCGGCATTGGCGGTGGCCAGACCGGCTGCCTTCAGCTCTTGATAGACCGCGAACAGGTCCGATTTGTGAACATGCGGCAGGACCACGTTCTGTTCATGGCTGATGCGCAGATCGTGATGGCCGTAACGCTCGGCCAGATCGGCCAGCAGGCGCATCTGTTCAGCCGAAGCATCGCCCGGCGTCGCGCCCGGTGCCTTAAAGGTGACGGTGACGCTGGCATAGCCATCGACCTTATGGGCCGACAGGTTGGTGTCGGTCCAGCTGCGGAAGGCCGGATTTGCCGCGCGGTGCTGTTCGTAATCACCTTCGGGCTCGTTACGGAAGGCTGGTGGGGCGTAAAGGCTTTTCAGCGCGGCCAGCAGGTCCTGATCGACGCCGGTAAAGACCTTGCGGCGACGCTCAAACTCGGCCTCGATCTCTTCGCGCATCACGTCAAGGCCGCGCTCGGCCACGGTGATCTTGATGCGCGCCTTGTATTTGTTGTCGCGCCGGCCCGAGAGGTTGTAGGTCGCGATGATCGCCTCGACATAGGGCAGCAGATCGCCTTCGGGCAGGAACTCACGCACCACCTGCCCCAGCAAGGGCGTACGGCCCAGCCCGCCGCCGATCCAGACCTGATAGCCCAGTTCACCCTGCTCGTTACGCTTAAGGCGCAGGCCGATGTCATGGGCGGCGATGACCGCGCGGTCCCTCTTGCCGCCCGAGACGGCGATCTTGAACTTGCGCGGCAGGAACTGGAATTCGCCATGGTCGGTGGACCATTGCCGCAGCAGCTCGGCATAGGGGCGCGGATCGGCAACCTCGTCAGCAGCCGCGCCGGCAAAGGCATCAGTCGTCACATTTCGGATCGTGTTGCCCGAGGTCTGGATGGCATGCAGCCCGACATCGGCCAAAGCGTCCAGCATATCCGGGATATCAACCAGCTTCGGCCAGTTGAACTGGATATTCTGGCGGGTAGTCCAGTGACCGTAACCCTTGTCCCATTTCTTGGCCAGCAGCGCCAGCGTGCGCATCTGGTCGGGGCTGATCGTGCCATAGGGAATGGCCACCCGCAGCATATAGGCATGCAGCTGCAGGTAGACACCATTCATCAGCCGCAGAGGGCGAAACTCATCCTCGGTCAGGCTGCCGTTCAAGCGCCGCTCGACCTGCTGGCGGAATTGCTGGGCGCGGTGGCGCAGGTATTCGTTGTGCTGGGGACGCGCGTCAAACATTGCTGGCCTCGACTTCGGACTGGGCGAACTCGGCTTGCTTGCCGTGGAAATAATTGGACGGACCGCGGCGGCGGAACGCTTCGCGGAAATGCGTGGGCTCGGGGCGGCCATCGGGACCGCGGCGGGCCTCGGCCAGGTAGGGGCCGACGACGATATTGCCCTGCGACAAAGCGTCGAGCAGCGCCAGATCGGCGATGGCCTCATCCTCGAACAGATCGGCCTCACGCGGGTCAGCGGTCCAGCCCCCGTCGCGCATCCACACGCAATGGCCCTGACGCAGATCATTGGCGGTAATGACGGCGGGGGTCGCGGGGGATGGGGTAAAGCCTTTGGACATGGCCCTTTGCCTTTCGTTTCCTGTCCTGTCTATATAGAAAAAAATCCCCCATATTGACGAGTGGGCCAGAAAAATAAGAAACATGTCCCGTAATGGCGCAAATAGTCAGGACGCAATTTCACAATGAGCGACGAGCGACAAACACCCATCCGGCTGGACGACACTGACCGCAAAATCCTGTCCCTGCTGCAAGAGGACGCGACCCTGTCGCTGGACGATATTGCGGCCCGTGTGGGGGCGTCCAAGACCCCGGTCTGGAACCGGATTCGCAAGCTGCGCGAGGCCGGAGTGATCCGCGCCCAGGTCGCGCTGCTTGACCCCGATTCCCTTGGGCTCGACGCCTGTTTCTTCGTGCTGATCCGCACCAGCGAGCATGACCCCGAATGGGCGCGACGCTTTCTGTCCGCCGTCCGCTCGCGCCCCGAGGTGATCGAGGCGCACCGCCTGGCCGGCGACATCGACTACATCCTTAAGGTCCGGGTCCGCAACGCGCGCGCCTATGACCGCTTTTATCAGGCGCTGATCTCAGAGGTCAGGATCCACAACGTCACCGCGCTTTTGTCGATGGAAGAGCTCAAGGCGACGACCGCCCTGCCTCTAAGCTAGGGCGGCCAGCGCGCGCGGCAGCGCCTCGGCAAAAGCAGAAAGCTCTGCCTCAGGCCCGCATGAGACGCGGATACAGCGGTCAAGCGGTGCAACGCCGGGCATGCGTACAAAGATGCCCTCGCTCGCCAGCGCCTCAAGCAGGGCGCGGGCAAAGGCGCCATCGCGGCCGCAGTCGATGGTGACGAAATTCGTGGCCGAAGGCAGGGCGCTCAACCCGTTGTCAGCTGCAATCCCGGCGATCCGGGCACGGGCCGCGGCGGTCTGGGCCTGCACATGGCCCAGCCAGTCCTGATCCTCCAGCGCGGCAAGAGCACCAATCTGGGCGGTTCGGCTGATGCCGAAATGGTTGCGGATGCGGTCGAACCCGGCGATCAGCTCGGCCGGACCGATGGCATAGCCGATGCGCATCCCGGCCATGGCATAGGCCTTGGAAAAGGTCCGGAACCGGATCACCCGCGCATCTTCCGGGTCAATCCGGGGAATGGCCAAAACAGGGGCGAATTCAGCATACGCCTCATCCAGAACCAGCAGGCTGCCTTCGGGCAGATCATCCAGCATCGCCTCGATCCGCGCCCCCTCGTGCCAGCTGCCCATCGGGTTGTCGGGATTGGCCAGATAGACAAGCCGCGCCCCGGTCTCACGCGTTGCCGCAATCAGGGCATCGGGGTCCTCGGCATCGTCACGATAGGAAACTTTGCTCAGCCGTCCACCAAAACCGGCAACGTGATAATTGAAGGTCGGATAGGCCCCCTCAGAAGTCACCACCGCTTCGCCCGGGGCCACCATCAGCCGCACGAGCAGACCCAAAAGCCCGTCAACCCCCTCGCCCAGCATGATGTTCTCAGGAGCAACACCATGATGCGCCGCCAAAGCATGGCGCAGATCATGGCTGTCAGGATCGCCGTATTTCCAGACCTCGGCCGCCGCGCGCGCCATCGCCTCGACCGCCTTGGGAGAGGGGCCAAAGCCGTTCTCATTCGCCCCCAGCCGGGCGCGAAAGGGCGCACCGCGCCGACGCTCCAGCGTCTCGGGACCGGTAAAGGGGACCGTCGCAGGCAGTCCGGCGGGAATAGGGGCGAAACGAAAACGTGTCATGCCGCAACAGAAAACCCAATCGCGATCCGCGCGCAAGGGTGCCCCTCGCCTCCGCTTCTTTCGTGTCTAAATATCCATGGGACAAAGCCCCCGGAAAGCCGGACCTAGAACGCCTTGAAGGTGATCGTCGTCAGCGTCCGGACAATGCCGGGAATGTCGAACAGGTTTTCCGACAGAAAACGCCCGACATCCTGATCCTCGGGCACATAGATCTTGGCCAGCAGATCATAATCACCCGAGGTCGAGTAAAGCTCGCTCACGACCTCGCGGTCATAGATCGCATCAGCGACCTCATAGGTCTTGCCGGGCGAGCAGCGGAACTGGACAAAAACCGGGCGCATGGCGATCCTCTTGATCTCAGACGGCGACAGACTAGACCGTCGGCGCGGCGCGGGTCCAGTCCCCCCGCGCAAGTCCGCGCCAGAAGCGGCGCATCAGCAGGACCGCAGCACAGGTCAGCCCCGCCACCAGCCCCAGCCACAATCCGGCCGGACCGATCCCCGCAATGAAGGCCAGGCCATAGGCAACCGGGATGCCGACCAGCCAATAGCTGACTGCTGCAATGACCATGGGAACCCGGGTGTCCTGCACCCCGCGCAAAAGCCCCAGCCCGATCACCTGCATGGCATCGGTCAGCTGGAACAGACCTGCGTAAAACAGCAGCGCCGCCGCAATCTCGATGATAGCCGGGGTTTCAGCATGGGTCGCGTCGAGATACAGCCCGACCAATTGGCGCGGAAACAGCTCGAATGCTGCAACGGCAAGTACCGCGATCACGGCCGAAACCACGGTCACCGTAATTCCCGCATCACGCATCCCCAGCGCATCGCCGCGGCCTTTGGCCTGCCCGACGCGCACGGTGGCTGCGTTCGACATGCCCAGATGCAGCATAAAGGTCAGCGAGGCCAGCTGCAGCGCAATTCCATGCGCCGCAAGCTCTCGCGTGCCGATCCAGCCCATCATCACGTTCGAGCCGACAAATAGCCCACCCTCGGCCACCATGGTCAGACCGATGGGCAGACCCAGCAAAAAGACCGCGCGCATCTCGGTCCGGTCCGGGCGCCAAAAGCGCTGGAACAGCCGGTATTTGCGTGCCACCGGCAGCCATGCGGCATAGGCCGCGATCGCGAGCAGCCCCACATATTGCACAACGACCGCCGCAATCGCCGCCCCACGCACGCCCATTTCCGGCATGCCCATATTGCCAAAGATCAGCACCCAGTTCAGGAAAATCACCACCGGCAACCCGGCAAGCGTGATCCACAGCACGACCTGCGTACGCTCCATCGCCGCCAGATAGCTGTTCAGCGTCAGCTGGCACAGAACGGCGATCAGGCCGACACCCTCGATGCGCAGATAGTCCTGGGCCAGCTGGGCGACATCGGGTTTTTGCCCGACAGCCAGCAGGATCGGGCCAGAATACCACATCGCCGGCAACACCAGCACGGCATAGATCACCGACAGCCACAGCGCCATGCGGGCCGAACGGCGGACCTCGACCTCATCCCCCCGCGCAATGGCGGTGGCGATCAGGCCCATGACCCCGATGCCGAACCCCATACCCAGAAAGAACAGGATGTTAAAGAACGACACCGCAATGACCAAAGCGGCCAGCTCGGTCACGCCATACCACCCCATCATCACCGTATCGGCGACATGAATGGCCATGCGCGCAAGGTGGCTGCCGACAAGCGGCAGACCCAGCGCCAGTGTTGCGCGCAGATGGGGGATATAGCGGACAAAATTCATGTGTCTGCCTTATCCTTGGGCAGAGGCTGCGGCAAGATGGCACGCAAGGGCGAACCTCAGGGCAGGATCTCGACCTCGGTGCCGACACGGGCATGGGCAAAGATCTCTTCGATCTCGTCATTGGTGACGGCGATGCAGCCGGCAGTCCAGTCACCCTTGACGCGATAGCCGTCGGGGATCTGGTTCGGCTGGCCGTGAATCATGATGTCTCCGCCCGGGCTGACACCCATGCGCCGGGCCGCCTCGCGGTGATGAGGCTGGGGATAGTCGATGCCAAGCGACAGGTGATAGGCGCTGTTGCGGTTCAGCCGGTCGATGCGAAAAATGCCTTCGGGGGTGCGGCCGTCGCCTTCACGGCTTTTGTCACCATCTGGCGCAAAGCCAAGCGCGATGCGAAAGGTCCTGGGCGGTCCGCTTTCCTGATAGACGGTCATCCGGCGGGCAGCTTTTTCGACCAGAATGCGCTGTACGGACGAGGCAATGGGCGCCTCGGGCCGCGCTGGCGGGCGCTGAAAGATCGGCGGCAGCGCGATATGGGGCAGCCGGAATTCGGGCAGCCGCGGCCAGTGCCAGCCCGAAGCTGGCGGCTGCGTACTGCCCGGCGGCGGCAAGGTGGCGGGCTGAGGGGCCCAGATCAGCCACAGCCCCCACAGCAACGCCGCAAGGCAAAGCACCGAAAAGATCGCGCCAAGCCGCTTCATTGCAGGTCGCGGAATGCCTCTTGCAGCCGTCCCACCGCCTCGATGACACGGGCGCGCTGGGTGGCGATATTAAACCGCAGGAAGTTTTCGCCTCCGGTGCCAAAGGTGCCGCCGTGGTTGGCGGCGATTCGGGCACCTTGCTCGACCCGGCGGGTAAACTCGGCCCGCTCCATCCCGGTGCCCGAGAAATCGACCCACGCCAGATAGGTCGCCTGCAAGGGCATTGAGCCAAGGCCGGGGATCGCGCCCACCCCGTCGTCAAAGATGCGGCGGTTGCCGTCAAGGTAATCGGCCAGCGCATCGACCCAGGCGGCCCCTTCGGGCGAATAGGCGGCGGCGACCATGGCCGGCCCGAAAAGCCCGGGCGAGATGCCCCCGGCCATCATCCGGTCCTGCAGCCGCTTGCGCAGCCCCTCATCGGCCACGATCAGATTGCCGATATGTGCGCCCGCAATGTTAAAGGTCTTGGTCGCGGCGGTCAGCGTGATCAGCCGCGCCGCAGCCTCGGGCGCAGCATTGGCCAAAACCGTATGCCGCGGGCTGCCCGGCATGACCAGATCGTGATGGATCTCGTCCGAGACCAGAATCAGGTCATGGGCTGCACAGAAATCGGCGATCTGGCGCAGTTCCTCGGTGCTCCAGACCCGGCCACCGGGGTTATGGGGCGAACAAAGGATCAGCATCCGTTCGCGTCCGGTCAGCAGGCTTTGCCAGCCCTCCCAGTCCAGACGGTACTGACCGTCCTCAATGACCAGCGGAAACTCGGCCACCTCGCGGCCAGAGGCGCGGACGACCCGGGCAAAGGCGTGATAGACCGGGGTCATCAGGATGACGCGGTCGCCCGGCTGGGTGAAGGTATCGACACAGATCGAGGTTCCGTTCACCAGCCCATGCGCAGACAGGATCCATTCAGGCTCAACCTGCCAGCCGTGGCGGTTTGCCATCCACCAGCGGATCGATTCGATATAAGCCGGGTTCGCGCCGGGATAGCCATAGACGCCATGCGCGGCCAGACGCTCGACCGCCTGCTGCACCGAAGCGGGCGGGCGAAAATCCATATCCGCCACCCACATCGCGATCCCGTCACGAGGCGAGACGCCATAGGTCGCCTGCATGTCATCCCATTTGGAGCAGGTGGTTCCGGTGCGGTCGATCAACTCGTCAAAGTCAGGCAGCGTCATGGGTCATACCTCGGTTTCCATTCGCTGACACCATAGCGGCTTGTTGCGCAAGGCCAAGGCTTGCCCTAGATCACGGGCATGACATTGCGCAGCATCATCCTCCACCCCGATCCGCGGCTGAAAAAGATCTGCGAGCCTGTGGCCCGCATCACCCCCGAGATCGAAACGCTGGCCGCCGACATGCTGGCCACGATGTATGACGCGCCGGGCGTTGGCCTGGCCGCGCCGCAGGTTGGCGTCCTGTCACGGCTTTACGTCATGGACTGCGAAAAGGACCCCGAGGCCCCGCGCAACCCCGTGGTCATGGTCAACCCCGAGATCACCTGGCGTTCCGACGAGCTGAACACCTATGAGGAAGGCTGCCTCTCGATCCCCGACCAATATGCCGATGTGACCCGGCCCGCCCAGGTCAAGGTCCGCTGGCTGGGCCTCGACGGCAAAACCCATGAGCGCGATTTTGAAGGGCTGTGGGCCACCTGCGCCCAGCACGAGATCGACCACCTCGATGGCAAGCTGTTCATCGACTATCTCGGCCCGATCAAGCGCCAGATGATCACCCGCAAGATGGTCAAGCTCAAGCGTGAGCGGGGTCGTGGCTAAGCCCGCACCCCCTGCGCCTGCAAGACAGGGCCGCGTCCGGCCCGTCCTGATCCATCCCCATCCCGCATTGCGTCACCGCTGCGATCCGGCAGCGGCGCTGTCCCGCGACCGGATCAATGAACTTGCCGCCGATCTGCTGGCAACCATGTATGACGCGGGTGGGCGTGGCCTTGCCGCACCGCAGATCGGCAAGCCCTGGCGCATCTTTGTCATGGATCACGGCTGGAAAGAGGGTGCACCCAGTCCGCGCATTGTGATCGACCCCGAGATCGAGCCCCTCGGCAGCGAGGTGGGCACGATGGAGGAAGCCTGCCTTTCAATCCTCGATCATCCGGTGGCGGTAACTCGACCAGTCACGGTGCGGCTGCGCTGCCTTGATCTTGCAGGCCAGCCGCAAAGCCTGACCCTGACAGGGATCGAGGCACGTATCGCCCAGCATGAGGCAGACCATCTCGACGGTCGCCTGATCCTTGATTTTGGCACGGGACCGCAGGACACAGGGGAATGATTTACCTTCGTCTGCCGCCGTGCTAGCCGGGCTTTCTCTGCTGACAAGGCCCTTTCGATGACCATCCGCCCTTTCCTGCCCTATGCCGACCGCCGGTTGCACACTCCGGCCGAGCCGGTCGCCGAGATCACCGAAACCGTGCGGATGATCTGGGACGACATGATCGACACGATGGAGGCAATGCCGGGCGTCGGCCTTGCCGCACCCCAGATCGGGATCATGATGCGGCTGGCGGTGGTCGACGCATCGGAAAAGCGTGGTCAGGCGGTGCGCATGGCCAATCCCGAGGTGCTGCATGCCAGCGTGCAACTGCGCCCCCATGAAGAGGCAAGCCCCAACCTGCCCGGCGTCTCGGCCCGGATCGAGCGGCCCCGCGCTGTCACCGTGCGCTTTCTGAACGCCGACGGTGAAATCGAGGACCGGGATTTCGTCGGCCTGTGGGCGACCTCGGTACAGCATCAGATCGACCACCTGAACGGCCGGCTTTACGTCGATCACCTCAGCCCCCTGCGTCGCAAGATGATGGTGGCCAAATCGGCCAAGCTGACCCGCCGCTGACGGTTTTCTTTCGCAATGCGGGGGGTTAGGCTTGGGTCGCAACCAGCGCCTGGACCCAGCACATGTTCTCCCTCCTCCCTCTTCTGGCCGGATTGCTGTTATTTTCAGCGTCACTGACCCCTTCGCTCATTCCACGCGACTGGATGATGCAGGGGGTGCTGGCAGGCATGTCCATGGCGGCGGGCTATGTGCTGACCCAGTTCCTGCTGGCGATCTGGCGCACGCTTGAGCTGCCGGGACTGAAAGACCGCGCCGCCCGTATCGCCCATGCGGTCCTGGCGGTGCCGGTGCTGATCCTGCTCGCACGCGCCCTCATCCTGTCTGTCGAGTGGCAAAACAGCATCCGTGTCCGCATGGGCATGCCGGATCTTGAGGCCAATAACACCGCCAAGATGCTGGGACTGGCACTGGTGGTGTTTCTGGCTCTGTTTCTGTTCGGTCGGGGGCTGCAAGCGCTGTTTGACCTTCTGCGCCTGCGGCTTGCGCGCCATATCCCCTCGCGCAGCGCCAACGTGCTGGGGCTTTTGCTCGCCGCGATGATCGTCGTCACCCTGACCCGCGACGGGGTGGTGAACTGGGCGATGCGCATTGCCGACCGCTCTTACGCCGCCGCCCAGCACCTGACCGATCCCAACCTTGGCCCACCATCCGAGCCATGGCAGTCAGGCTCGGCCGCCTCGGGGGTCGATTGGGGGCTGATGGGCAAGCCTGGCCGCGACTTTGTGCTAAGCGGGCCGCGCGCCAGCGATATCTCGGCCTTTACCGGCCGTCCGGCCAAAGAGCCTTTGCGCATCTATGTCGGCCTTGCGCAGGACAAGGACCCCGAGGTCCGCGCCAAGGTGGCACTGGACGAAATGCTGCGCGTCGGCGCCTTTGACCGCAAGGTGCTGGTGCTGGCCAGCCCGACCGGCACCGGCTGGATGGACCCGGCAAGTTACGATGCGCTGGAATATATGCATGGCGGAGACGTGGCGACGGTAGGGGTGCAATATTCCTATCTGCAAAGCCCTCTGGCCCTGATCTTTGAGACCGAATCCGGCCTTGACCAGACCACGGCGCTGATGCGCGTCATTTATGACCACTGGCGCCAGCTGCCGCAGGACCAAAGACCACGCCTTTATCTGCACGGCATCTCGCTTGGGGCCTGGTCGTCGATGTATGCCTTCAACCCGTTCCAGATGATGAACGAACCGGTCTCGGGCGCGTTCTGGGCCGGGCCGCCCTTTCCGTCGACCCTGTGGCGTCAGGCCAATGACGCACGCGAACCCGGCAGCCGCCTTGTCCTGCCCGATGTCGATGACGGCGAGGTGATCCGCTATGCAAGCCAGTTCGCATCGCCCGACCGCTCGGGTCGCCCATGGGGCCGGCTGCGCATCCTGTTCCTGCAATATGCCAGCGATCCGATCGTCTTCTATGATCCCGTCTCGCTGTGGCGCGAACCGCAATGGATGCGCGAGCCGCTGGCCCCCGATGTTTCGCCCCGGTTGCGCTTTACCCCGGTGGTGACACAGTTGCAGCTGGCGGTGGACTTGCTGGTTTCGACCTCGGCCCCGCCCGGATTTGGCCATACCTATCACGCGCATGACTATATTGATGGCTGGGTATCCGTGACCGCCCCCGAGGGCTGGAGCGCCGCCGACACACAGCGGCTCAAGGCCATCTGCGGTCAGAACGGAAGGCTGGGATGCGCAAAGGGCTGATCCTGGCGCTGGTGCTGCCCGGGCTGGTGCTGCTTGTGCTCGTGCTGAACACGGCGCGCAACTATGCCGGCTGGCAGCCCGCGACCGAACCCCCCGCCGAACGGCTGGCGCGGCTTGAACCCTACTGGCGCATTTTGCGCCCCGAAGGGCCAGGCCCGCATCCCGCCGCAATCCTGCTGTCGGGCTGCGACGGGGTGCATGACAATATGGATTATTGGGCGCAACAATACGTTGCCATGGGCCGGGCGGCGCTGATCCTTGACAGCCACGCGCCAAGATCGCTGGACAGGGCACAGGCGTGGCGGGCGCTTTGCGCGGGGCAGGTCCTGCCAGGGGCCGAGCGGGCCGCCGATCTGGCCGTGGCACTCGCGGCGCTGCGCGACATGCCGGGGATCAATGCCTCGGATGTGGCGCTGCTCGGGGCGTCGCATGGGGGCTGGACGGTGATGGAGCTGATGCGCGAGCTGTCCTCTGACACGCCCCCTCCCGGCCTTTCGGAATGGCCCGTGCCGCCCGACAGCCTGACCGCCCAGCTTGGGCCAGCGGTGGTGCTTTACCCCTATTGCGGCCTGCTAAGTGGTGCGGCCAAGGGGCCGTGGCCGGGTCGGGTGCGAATGCTGATGCTGCTGGCGGCCGAGGATTCGATCACCGATTCCGCCGATTGCCAACAGATGGCGGCGGATCTTGCCGCCACAGGTACGCATCTCGACGTCATCACCTATCCCGGCATCAACCACGGCTTTGACCAAAGTGAGCGTTCCATACTCTCACCGCTGGAGTTCAATGCACCAGCCCGGGCACAGGCGACCCGCCATATCCGCGCCTTCATGGGTTTTGCCGCCGCCGAAGCCGGGATATGAGGTCGCCACAGTAACGGAGGGCAGCAATGCGCGTCATCTTCATGGGCACACCCGACTTCTCGGTCCCGGCGCTGCGGGCCATCGCCACGCAGCATGAGGTCGTCGCGGTCTACTCCCAACCGCCCCGCGCGGCGGGACGCGGGCAAAAGCCGCGCCCCTCGCCGGTGCAGCGCGCTGCCGCGGAACTGGGCCTGCCCGTCCGTACGCCCGAGCGGCTGAAATCCGTGCAAGATCAGGCGGAATTCGCCGATCTTGGTGCCGATGTGGCGGTCGTCGCCGCCTATGGCTTGATCCTGCCACCTGCGGTGCTGGCCGCGCCGCGCTTTGGCTGCCTGAATATCCACGCCTCACTGCTGCCGCGCTGGCGTGGCGCGGCGCCCATCCACCGCGCCATCATGGCCGGGGACGCCGAAACCGGCGTCGCCATCATGCAGATGGAGGCGGGGCTGGACACTGGCCCGGTACTGGCCGAGGCCCGCACCCCCATCGGTCCCGAGGACACCACCGCCGATCTGCACAACCGGCTGGCCGAGATGGGCGCCGCGCTGATCGTCGAACAGCTGGAGCGTCTGCCGCAACCTGCCCGCCCACAACCGGCCGAAGGCGTGACCTACGCCCAAAAGATCGACAAGGGCGAGGCGCGGATAGACTGGAGCCAGCCTGCCGCCCAGATCGACCGCCAGATCCGCGGCCTGTCGCCCTTTCCCGGCGCGTGGTGTCTGATCGGGGACGAAAGGGTGAAGCTTTTGCGCTCGCGCCTTGCCCCCGGTTCAGGTGCGCCGGGGCAAGTTCTGTCGGGCTTTACCATCGCCTGCGGCGAAGGCGCGGTCGAGGTGCTTGAGGCCCAGCGCGAAGGCAAACGCCCCATGCCCGCAATCGAAATCCTGCGCGGCCTGACCCTGCCCCCACGGCTTGGCTGAGGCGCTGTAGCGATTTCGTTACAACCTATGGATGAACTCGCGCTTGCAGGCCGTTCCGCTTAACACCATGTTAATATTTCCCTGTCACACCGGAACAATATGATTTGGTCCGGTAATCCTGGAAAGGGGGATGACGATCATGGAAAATCTGATCCGTGTGATGGCCGACCATTGGTGGGTGCCGCTTTTGCGCGGCATCGCGGCCATCCTTTTCGGCCTGATGGCGTTGGTCTGGCCGGGCCTGACGGTCTATATGCTGCTGCTGGTCTTTGGTGCCTATGCAATTTTGACGGGGTCATGGCGATCGTCATTGCCTTCCGTCGCAAGTCTTCGGACGATGGCTGGTGGGCCTGGGCGCTGGACGGGTTGCTGTCCATTGTCATCGGCCTGATGGCCCTGTTCTGGCCCGAGGCGACGGCGCTGGCCTTCATCATCTGGATGGCCGCCTGGGGTGTGGTCGCCGGTGTCTTCCGCATCGTCGCCGCCATCCGCCTGCGGCACGAGATCGAGGGTGAATGGGCGCTGGGACTCAGCGGGCTGCTGCTTATCACCTGGGGTGTGCTGATGGCGCTGCTGCCGGCGGCGGGCCTGCTCAGCATCGCATGGCTGATCGGAACCTTTGCGCTGCTGATCGGCGTGGTGATGATCGCGCTGGCCTTCCGGCTGCGGCGGCTAAGAAGCGCCTGACCATCAGGTCCCGCGCGGTTTGGCGCGGGTGGTCGGGTCGGCCTCCAGCGGGTTCTCTGGCCAGGGGTGGCGTGGATAGCGACCACGCATATCCTTGCGGACATCAGCATAGCCGCCCGCCCAGAAACCCGGCAGGTCCGTCGTCACCGCGACGGGCTTGCCCCCGGGTGACAGCATGGTGATGCGTAGGGGCCTGCCACCTGCGCGCGGATGCCGCGCGACACCGAAAAGCTCTTGCAGCCTCAGCTCGATCGAAGGGGTCTCGTGATCATAATCAATGGGCAGTTTGCGGCCTAAAGGTGTCAGGAAATATGCCGGAGCCTCTTTGTCCAGCCGACGCTGCCCATCCCAGCCGATACGGGCCTTAAGCGCCTCGGTCAGATCGAGTCCGCGCAGATCTGAAAGTGTCCGCACCCTGCCGAGCCAGGGCAGCAGCCAGTCAGGTTCAGCAAGCAGGCTTGCATCATCCACCGCACCCAGCTCAGGGATCAGAGCGATCCGCGCCCGCAGCCTCGCCGCCGCGGGGGTCCAGCTCAGGCCATTGGCGCGCAGCCCCTCAAAGGCGGCGCGCGCAAGGGCCGCAGGGTCGGCGTCGTCCATCGCACGATCAGCCAGCACCAACGCACCCAGCCGTTCCTGCCGACGAGCGATGACGCGGTTGTCGCGGCGCGACCATTCGACCAGTTCGACGCTTTCGATACGATCGGGAAACAGGGCGCGAAGCTCTTCCTCGCTGATGGGGGCGGCCATGCGGATCCGCGCCTCACGGGTGTCTCCGTCCAGATCGGTGGCGACGATCAGGCGATCGCCGGCCAAAGCATCGCCCTCGGGCAGAACCGCACCCTTGCCGCCTGACAGGACATAACGCAGCTGATCGCCCTTGCGGCGCAATCCGATGCGGTCGGGATAGGCTAGCGCCGCCATCGCGCCGGGCGACAGCCCCGCCGCAGCTCCATCCCCCGCCATGCGACGCAGGCGCTTGGCCTCATCACGAATGCGGTGCAACGGACCGGGGTTTACAGGCCAGGGGTGACGGTCCTGATAGGCGCGCTGGTCACGGATTGCGGCAAGCCGCAGGGTCAGATCAGCAGGCGCGCCTGTCAGCGGGTCACGCTCGGCCATCAGCGCAGCCAGATCGGCTGCCTCGCGCCCCGCAGTGACCAGCATATGCGCCAACCGCGGATGCAGCGGCAAAGGTGCCAGCCGCCGCCCATGATCGGTAATACGATCAGATGAATCCAACGCGCCAAGATCGCGCAGCAGCGCCCGCGCCTCGGCCAAAGCTGCCTCGGGCGGCGGGGTCAGAAAGGCAAGGTCTCGCCCATCCGAACCCCAGATCGCCAGTTCCAGCACCAATCCGGTCAGATCGGCCACCGCAATTTCGGGTGGGGCAAAGGCTGGCAGGGCCCCTTCTTCGGCCCGCGCCCATAGCCGGTAGCAGATGCCGGGCGCGACTCGTCCGGCACGGCCCCGGCGCTGTTCGGCCTCGGCCCGGCTGACCCGCTCGGTCACCAGCCGCGACATGCCCGAACCGGGATCAAAGCGCGCGCGCCGCGCCCGGCCCGCATCCACGACCACCCGCACATCTGGAATGGTCAGCGAGGTCTCGGCGATCGAGGTTGCCAGCACGATCCGCCGCCGCCCGCCACCCGTCGGATGCAAAACAGCGCGCTGGGCCCTGAAGTCCATGTTGCCGAAAAGAGGCAGCACTTCGGCATCGGTATCAAGCATTGCCCCGACGCGGCGAATCTCTCCCTCGCCCGGCAGAAAGGCCAGGATGGTGCCGCCAGTGTCACGGGTCGTCGACTCGGCCTCGGCGATCAGCCGCGCCGCCTCGGGCACCAGCCGGGCCCCTGCGGGCAGGGGACGGCCCAGCCAGCGGATTTCGACCGGAAAGGCGCGGCCTTCAGAGCGGATGACAGGCGCATCCTCAAGCAGCGCCGCCACCGGCTCGGCATCAAGCGTCGCTGACATGACCAGCAACGCAAGGTCTGGACGCAGGGCCTGGCGCGCCTCCCACGTCAGGGCAAGGCCAAGATCGGCGTTCAGGCTGCGTTCGTGAAATTCGTCAAAGATCACGCAACCGATGCCGGAAAGCCCGGGGTCGGACTGGATCATCCGGGTCAGGATGCCCTCGGTCACCACCTCGATACGCGCGCCCGGCACCGCCTCGCCGCGGATGCGATAGCCGACTGTGCGACCCAAAGGCTCGCCCAGCGTTTCGGCCATACGCTCGGCCGCGGCACGGGCGGCAAGGCGGCGCGGCTCGAGCATGACGATCCGGCCCGCGACGACCGGCAACAGCGCCAAAGGCACGCGCGTCGTCTTGCCCGCACCCGGCGGTGCCATCAGAACCGCGCGGCCATGGGCGGTCAGCGCGGCAGTCAACTCGGGCAATACGGCGTCGATGGGCAGATCCATCCCCGCGTTATGGCAAAGCACCGCCGGAGCGAAAAGAGGGACCTCTACACATCCGGCCCCGGCCTGCCTATCTTTGATCCCGCCGATGCTGGGGCCAATGCGAGGGACCGAATGGGGATAGCCGACGATCTGATGCAGGGCCTGGGCATTTCCGACCCGGTGCTGCGCCTTGGGGTGACGGGCCTGTCGCGGGCAGGCAAAACCGTGTTCATCACTTCGTTGGTTGCGAACCTGCTCGACCGGGGGCGGATGGCGGCGCTGCGCGCAGCGGCGGATGGCTCGCTCAAGGCAGCATGGTTGCAGCCGCAGCCCGACGATACCGTGCCGCGCTTTGATTATGAGCGGCATCTCGCGGCAATGACCGGCCCCGATCCGCATTGGCCCGAGGGCACACGCCACGTCAGCCAGTTGCGCCTGTCGTTGCGGGTCCAGCCGCGCGGGCTGATCGCAGGCTGGCGCGGCCAGCAGGTCCTGCATCTTGATATCGTCGATTACCCGGGCGAGTGGCTGCTGGACCTGCGGCTGATGGACAAGGATTTTGATCAATGGTCGCAAGAGGTCCTGGACAGGATGGAGCGGCGCCCCGGCGTGCTGGAGTTCCGCGCCGCACTTGCCGGCACCGACACCGCCCGCTTTGACGAAACGGCAGCGCAGGCGCTGGCCTCTGCCTATACCCGTCACCTGCATCTGGCGCGCGAAGCGGGCTGGTCGGACTGCACCCCCGGCCGTTTCCTGATGCCGGGGGAGCTTGACGGCTCTCCGGCGCTGACCTTTACCCCTCTGCCGCATGAGATGCGGTCAACGCCTCTGGGCCGCGAATTCGCCCGCCGTTTTGGGGCCTATAAGGCACAGGTGGTCCGGCCCTTCTTTCGCGACCATTTCGCCCGCATCGACCGGCAGGTCGTGCTGATGGATGTGCTGGGCGCGATCCATGCAGGGCCGCAGGCGGTCGAGGATATGCGCCGCGCCATGGCCGATATCCTTGGCGCATTCCGACCCGGACGCGCGGGCTGGCTTGCCCAGCTATTGGGTGCGCGGCGCGTGGGACGCATCCTCTTTGCCGCGACCAAGGCCGACCATCTGCACCATATCCAGCACCCGCGCCTGACCGGCATCACCACCGCCATGCTGCGCGAGGCCCGCGACCGCGCCGATTTCTCGGGTGCGCGGACCGAGGCCATGTCCATCGCCTCGCTGCGCACCACCACCGAAGAGATGATCCGGCAGGACGGCGAGGACCTGCCCGCCGTGCGCGGCACATTGATGGATGGGCGGCAGGCGGCATTCTACCCCGGAGAGTTGCCGGCCAACCCATCGGAACTGCTGGTTCCCGCCAGTCAGGGCGCGACGCGCTGGCTGGACGGAGATTACGCGATCATGAACTTTGCCCCGGCACCGAACACGATGCGGCCGGGCGATGGACCTCCGCATATTCGTCTGGACCGCGCGGCCGAATTCCTGATCGGCGACAGGCTATAGGAGAGCGCAATGGCTGAACCTCCGAAACGGCGCGGACCGGTTCTGCTGGAGTTGGACGATGTCCAGCCCGAGCTGTCCCGGACTGAACCGCCACAACCCGGCGCCCAGTTCGATCCCCGCCCCGATCAGCGCGACCGCAAGCCACCCCGGACCGAGCTGCGCGAAGGCGACGCCGCACCCTCGCCCGCGGATGCGCCGATGATTGACGACGGCCTGGCCCCCCTGCCACAGCCGCGCACCATGCAGCTTGTGGCGCGGCTGGTCGGGCGTGGCCCGTCACGGCTGACACGGTTCTTTATCAATACCGGGGTCGCGCTGTTCACCTTTCTGCTGTCGGTCGCCGCGCTGCGCTATCTGACCGACCTCTTGAACAGCTACCCGCTGCTGGGCTGGATCGGCATCGGCCTGATGGTCCTGTTCTGCCTTGCCGCGCTGGCGATGGCGTTTCGCGAATTCCGTGCCTGGTCGCGCTTTGCCGCCATCGACGGCATTAACCGCGAGGCCGGGGCGGCACTGGCTGCAAACGACTTGAGGTCGGCGCGGCATGTGGTGGACCGGATGGAAAGCCTGTATCGCGCCCGGCCCGAGCTTGAATGGGGCCTGACGCGCCTGCGCGAACGCAAGGGCGATACCTATGATGCCGAAACCCTGATCGCGCTGGCCGAGACCGAATTGCTCGCGCCCCTCGACATCGAGGCCCGGCGCGAGATCGAGGCAGCCGCCCGCACCGTCGCCGCCGCCACGGCGCTGATCCCGCTGGCGCTGGCAGATATCATTGCCGCGCTGGCCGCAAACCTGCGCATGATCCGCCGCATGGCCGAAATCTATGGCGGTCGGGCGGGCGCAGTGGGCGGCTGGCGGCTGGCGCGCACCGTGATGACCCATCTGATCGCCACCGGGGCGGTCGCGGCCGGCGACGACCTGATCCACACCGTCGCCGGAGGGGGACTGCTCGCCAAGGTCTCGAAACGCTTTGGCGAAGGGGTGGTCAACGGGGCTCTGACCGCCCGGGTCGGCATCGCAGCGATGGAGGTCTGCCGTCCGCTGCCCTTCATCCACCAGCCCCGCCCCCGGGTCGGCAATCTGATCGCACGCGGCCTGAAGGGGCTTTTCGGCGAGGACACCGAGAAGTAGCCGCCCCCGGCACGATGATCTTACGTTCGCCGAATCGACCGAGAGGCTCCGGACGATCAGGCGGCATCACCGTCAGGATAGGGTGTGCCCCGCGTGTGCCGTGCAGGGATGAACCAGACGACATATTGTCGGGCATGTTGGCGCCCTTATGTTCCCCGAGGGCGCGGCGATGGGCCATTCCGGCAGCAAATCAAGCAGATTGTAAGGGCATGTTCCCCGCACGCGCGGGGATAAGCCCCCAGCGCCCTTGGGTGCAGGTAAAGTGGGCCCAGGCTAACCGCTCCAGGATACTGGCCTGAACCAGCATATCAGAGACATCCCCATCGTACAAACAGCCGTTTCTCTCTTCCTGCCAACTGGCGTATGGATCAGGCATGAGTCCGCGCCGCGTTGCCCTTGTACTGTTTGCGACTGTCTTGCTGCTTGGCCTTGGAGCCGGCGCGCGGGACCGGTTTGACGACTGGGTCGCAGCGACCAGGATCCCCCGGCTTGATGTGCAGGTCGGGGCCGAGGTGGTGGCACGGGACGGCACGCTTTTGCGCGCCTTTCAGGTCGCGGACGGGCGCTGGCGGCTGGACGCCGGGCCGGTCGATCCGCTGCTGATCGACATGCTTTTGCTATGGGAGGACCGCCGGTTTCCCGATCACGCCGGTATCGACCCACGCGCAATCATCCGCGCGGGCTGGCAGGCGCTGCGTTATGGGCGCGTGGTCTCGGGCGGCTCGACCCTGACCATGCAGGTCGCGCGATTGCTTGAAGAAGGGCCGACCGGCCAATGGGCAGGTAAGGCCCGGCAGATGCGCCTTGCGCTGGCGCTGGAACGGCGGCTTGAAAAACACCAGATCCTTGAACTTTATCTGCGGCTTGCTCCCTATGGGGCGAATGTCGAGGGCATCCGTGCTGCCAGCTTGCAATGGTTTGGCAAGGAGCCCCGCCGCCTGACCCCTGCTCAGGCAGCCCTGTTGGTCGCCCTGCCACAATCGCCCGAGGCGCGCCGCCCCGACCGTTCTCCCAGCGCAGCCAAGGCGGCGCGGGACCGGGTGCTGGCGCGGGCGGCCGATGCAGGGCTGATTTCGGTTTCGGACGCCAAGGCCGCGATGGCCGAGCCTGTGCCGAACCAGCGCCGCGCCTTTCCGGCGCTTGCGCCGCTGCTGGCTGCGCGACTGGTACGCGAAAACCCCGGCGCGTCCCGGATCGAAACCACCATCGACGCCCGCCTGCAACGCCGGGCCGAAGAGCTGGCCTCGCGTGCCGTGGTCGGGGCCGGGCGCAGGCTTTCGGCGGCAATCGTTCTGGCCGATCACCGCACGGGCGAAATCCTTGCCGAGGTCGGCGCCGCCGACTGGACCGACAACGCCTCGGCGGGTTTCGTGGACATGGCGCGAGCCTGGCGCAGCCCCGGCTCGACGCTGAAGCCCTTTGTCTATGGGCTGGCCTTTGACGACGGGCTTGCCCATCCGGAAACGCTGATCGAGGACCGCCCCACCGCCTTTGGCCGCTGGCAGCCACAGAACTTTGACCACCATTTTCGTGGCACAGTCAGCCTTAAAAACGCGCTGATCTGGTCGCTGAATATTCCGGTGGTCAAACTGGCCGAAGCGGTCGGCCCGAACCGCATCGCCCAGGCGCTGCGCCGCGGCGGGATTGAGCTGCGCCTGACCGGGGATGCACCGGGCCTGGCAATCGTGCTTGGTGGTGCGGGGGTTACGCTTGAAGGTCTGGCCGAGGGTTATGCCGCGCTGGCGCGGGGCGGGCGGGCAATCACCCTGTCGCCACTGCCGGGCGGGGGCGAGGAACGCCGCACACCAATGTTCGGCCCTGTCGCGGCATGGCAGGTCGGGCATATCCTTAGCCAGAACCCCGCGCCGCATGGCACGCGGCTGCGGCCTTTGGCCTATAAGACCGGAACATCTTACGGCCACCGTGACGCGCTGGCGGTGGGCTATGACGGGGCACGGGTCGGTGCGGTCTGGCTTGGCCGGCCGGACGGGACGCCCGTGCCCGGCGCCTTTGGCGGCGATCTGGCCGCGCCGGTGCTGTTTGACCTGTTCGACGCCCTGCCGGCGGTGGCACTGCCACCGCCCCCGCCGCAGACGCTGACCCTGCCAAACAGCGCCCTGCCGTTGCCCCTGCGCCGCTTTGCCCCGGCAGGTGAAGCCAGCGCAATGGCAGCCCGCCCCGCCGGTCCGGACGCCCTGCGCCTGACTTATCCGCCAGACGGGGCCGAGATCGACACCGACGGCCCCCTGATCGCCAAGGCGCGGGGCGGACGCGGCCCATGGACCTTTCTGCTGAACGGGGCGCCCGCTGCCATCGCACAGGCGCAGCCGACGGCAAACCTGCCCAACCCCGGGCCCGGCTTTGCTCAGCTTACGGTTGTGGATGCAGATGGCGCCTCGGCAAGTGCGGCAATCCGGCTGCACTGACACAAATTGCGCGATTCGTGATTCGCTTGGCCTTTTCTTACGCGCGTTTTGCGACATATTCGCACTATGCTGCGCATCAACGACCAGATCACGATCCAGGAATGGGAGCTGTCCGAACAGTTTTCCCGGTCTCAGGGACCGGGCGGGCAGAACGTGAACAAGGTCGAAACCGCCGTCGAGCTGCGTTTTGAGGCCGAGCGTTCGCCACATCTGACGCCTCCGGTCAAGGCACGGCTGAAACGGCTGGCGGGGCGGCGCTGGACACAGGACGGTGCGGTACTGATCCGGGCTGAGGAAACCCGCAGTCAGGCCCGCAACCGCGAGATGGCGCGCGAGCGGCTGGCCGAACTGATCCGGCAGGCGCTGATCGCGCCGCGCAAGCGCATCCCGACCCGGCCAACGCTGGGCAGCCAGCGCCGCCGCCTGGCGGCCAAGAACCAGCGTGGCGAGGTCAAGGCGATGCGGGGCCGTATCCGCGACGGGGAGGACCCGGCATGATCGTCGCCTTTCGCGAAAAGCTGGCGCGGCTGATCGGTCGTCGTCCCCCTGATATGCAGGTCGCGGCACTGTGCCTGAATGAATCAACGGGCGAGGTGCTGCTGGTCACCAGCCGCGGCACCAGGCGCTGGATTGTGCCCAAAGGCTGGCCGATGCCGGGCCGCAGCCTTGCCGATGCCGCCCGACAAGAGGCGTGGGAGGAAGCCGGCGTCAAAGGCCGTGTCGATCAGACAGAGATCGGCCGCTATCGCTATGACAAGGATCAGGATCGCGGCTTTGCCATCCCGGTCGAGGTTCGGGTCTTTCCACTTTATGTTGACAAGCTCGAACGGAATTTTCCCGAAGCGCATGAGCGCACGCGCCGCTGGTTCCCGCCCGAGGACGCCGCCCGGCTGGTAGCCGAAACGGGGTTGCAGCAGATCCTGCACGACCTGCCCTTTAAACGACAGTCGCCCCCGAAATGAGGCGCGAACCCCGCGAATACCGCACCCTCGACAAAGACCTGCGCCGGGTAACGAATACCGAGCGCGCGGTCCTGCATTCGGCGCGTTCGCTATTGCGGCTGGGCTTGGCCCTGATCTTTATCGCCGCTGCCAGCTATATCGGCACGGGCTTTTTCTCGGGCCAGCCGGCGATCGGGATCCTTGCCGCCAGCATGGCCGTCGCAGCCTATCTGGCGCTGTCGATTGGCGGCAACGACGTCGCAAACGCGCTTGGCCCGGCAGTCGGCGCAGGTGCGATCGGCATGACCACCGGCCTGATCCTCGTCGCGGTGATGGAGGTTCTGGGCGCGGTCCTTGCCGGTAGCGCCGTCACCGCCACCCTGACCGAGGGGCTGGTCGGGCGCACCCTTGGCGAGGGCGAGGCGACAGCGCGCATGATGCTGGCCGCGTTGCTGGCGGCAGGCAGCTGGATCAGCCTTGCGACATGGCTTGATGCCCCGGTCAGCACCACCCATTCGGTGGTCGGCGCTATTGCTGGTGCGGGCCTGGCGACCTTTGGCATCGACGCAGTGAACTGGCCCGCCATGGCGATGATTGCCTTTGGCTGGATCATCTCGCCCGTGGTGGCTGGCGTCGTCGCGGCGGGTTTGATGGCGCTTTTGCGCGGGCTGGTGCTGGATCGGGATGACCGCGTCGCCGCCGCACATCACTGGATGCCGGTTATCGTCGGGCTGACCTCGGCCATGCTGGCCGGAGTGGCCGAGGCCGCCGTCCAGGGATCACGCCCAGTGCTGAATATGGCCCTGGCACTGCTTTGCGGCCTGCTTGGCTGGCTGTTCACCCGCCGGCAACTCAAGCGCCTGTCGCAGGGCGAGCCGACCGGGCGGCTGGCGATGAAGCAACTGCTGGCCGTGCCGCTGGCAGCGGCTGCGCTGGTGCTGGGCTTTGCCCATGGCGCGAATGACACCTCGAACGTTGCGGCACCGCTGACCATCATCCTCGACAGCCTGTCGGCAGGGGGCGATGACGGCCTGCGCGGTCGGCTGGTGCTGCTTTTGGGCGGGCTGGGGATTGCACTTGGCATTCTGCTTTTCGGTCGCAGGCTGGTGCATATGGTCGGCAGCCGCATCACAAGGCTGAACGCGTCTCGGGCGCTTTGCGTCTCGCTGGCGACGGCGGCGACGGTGCTGGGTGCCTCACTGATGGGGCTGCCGGTCTCGACCACGCATGTGGCGGTCGGGGGCGTATTCGGGGTCGGTTTCTACCGCGAATTGCGCGACCGCAGGCTGACCGCGAACCCCGCCCCTTTGCCCGCCGAAGAGCGCCGCCGCCGCCATCTGGTACGCCGCTCGTACATGCGCATGATTCTGGGCGCATGGCTGGTGACGGTACCCGCCGCCGCGCTTCTTGCCGCGCTGCTGGTCTGGATCGGCGGGTTCTAGGCCCGGCTCTTACGCGCGACGCAGGGCAGCCTCTCCTGCCGTGCGGGTTTCTGAAAGCGTCGCCCCGGTGCTAAGCGCCTCGGGGTCAAGCACCAGCTCAAGCACCGCCAGCCGGCCCGAGGCATGGGCGCGCTGGAACGCATCGGCGAAATCCTCCTGCCGCCCGATCCGCTCACCATGGCCGCCGTAGGCGCAGGCAAGTGCGGCGAAATCCGGGTTGGCCAGCGCCGTGCCCGAAACGCGACCGGGGTAGCTGCGCTCCTGATGCATCCGGATTGTACCGTATTGGCCGTTATTGGCGACGATGACGATGATCGCCGCGCCGTGCTGAGCAGCGGTCGAAAGCTCATTCACCGTCATTTGCAGGCAGCCATCCCCGGCCATGCAGATGACAGTGCGGTCAGGATGTTCCAGCTTGGCCGCAATGGCTGCGGGCAAACCATAGCCCATCGAACCCGACGTCGGCGCAAGCTGGGTGCCAAAGCGGCGAAAGCGGTAATAGCGATGCAGAAAAGCTGCGTAATTGCCCGCGCCATTGGTGATAATCGCATCCTGGGGCAACTGGTCCGAAAGCCAGCGCACGACCTCTTCCATCCGGACTGCACCGGGGGTGGGGCGCGGATCCTGCCATGCTTCATAGGCAGTGCGCAGGTCCCGGGTCCAGCCATCCCATCGCCGGGGCGCGGGCAAATCTGCCAGAGCGGAAACCACCACGCGCGGATCGGCGACCAGCCCGGGGTCAGGCCTCCACAGATGCCCCAGCTCATCAGGCGAGGGATGGACATGGATCACCCGGGCATGGGGTCGCGTCGGGTCCATCAGCTCATAGCCACGTGTCAGCGTGTCACCCAGCCGCGAGCCCAGCGACAACAGGCAATCCGACTGCGCCAGCGCCTGCCCCAGAGCCGGGTTCATGCCAACGCCAAGGTCTCCGACATAGTTCGGATGGGCGTTGTCCATATGCCCCTGACGGCGGAAGGGCACAGCCACCGGCAGGCCCCAGCCCTTGGCAAAGCGAGCCAGCGCATCGGCAGCCGCTTGCGACCAAAGCGTCCCGCCCGGGATAACCAAAGGCCGCTCGGCCCCCGCAAGCGCCTGCGCGATCGCCGCGACAGATTCGGCGGCAATGGCGGAAAGCGGCTGTGCCGCCGGGGCAAGGTCCGGCACCTCGGCGCGTGAGGACAACATATCCTCGGGCAGCGCCAGCACCACCGGACCGGGTCGACCAGACATGGCAAGATGAAAGGCGCGCGAGACATATTCAGGGATGCGTTCGGTCTGGTCGATTTCGGCAACCCATTTCGCCAGCGGGCCGAACATGGCGCGGTAATCGACCTCTTGAAAGGCTCCCCGGTCACGGTCGGCGCGGGCGATCTGGCCGACGAACAGGATCATCGGCGTCGAATCCTGCCGCGCCACATGCACCCCAGCACTGGCATTGGTCGCGCCGGGCCCCCGAGTGACAAAAGCCACCCCCGGACGGCCGGTCAGCTTGCCATGCGCCTCAGCCATCATCGCGGCACCGCCTTCATGCCTGCAAACAATGTTCTGAATACCCGAGGCATGCAGCCCGTCCAGCACCGCAAGAAAGCTTTCGCCGGGGACCGAAAAGACCCGCCCGACCCCGTTCACCTTCAGCGCATCGACAAGGATTTGTCCGCCGTGCCGCATCTCTGCCTTCTCCCCCTGTGCTTTTCTTTCCCGCCAGTCTGGGCCAGCTTGGGCGGAACTGGCAAGATACAGCCGGTCAAGTGAGGTTCGTCATGTCGATGCCGTCGGTTCTTTTCGTCTGTCTGGGCAATATCTGCCGCTCGCCTCTGGCCGAGGCTGCCTTGCGCGACGCGGCGGGGCGTGCCGGAGTGCAGGTGCTGATTGATTCGGCAGGAACCGGCGACTGGCACATCGGCCATGCCCCGGATCGCCGGGCGCAGGCAACGGCAGCGCGGGCGGGGATCGATATTTCGCAACTTCGCGCCCGACAGGTCGCGGTCGAGGATTTTCACCGCTTTGACTTTATCATTGCCATGGACGGGCAGAACCTGGCGGATCTGCGCCGCATCGCGCCTGCGGACGGGCGCGCTCGGCTGTCGCTGCTGCTGGATCACGTGCCCGGGCGCGAAGGGCAATCGGTTGCCGACCCCTATTTCGGCGAGGCCGGGGGCTTTGACATCACCTGGCGCGACGTGACTGCCGGGGCACACGCGTTGTTGCAACGCATCATTGGACAAGAATAAGGCCCGGCCTTTACAGCCGCCACGCCCGGCCCTATCTCTGCCCGACCATGGCCACGAAATCCGACCCGAACTACAAGATCATCGCCGAGAACCGCCGGGCGCGCTTCGATTACTTTATCGAAAGCGATCTCGAGGTTGGCATCGTACTGACCGGGTCCGAGGTGAAAAGCCTGCGCACCGGCCAGTCGAACATCGCCGAAAGCTATGCCTCGGTCGAAGAGGGTGAGCTATGGCTGATCAACTCTTATATCGCGGCCTATAAGCAGGCCGGCGTATTCGGGCATGAGGAACGGCGCCGACGCAAGCTGCTGGTGTCGAAACGCGAACTCAGCCGGCTGTGGCAGGCGGTCGGGCGCGAGGGCATGACGCTGGTGCCGCTGGTGATGTATTTCAACCATCGCGGCCGGGTTAAGCTGAAACTGGGCATCGCCAAGGGCAAGAAGGTCGCCGACAAGCGCGAGACCGCCGCCAAACGTGACTGGAACCGGCAGAAACAGCGTTTGCTGAAGCAGGGTTAAGCCTTGCCGCCCCGCGCGGCTGCGGTTACATCGGTGTCGTTTCTGCGCGCGGGGGGGAAAGGCCGATGTCCATCGATTCCGACGATCCGAAAGTGCTGGTCTCGACCGGCTGGCTGGCGGCCCATCTGAACGATCCCGACCTGCGTATCATCGACGCCACGTGGCTTCTTGAACCCGGTCGCGACGCGCGTGCCGAATACATGGCCGCACATATCCCGGGCGCGCGCTTTTTCGACATCGACGAGATATCGGACAAGCGCAGCGAATTGCCTCATATGGCGCCGCAGCCCGAAATGTTCATCAGCCGTATGCGCGCCATGGGGATCGGCGACGGCCATCAGGTCGTGGTCTATGACAATTCCCCGGTCCGTTCGGCAGCGCGGGTCTGGTGGACCTTCAAGCTGATGGGCAAACAGGACGTGGCCGTTCTGGACGGAGGCTTTGCCAAATGGCGGGCCGAGGACCGCCCGATCGAGGACATGCCCCCGGTTTTGCGTGACCGCCACATTACCGTGCAGCGTCAGGCGGCGCTGGTGCGCGACGTGACGCAGGTTGCCGCCGCCAGCAAGCTTGCCGATCACGAGATTGTCGATGCCCGCTCGGCCGAGCGTTTCCGCGGCGAGGCCTCTGAACCGCGGCCCGGCCTGCGCTCGGGTCACATCCCCGGCTCAAAGAACCTGCCCTTTGGCCGGCTCTACAATGCCGACGGCACGCTGAAATCCCCCGACGCGCTGCGCGCCGAGTTTGAGGCGGCCGGCGTAGATCTGACGAAACCCGTCATCACCACCTGCGGGTCGGGGGTAACGGCGGCTTCACTGTTCCTGGCGCTTGAACGGATCGGGCACCGGGACCATTCGCTTTATGACGGAAGCTGGGCCGAATGGGGCAGCTTCCCCGACCTCAAAATCGCAACCGGAGAAGCGTGATGCTGGGCAATCTGAAACCGCAGGCCCCCGACAAGATTCTGGCCTTGATGGGCGAATTCAAGGCCGACCCCCGTCAGGGCAAGGTCGATCTGGGCGTCGGGGTCTATAAGGATGCCACCGGCCATACGCCGATCATGCGCGCCGTCCACGCCGCCGAACAGCGGATGCTTGAGACCGAGACCACCAAGACCTATGCCAGCCTTTCGGGCGAGCCCGATTTTCAGAAGGCGATGGGCGACCTGATCCTTGGTCAGGGCCTCAAGCCTGAAACGACGGCGACGCTGGCCACCGTCGGCGGCACGGGCGCGATCCGTCAGGCGCTGGAACTGGCACGGATGGCGAACCCTGATCTGCGGGTCTTTGTGTCGGACCCGACCTGGCCGAACCATATCTCGATCATGAATTTCATGGGCGTTCCGGTCCAGACCTACCGCTATTTCGACAGTGCCACCCGCGGCGTCGATTTCGAGGCGATGAAGGCCGATATCGCCCAGGCGAAAAAAGGCGATGTGGTGCTGCTGCACGGCTGCTGCCACAACCCGACCGGCGCCAACCTGACGTTGGAGCAATGGGCCGAGGTCGCCTCGGTCCTTGAAAAAACCGGCGCAATGCCGCTGATCGACCTTGCCTATCAGGGCTTTGGCGACGGGCTGGAAGAGGACGCGGCCGGCACCCGGCTGATCGCCTCGCGCATCCCCGAGGTGCTGATCGCCGCCTCGTGCAGCAAGAACTTTGGCATCTACCGCGAACGCACAGGCTGCTTGCTGGCGCTGTGCACCGATGCGGGCACGCGCGAGCTTGCGCAGGGTGCCATGGCCTTCCTGAACCGCCAGACCTATTCCTTCCCGCCTTTCCACGGCGCAAAGATCGTCTCGACCGTGCTGAACACGCCCGAGCTGCGCGCCGACTGGATGGCCGAACTGGAGGCGGTGCGTAACGGTATGCTCAAGCTGCGCGAACAACTGGCAAGCGAACTGCGCGACCTGTCGGGTTCGGACCGTTTCGATTTTGTCGCCCGCCATCGCGGCATGTTCTCGCGTCTGGGCGCCACGCCCGAGCAGGTGCAAAAAATCAAGGACGAATTCGCCGTCTATATGGTGGGGGATTCGCGGATCAACATCGCCGGACTGAACGAAAACAGCATCCCGGTTCTGGCCCGCGCCATCATCGAAGCCGGCGTCTAAGCCAGAGCACCGCCAGTCACATGCAAAAGCCGCCGGCCCTGCCCGGCGGCTTTTTCTTTTATCCGCCGGTCATCAGGTTTTGCGGCCCAGCTTGCGGTCGATATATTCCCGCAGCTCTTCGATCTCGGTCTGGCTTTCCTGCAATTCGCCCTGCGCCGCGCGCAGCTCGGCCTCGGCGGTCGAAAGCCGGGCGATCAGATCGGCCTCGCGCATCTCAAGGGCGCTGACGGCACGCTCGCGCGCCTCTTCTGCCTCGTGCAACTGCTGGGCCATCGTCTCCAGCTCGCCCATCTCGGCGCGGGTGGCGCGGGACAGGCGATGGACCAGCCAGCTTGCGAACCATCCCAAAAGGAAGGCAGCAAAAAGAAGGATCGCGGTAGCCAGGATGAGTTCGTTACGATTCATGCGCGCGGCTTTGATAAAAGGGACAGGGCGGATCTGGTCATGGCTTTCGGGGCTCTTCAGGCCGCGGTAGGGGGCGGTTCACATGCAAGGCCTCTTGCGCAGGAATAGTCCCCGCCTCGACCGCCGCGCCGCGCAAAGCCTTTTGCGCAGGGGCAGTCGCAGCCTCGGCCGGGGCAACCAGCGTGTCAGGATCAGGCAAAAGCTGCGCGGCTGGCAGGGTCGCGGCCTGCAACAGCGGCAGTTCAGGCAACCCCGCCTCTTGCGCAGGCTGGCTGGCAATGCGCCCCGGATCGACGCCCGAGACAAGCAGGCGCACCGGCTCGGTCGCGGCAAATGCTGCGGCTTCGGGATCAGTCGGCACGCCAAGCACCGGACCAACAGCGGCGGTCACGGCGCGCAATGCTGCCCCGGCAGCCCGCGCGGCGACCTCTTCGGGACTGTCGGTGACACCCTTGACCAGTTCAGCCGGCGCCAGGGCCTCGGTCTGCACCGGCTCTTCGCCAAGCAGGGTGAATTCGATGCGCCGGTTCGCCTCACGCCCGGCCTCGGTGTCGTTATCGGCGATGGGGCGGCTTTCGCCATAACCCTTGGCGGTCATATTCGAAGTGTTGATCCCCGCCTCGGTCATCGCCGCCAGAACCGCCTGCGCCCGCGAACGCGAGAGTTCGGCGTTGAACCCTTCGGAACCCTGCGAATCGGTGTGGCCGCCGATCTCGATGCGGAAATCAGAACATAGCGCCATCGTCTCGGCCAGATGCTCAAGCGTCGGACCCGGGTCGCCTGCGATAACCGATTTGTTCGGCTCGAACCCAATTTCGGATTCCTGCATCGCTGCATTCAGCCGGTCCACGCATTCGATACCCGACGGCAGACCCAGCAGCGGGTCCAGCCGCCGGTCATAGCGGATTGCCAGCTCATAACGCGCCCCTGCGCCCAGTCTCTGTGCCAGCCGCGCCGCCACCGCATCCGAGGCGGTCTGGCTGCCCGACACGCCGCTGACCCGCACCAGATCGCGTGTCACCGTCGCGTTGCCACGATCCAGCGCATTCAGCGCCTCAAGCGCGGCGATGGCGCGCAGGGTCCAGCCATCGGGCACCGAAGCGTCGCTGCGCAGCGCGCTGTCCACCCGGCCAAAACGGGCGCGCGCAAGGCTTTCCACCGCCTCGCGCATCCGTTCATCCGTGATGCGGCCACGCAGGGCGACACCGCTGCTGTCTGCAACTGCCGAGAACTCGGCAGGGCCCGCCTCGCCCTTGGTCGCCTCTTCATGCTCGGCGCTAAGGGTAAAGACATCGGGCAACGCCGCCTCTAGCCGGCCGGCCACCTCGTCAAAGCTGGCAGCCTCGACATCGGCGGGGGCGAACAGCGCGACATCGGTGTCCGAGATCGTCACCGAGCCCGCGCCAAGATCATTGACCGCCGCAACCGCCGCAACCGCCGCATCGCCCCAGCGAGCCGAGGGCGCGCCAAGGCCAAGGGTGCATTGCGCCGCCTCTGGCACCCCGGCCTCGCGTCCTGCGGCAAGGATACGGTCACGGGCGGCCTCATCATTGGCCGAGCAGGCATCAAACCGCGCGCCTGCCGCATCCTTGACAAAGCGCAGGGTAAAGGGGGCGATCAGCGGCCGTGGTGCGGTAATTTCAGCCGTCAGGCGAACCGACGCGGGTTTGGCCCGGTTCAAAGCTGCCTCGAGCGCCGCCTTTTCGCGCGGGCTGTCAGTGATCGCACGGATCGAGACCTCACCCGCCGCGATCGAGACTTTGGCCCGTCTGGCCAGCTCGGCTGCCTTGATGCCAAAGGCAAAGGCGTCCTCCCAACCTTCGGGGACGGCATAATCGGCGGTCTCCATCAGGTCCGAGATGCGGGTTGCCCCTGTCTGGCGTTTCAACTGACCGATCAGCCCGGCGCGGTCCAGATCGGCAGGGACAAGCCCGATGATCGAAATGCCCTCGTCATTGCGCAAAAGCTCGACCTCGAAAGCGGGGGTTGCCAGTTCGGCGCTGGCAGTGACCTGCATGGCATCGGTCACCCGCCCGGCATCAACGACCGTCTCGGCCCGGGCCCGGGCGCGGAAACGCTGCACCTCGTCAGGGGCGATGCCCTCAAGCCGGACTTGCAGCCCGTCGGTCGTCACCGTCACCCAGTCGAAACCGGCCAGCGCCGCGCGCAGATCCGTCGCCGAGCGGGTTTCGATGAAATCGGCCGCCGCGCGGGCAGCCAAAAAGGACAGGCCCGCCGCTGCAGCAAGGGCGATAAGGCTTACAGCCACCGCGGGGCCCCGGCGCGGGGGACGACCTGCGGATTGCTGGGAATTGGCCATCAGGGAGACCTTCGGGCTGTTTCCGACCTGCCGCATGTAATCCCTGCGGGCGGGTTTCGCAATCAGACCAGCCCCGCCAAAGCAAGAAACAGCGCAATCAGCAGGCCCGCATCGCGGTTACTGCGAAACAGGCGCAGGCAACCGGCGCTGTCGGTCATATCAAAGCGCAAGAGCTGCCAGGCCAGATGCGCGGCAAAACCAGCCACACCCAGCAGAGCCAGCACCAGCGCAAGCCCCTGCGCGCCCGTCGCCAGCACCGCAAGCACCAGCAGCAGGACCGAGGCGATGCCAAAGCCCGCCAGCCAGCGCGCCGTATCGCGACCAAACAGCCGGGCAGTGGACTTGACACCAATCAGGGCGTCATCCTCGGCATCCTGATGGGCATAGATGGTGTCGTAAAAGACCGTCCATGCGATGCCGCCCAGATAGGCCAGCACCGGCGCCGGGGCGAGGTTGCCCGTATGCGCCGCCCAACCCAGCAGCGCGCCCCAGTTGAAAGCAAGGCCCAGAAATACCTGCGGCCACCAGGTAAAGCGTTTGGCAAAGGGATAGATCGCCACCAGCGCCAGCGATGCGATCCCCAGCGCAATCGCCGCACTGCCAAGCGTCAGCAGAATGGCAAAACCGGCCAGCGACTGCGCGGCCAGCCAGATAAGCGCCCCCCTGACCGTCACCTGCCCCGAGGGAATCGGGCGCGAACGGGTGCGCGCCACTTTGTCGTCGATGTCGCGGTCGGTGATGTCGTTCCAGGTGCAGCCCGCACCGCGCATCAGCACAGCGCCGATCCCACAGGCAAGCGCAATCCATATATCGCGCCAGCCGGGATTGCCTGCGATCATCGCCAACCCGACCCCCCACCAGCAGGGCAAAAGCAAAAGCCAGGTGCCGATTGGCCTGTCAGCGCGGGAAAGCCGCAGCCACGGTCTCCAGCCCACAGGCGCGTAACGATCCACCCAGTTATCCGGCGGCGCATCGGCGACGGTGCTGTGGCCCTCTGGCATCGGACGGTCGATCTGCATTACGCTGCGCCCCATCATGGCGAAAATCAGACTGTTCATAGATCACCCGCTGGCCAAGGGACAAGGTATCGAGCTGAATACCGATCAGGCGCATTACCTTTCTTCGGTCATGCGGCAGTCGGCGGGCGACGAAATTCTGGTCTTTAACGGCCGCGACGGCGAATGGCTGGCGCGAATCGAGCGCATTGCCAGACGCAACGGCACGCTGATCGCCGAACGACAGAGCGCGCCGCAGATGAACCCGCCCGACCTGTGGCTGATCTTTGCCCCGATCAAAAAGGCGCGCACCGATTTCATCGTCGAAAAAGCGGCCGAGATGGGCGCGGCCCGCATCCTGCCAGTGCAGACCGATCACACGAACTCTGAACGGATCCGTCAGGACCGGCTGCAAGCCCATGCCATCGAGGCAGCCGAGCAGTGTGGCGGCACCTTCGTCCCCGAGGTCGGTGAACTGGTGCCGCTGTCCCGCCTGCTGGACGGCTGGGATACCGGGCGGCGCATCCTTTGGGCGGATGAGGCGCTGGCGGGACCAGCACAGACGCTGGCTGGTCTGCCGCACGGCCCTTGGGCGATTCTTATCGGCCCTGAGGGCGGCTGGTCCGAATCGGAACGACGGCGTCTTTCGGCGATGGATTGCGTCACGCGCATCTCTTTGGGGCCAAGAATCCTGCGCGCGGACACCGCTGCCGTTGCGTCACTGGCCCTGTGGCAGGCAAGTCTGGGCGACTGGAGCTGACCGCCCGGGCCTTGGGGGCGCAACTTTCATCCGAAAACCGGGCCACTGGCGGGAAAATATTGCGGCGCAGCATCGGTATTTCCCTCTTGCCGCAAAAACTAAGGGAATTCGGTCTCTTATGCACAAGCTGCATGGCAGAGATGCCCGTTTGGCCGTGGTTTTATCAGACTGCCCGGCCTATATGCTGATGCATGAACGAAGCGCCCGATAATCGGGCAATGATCTCAAGGTGGAAACTATGTCGGCGATTGACACGAACCGCATCCATGGCGGGGCGGGCTCTTTCGGTATTGGCTCGAAAATCTGGGCGGCTGTGACCGCTTGGAACGATGCGCGCGTTACGAAAAATGCGCTGAGCCGTCTTTCCGACCGCGAGCTGGACGACATCGGTCTGTGCCGCGGCGATATCGAACGTATTGCGCGCGCCCGCTGATCAGCGGTTGAAGACGCGAGATCGGCTATACGGATAATCCGCAAGCCTTTTTCGGCCCGAATGGGCAAAACGAACAGGCGGCCCCAAAGGCCGCCTTCAGTATTTTCTGTGGATGGTTTTTGCCGGGGATTTCCCCGGCATTCCCGCGATCAATCCCGCCTTACGACCAGCGTCGACCATTCGCCCAGATCATCGCGCCGCTCAAGCTGCAAACCGCCAGCCGTATAGGCCGCGATGACCTCATCGGCCTGGGTAACCAGAATGCCCGACAAAATCGCCTTGCCGCCCGGTGCGATATTTTTCGCCATATCGGGTACGAGGTCTATCAGCGGCTGTTTCAGGATATTGGCGAAAACCAGATCAAAGGGCGCGGCATTCTCGATCAGCGGATGATCAAAGCCCGCTGCCTCGACACATTCGACACGTCCATCCAGCCCGTTGGCAATCACATTGGCACGCGCCACATCCACTGCCTGCGGGTCGATATCACCGGCAAGCACGATCACCGGGAACGAACGCGCCGCAGCCATGGCAAGCACAGCGGTCCCGCAGCCGACATCGACGATGCGCTGCGGTGCAAAGCCTTCGTTGATCAGCCGGTCCAAAGCCAGAAGACAGCCTTTGGTCGTGCCGTGATGGCCGGTGCCAAAGGCCATGGCGGCCTCGATCAGCAGTGCCTCGGCACTTTCGGGGACCTTGTCGGCATCATGGCTGCCATGGACGAAAAAGCGCCCGGCCTCGACCGGCGAGAGTTCACGCCGGACATGGGCGACCCAATCCACCTCGGGCAGTTCCGAGATGACGAAAGGCTCTGCCTGCCAGGCGGCAGCCAGCAACGCCAACCCGACCTCGTCCGGGGATTCGGTGAAATACAACCCCACCTCCCAGCGGCCTGAGCCATCCTCGATCTCGAAAACGCCGGTGCCGACGGGTTCGGGGTTCAGGTCCTCGCCCGCCTCGGCAAGCGCCTCGGCCGCGTCACGGCCATTGGTGTGGGTCAGCGCGGTCCAGGTCGGCATTCAATGCTCCTCGGCTATATCGGTCAAAGGGGCTTTGACACCCGTACCACGCAACCCGCAATAGCCATCGGGATAACGATCCAGATATTGCTGGTGATCGTCCTCGGCCCGCCAGAAGGGACCGGCAGGGATAATCTGGGTGGTGATATCGGGATAGCCCTGAACCGCCAGCCGGTTGCTGTAATCGGCCCTGGACAGTTCCGCCGCTGCCTTCTGGCTGTCATTGAAATACATGATCAACGAGCGGTATTGAGAGCCCACGTCATTGCCCTGGCGGTTGCCCTGGGTCGGATCGTGGTTTTCCCAGAATATCTGCAAAAGTCGTTCATAGCTGATGCGCGAGCTGTCGTAGACAACGCGCACCACCTCGGCATGACCAGTCGTGCCGGTACAAACCTGTTTGTAGCTGGGATCTTCGGCATGGCCTCCGGCAAAGCCGACCTCAGTCAGCCAGACTCCCTCTTGCTGCCAGAACAGCCGTTCGACACCCCAGTAACAGCCCATGCCAAAAATCGCCTGGTCAAAACCTTTTGGCATTTCAGCATCCAGCGGCCGGCCAAAGATCCGGTGAAGGGGGGCAGTCATGGTTGCGTCCTTTCGCATGTCCTGCCGCATTAGGTAGGGCTGCCGGACCGCCCGCGCAACGGCGGAATACCGAAACCGGCTTGCGGGCGGGCAACCGGTTCTGCCAAGTTGCACGCAAATTGAGCTGCGCGAGGCCCCAATGCGCCCCGGACCCCGAAACCTGATCACCGATGTCGACGGCCTGCGGGTCGGCAATGCCCGCGACGACGTTTTACGCTCGGGCAGTACGGTTCTGTTGGGCGATGCACCGCTGGCCTGCGGGTTCAACGTCATGGGCGGCGCCCCCGGCACGCGCGAAACCGAGCTTCTGGCCCCCGACAAACTGGTGCCGGGGGTGGATGCTCTGGTGCTGTCGGGCGGCTCGGCCTTTGGACTGGCAGCCTGCGACGGGGTATCCGAGGGGTTGCGCGCCATGGGCCGGGGATTCGAGGTCGGCCCGGTGCGCGTGCCAATCGTCCCCGGCGCCATCGTCTTTGACCTGCTGAACGGCGGTAACAAGGACTGGCAGGGAAACCCCTATCCCGCCCTTGGCCGCGCGGCGTTAGAAACCGCCAGCCCCGATTTCTTACTAGGCAGCGAGGGTGCCGGAACCGGGGCGATGACCCATCGCTGGAAGGGAGGGCTCGGCTCAGCCTCGGCAGTGCTTGATTGCGGGATCACGCTGGGGGCGCTGGTGGTCGTCAATGCGCTGGGATCGGTGACCGCGGGCGAAACGCGGCAATTCTGGGCAGCCCCTTGGGAGACAGAGGGTGAGTTCGGTGGCCTTGGGCTTTCCGGCCCCTATCCCGCCGCGCATGAGCCAAGCCCGTCCAAACGGCTGGGCGAGGCGACGACCATTGCCATCATCGCCACGGATGCGCGGCTGGACAAGGCAGGGCTGACGCGGCTGGCGACGGCGGCACAGGACGGGATGGCCCGCGCTATCGTACCCAGCCACACCCCCTTTGATGGCGATCTGGTCTTTGCCGTCTCGTCCGGGATGAAGCCACTGCCCGATCCGGCGCTGACGCCCTTTCAACTGGGTCACGCCGCCGCGTGCACGCTGGCGCGCGCGATCGCGCGTGGGGTTTATGCGGCAAGTCCCCGGCCGGGGGATCTGCAACCCTGCTGGCGCGAGGGTTAGGGGGCTCTGCCCCCATGCCTTTCCTGCCCCTCAATGGGGCCGGAAAGGCACTCCCCCGGGATATTTCACCACGAAAGAAGCGTCAGGATTTCTTGCCGATGCGCGGCTCACTACCAGCAAGGATGCGGCGGATATTGGCGTCGTGACGGATGAAGATCAGCACGGTCATAAAGGCCGTAACGGCTGCCATCGCCTTTCCGTCAAGCCATAGGGCGATAAAAGGGGTCAGCGCCGCTGCGACCAGCGCCGAGAGAGACGAGATCCGCAAGATCAGCGCAGTCAGCAGCCACAACCCGCAGGCGACAAGGCCCAGCCGCCAGTCAAGCGCGAGGAGCGTGCCGAGGAAGGTCGCAACACCTTTTCCGCCCCGAAAACCGAGCCAGACGGGAAAAAGGTGGCCAAGGAATGCAGCAGCACCCGCGATCAGCGCCGCATGGGGGTCAGCAAGCGCGCGGGCAAGCAGCACCGCAATCGCGCCCTTGCCGCTGTCAAGCAGCAGGGTGGCGAGGGCTGCGGGGCGGTTTCCGGTACGCAGCACATTGGTTGCGCCAATATTGCCCGAGCCGATCTGGCGTAAATCACCCAGCCCCAGCGCACGGGTGATGACGATGCCAAAAGGGATCGTACCCAGCAGATAGCCGATGGCGGCCCAGAGGATCAGGGTCATGCTTGCGCTCCGAAGACGCGGCGACCGGCAACCCAGGTGCCAAGCACCCTGCCTTCGAGCCGCGCGCCGTCGAAGGGGGTGTTCTTAGACTTCGATAGCAGGGTGAAACGATCAAGCACAAAGGGCGCATCGGGATCAAAGAGCACCAGATCTGCGGGCGCTCCGGCTGACAGCCGCCCGGCGGGCAGGCCAAGACGCCGCGCGGGGTTAAGCGACATCGCACGCCACAGTTGCGGCAGGCTAAGCCCTCCCTGATGGTAAAGCCGCATCGCCGCCGGCAGGAGGGTCTGCAACCCGACGGCACCCGGGGCCGCCTCGGCAAAGGGCAAACGCTTGCTTTCTTCGTCCTGCGGGGTGTGAAAGCTGGCGATCACGTCGATCAGGCCCTCGGCCAGCGCCTCGACCATGGCCAGCCGGTCCTCTTCGGCCCGCAGGGGCGGCGTGAAGCGGAAGAAGGTCCGATAGCCGCCCACATCATATTCATTCAGCGTCAGATGATGGATCGAAATGCCAGCAGTGACATCCAGCCCGGCCTCACGCGCGCGGCGCAGCGCGGGGAGGCTGGCTGCCACCGTGATCTGGTCGGCGTGGTAGCGCGCGCCAGTCATCGCCACCAGCGCAAGATCGCGATCAAGCCCCATCACCTCGGCCATGGGCGAGACAGAGGGCAGGCCGTAGAGCGAAGCGAACTTGCCCGAGGTCGCCGCCGCACCCTTCGACAGGCCGGGGTCCTGCGGGTGACCGACGATCAGCGCGTCCAACCCACGCGCATAGGTCATGCAGCGGGATAAAAGCCGGGTGTCCGGAACGACCCGCACGCCATCGGTAAAGGCAACGGCCCCAGCGTCCTGCAGAAAGCCCATCTCGACCATCTCGCGGCCTTCGCGGGCACGGGTCAGCGCCGCCATATGCCGGATGTTGACCGGCGCATCCGCCGCGCGGCGGGTGGCGAACTCCAGCGCCTCTGGCGTGTCGATCGGCGGCAATGTGTCGGGCCGTGCGATCACGGTCGTCACCCCGCCCGCCGCTGCGGCAAGCCCGGCACTGCGGAAACTTTCCTTGTGGCGTTCACCCGGTTCACCGATTTTGACGCCCCAGTCGATCAGCCCGGGCGCAAGGTGCTTGCCGCCGCAGTCGATCAGCTCGGCGCCTTGCGGGGCCTCCGCCCCAACTGCCTCGATCAGGCCGTCGCGGACGGTCAGCGTGCCCCCGGCCACGGTCTGCGCTTCGGGATCGATAAGGCGGGCGTTGTGAAAATGCAGGATCATGCCATCATCTCCGCCGCCCTGGCGCCACGCTCGGCCCGCAGGTTGCGCGCCAGAAGGTCCATCGCCGCCATACGGACCGCGACGCCCATCTCGACCTGATCCTGAATGACTGAACGGTTGATGTCATCGGCGATGGTGCCGTCGATCTCGACCCCGCGGTTCATTGGACCGGGATGCATGACGATCGCATCGGGCGCGGCCAGTGCCAGCTTTTCCGCATCAAGCCCCCAGCGGTGGTAATATTCCCGCTCAGAGGGGATGAAACCGCCGTCCATCCGCTCTTTCTGAAGGCGCAGCATCATCACCACATCCGCACCTTTCAGCCCTTCGCGCATGTCCTCGTGGACCTCGCAACCCCAGTCGCGGGCACCCGAGGGCATCAGCGTCGCCGGACCGACAAGGCGCAGGCGGTTCTCCATCTTGCCAAGCAGGATCAGGTTTGAGCGCGCAACCCGGCTGTGGGCAATATCGCCGCAAATCGCTACGGTCAGCCGGTGCAACCTGCCTTTGGCGCGGCGGATGGTCAGCGCATCAAGCAGCGCCTGCGTCGGATGTTCATGCCGGCCGTCACCTGCGTTCAGCACCGCGCAATTCACCTTTTGGGCCAGGAGGTCCACCGCCCCTGACTGAGGATGGCGCACGACCAACAGGTCGGGATGCATGGCATTCAGCGTCAGGGCGGTGTCGATCAGTGTCTCGCCCTTTTTGACGCTTGAGGTCTGCATCGAGATGTTCATCACATCAGCACCCAACCGCTTGCCCGCCAGTTCGAAACTGGACTGGGTGCGGGTCGAGTTCTCAAAGAACATGTTGATCTGGGTCATCCCGGCCAGTGCATCGGAATGTTTCACCGTGCGGCGGTTCAGATCGACATAGGTTTCGGCAAGATCAAGAAGCGTGGTGATCTCGGGGGGGGCGAGCGGCTCGATCCCCAAAAGATGGCGGGCACGGAACATGGCTTGGTCCCCAAGGTCGCGGTCGCGCCCTCTATGACAAATGCGGCCCGGCCCGGCAAGCGGCGCGACCTCTTGCATCGGAACGGTTTTTGCCGCATCGCGAAAACATGAGCAGTAAGGGCCACGTCAGCTTTGTCTCGTCAGGACCGGGGGATCCGGAACTGCTGACCTTGCGCGCCATCCGCCTGCTGCAAAGCTGCGACGTGGTGCTGTATGACGACCTCGCCTCGGGGCCGGTGCTGGAGCAGGTCGGCCCGCAGGCCGAGCGCATTCCGGTCGGCAAACGCGCTGGCCGCCCCTCGGCCAAGCAAGAGCATGTGAACGCCCTGCTGGTCGAACATGCGCAGGCGGGCAAACATGTCGTGCGGCTAAAGTCAGGCGATTCAGGCGTCTTTGGCAGACTGGAGGAAGAGCTGACCGCGCTGCGCGACCATGACATCCCCTTTGAGATCGTGCCCGGCGTGCCCTCGGCTATGGCGGCCGCCGCGATGGCGGGGTTGCCGCTGACCCGGCGCCAGACCGCACGGCGGCTGCAATTCGTCACCGGCGCCGATGTGACCGGAGGTCTGCCCGAGGATCAGAACTGGGCGGCGCTGGCCGATCCACATGCGACCACCGTGGTCTTTATGGGACAGCGCACCTTTCCCCAGATGGCAGCTCTGCTGATCCAGAACGGCCTGCCCGCCGACACCCCAGCCCTGCTGGCCGAAGCGGTGGGCCATCCCCATCAACGCCTGATCCGTTCGACGGTAGCCGAGCTTGCCCGGCAACTGACAACCGAGGGACCAAGCCCGCATCCGGCGCTGATTCTTTACGGCCCTCTGGCGCTGGGGGATTAACCCGTTTGTCCCCGCCACGGGCAATATTGCACGCGCGCCAGCAACAGCTATGCTGACCGGCAGGAGAGGGTCAACATGCTGGGTTACATCACCATCCACGACCATACGCCGGGCGAAGGCGACCGGCTGCTGACCGCGCTTGCCCGGCGGCTGGCTGATAGCAGTCTGCGGCTGGCCGGGGCGGTACAGATCAATACCGAAATCATCCCTGACGGCGATTGCGACATGGATCTGATGATCCTTGGCGATGACGGCCCCCTTGTGCGCATCACCCAATCGCTTGGCCCCGGCTCACAGGCCTGCCGGCTGGACAGCGCGGCGCTGGCCCAGGCCGTCGCCCGCACCGAATCAGTGCTTGAGCGCGGAGCCGATCTGCTGATCGTGAACAAATTCGGCAAGCAGGAATGCTTTGGCCGGGGCTTTCGCGATACCATCGGCCGGGCCCTGGCTGCGGGCATCCCGGTGCTGGTCCACGTACCACCCGAACAGCTGTCCGGGTTCCGCCTGTTCGCCGGTGATCTGGCCGAGCCGCTTGCGCCTGAAAACATTGACGACTGGTGCCGCACCCGGCTGGCACGCCCCGCCGCATGAGTACGCTGATCGACGCCCGCGGCCTGTTGTGCCCTCTGCCGGTACTGCGACTGCGCAAACGGCTGCTTGATTTACCACAGGGCAGCCGGGTCATGTTGCTGGCCACCGACCCCGCCGCCGTGATCGACGTACCCCATTTCTGCGCCGAGGCGGGCCATCGCCTGATCACCAGCCGGCAGATCGCCCCCGGTGAGACCGAATATATCGTCGAGCGCGGCCCGGCCTGCCCTGTCGCGGCGGGCTGATGCTGGCAATCTTTCTGAAAACCCTGCCCTTCTTTCTGGTCATCGCCACGGGGTGGCTGGCCGGGCGGCTGCGTTTTTTCCCGGCCGAGGCGACCGGCTGGCTGACGAAATTCGTCTTTTACTTTGCGCTTTCAGCAATGCTGTTTCGCTTTGCCGCGACGCTGGATGTGGCGCAGCTTTTCGATCCCGCCTTCGTGCTTGCCTATCTGACTGGCTCGGCTGCTGTATGGGCGCTGGCCTTTGGGGTGGCGCGCTGGCGCAAACAGCCACTCGCCACCGCCGCAATGGAGGCCCATACCGCCATGACCGGCAACACCGGCTTTCTGGGCGTGCCGATGCTGGTGGTGCTGCTGGGTGAACGCGCCATCGGCCCGGTACTGATGGTGCTGACCATCGACATGATCGTCTTTTCGACCCTGATCACGCTGATCGTTACCGCCGCAAGACAGGGGCGGGTGCGGCTTGCAACGCTGTTGCCCCTGCTGCGCGGGATTGTCTCGAACCCGATGATCGTCTCGATGCTGGCGGGGCTGGCATGGTCCGGGCTGCACCTGCCGATGCCCGGCCCCCTGGATGAATTTCTGGCGCTTCTCGGGGCATCGGCCACGCCGGGGGCACTGTTTGCCATCGGGGCAAGCCTTGCCGGACGCGCGGCCGAACGGCTGGGCCCGGCAATCTGGCTAAGCCTTGCGAAACTGATCCTGCACCCTGTCGCGGTCGGTGTGGCGGCGCTTGCAATCTTTGGCGTGAACCCCGAGGCGGCAGGGGTAATGATTGCGGCTGCGGCTCTGCCGGTCGCAGGCAATGTCTATATTCTTGCGCAATATTTCGGCACCGCCGTCCAGCGCGTTTCGGCTGCGATCCTGATCTCGACCGCGGTAAGCATCGCCACGGTCCCTGTCGTCATTCACCTGATCACGAAAGGCTAGACCATGCCCGGCATTTCCGAACTGCGGCTGCAAAACCTGATTCTGGACATGGATGACGACGGGATCGCGGCCGTCACGCTGAACCGCGCGGCCAAGCGCAACGCCCTGAACGCCGAAACAATCGAAGAGCTGATCAGCGTCTTTTCCGCCCTGCCCGCCGCCGGAGCGCGCGCAGCCATTCTGCGTGCCGAAGGGCCGCATTTCTGCGCCGGGCTGGATCTGGTCGAGCATGGGCAGGAACAACGCAGCCCCGCCGAATTCATGCGCATCTGCCTGCGCTGGCACGAGGCCTTTAACAAGATCGAATATGGCGGCGTCCCGGTCATCGCGGCCCTTAAGGGTGCGGTGGTCGGCGGCGGGCTGGAGCTTGCCTCGTCCGTCCATATCCGCGTCATGGACGAGACCACCTATTTCGGCCTGCCCGAAGGCCAGCGCGGCCTTTTCACCGGCGGCGGCGCCACCATCCGCGTACCGCGTCTGATCGGTCAGGCGCGCATGGTCGATATGATGCTGACCGGTCGGCTGTATGCCGGCGATGAGGCCGTGCAGGTCGGGTTGGCGCAATATCGCGTCAAGGACAGCTGGGCCAAGGCCCGCGAAATCGCCTTGCGCGTCGCGCAGAATACGCCCCTGTCGAATTTCGCCATCTGCTCGGCAATCTCGCATATGCAGAACATGTCGGGGCTGGACGCCGCCTATGCCGAGGCGATGGTCGCAGGCATCGTCAACACGCAAGAGGCCGCCAAGGACCGGCTTGACAGCTTTTCCCGCGGCACCGCGCAAAAGATCAAACCTCAGGGTGCAGGGGCCTAGCCCCGCCCACGCCTAGTTCACCGGGCGGATCAGCTTTTTCTCAAGCACCCGCAGGACGGCCGGCAGATCATGGCCGCGTTTAAGGATGCGGCCATCCATCCCGATCACCGCATATTGCCCCTGGGCATTGCGTAACCGCGGACGCTTTTCAATGCGGTAAAGCGGATGCTCGGTCGCACGGCGAAACACCGAAAATACCGCCATGTCGCGCAGAAAAGACATGGCATAGTCGCGCCATTCGCCCGCCGCCACCATGCGCCCGTAAAGAGAAAGAATGACGCCCAGCTCGGCCCGGTCAAAGGCCACGCGATCATGCTCGGACGGGAAACCGAAGGGCATATTCATCATGACGAAATGGTGACACCGGCCCGGCGCACAATCAATGGAAAACAGGGGTGGCGCCTTGCGCCCCGGCAGCCCGCGCGCATCTGTGGCCTTAAAGGCCCGCCCGTCGACGACCCGCCATTCGGGCCAGGGTACCGTCGCGCCACATGCCTTCGTGCACGCCAACCATGATGACATGGCCCGCGATCAGTGCCAGCAGCAGCCAGGCCAGCTCACCGTGCAGCGCCTCACCTATGGTGACCATCCAGTCGATGGGCGGCTGCTGCGCGGGAAAAACCTCAAAACCAAAGGGCGCAAACACCCGCTCACCACCATAGGCACGCAGCAGCGCCGACACCGGCACGATCACCATCACGAGATAAAGCGCCAGATGGCCAAGCCGTGCGGCAATGCCCCAGAACCCGGCCCCATGGTCAGGCCGGTGCCGGCGGTTGACCAGCGCCCAGATCACCCTGATCACGATCAGCAGGAACAGCACCGTTCCAACCGGTTGATGCCAGCCGACAAAGAACCCCACCAGCGGCGTGCGCCCCAACACGAGCCTCAGCCCCATGCCGGTAAACTGCCAAAGCATCAGGACGGCGATGCTCCAATGCAATAACCGCGTCATCCTGCCATAGCGCAGCGCGGTATCCCGCCACGTTAGGGAATTGCAAAGATTTGTCTCTTTTGGCACGGTCACTTGAAATGGGTAAAGTTGACTAGATTTGTTGGTGACAGTATGGCCATGACCCCATACGGGCAAGTCCCGCAAGCCGGCATCCGGGGTCACATGATTGTCAACGCTTTCTTTCCCTTGCAGTTTTTCCCATCCCGAAAAGGGCGGGCGTGACATGGATGTCTTTCGTCATCAGGCGCAAAGCGCAGACAACCACCCGTTGACCGAGGCACAAGAGGGGTTGTGGTATGTTCAGGCGCTGGACCCCGAAAACCCGATTCTGAATACCGGGCAGTATCTTGAGCTGACCGGCCCTCTGGACCGGGATGCGCTGGTTCAGGCCGTGACCCGCACCGTCGCCGAGACCCCGGCCCTGGCGCTGCGCTTTGCCACCGGGCCAGAGGGACCGCGGCAATGGGTGGGGCAGCCCCCGATGCTGGGTTTTGCCGATCTGTCCGCCCAACCCGACGCCAAGGCGCAGGCTCTGGCCCGGATGCAGGCCGACAGCCAGCGCCCGCTGGATCTGGAAAATGAACCTGCGGGGGCGCTGACGCTTTTCGTACTCGGCCCCCGGCACCATCTGCTTTACGAGCGCATCCATCACCTGGCCATCGACGGCTATGGCATGGTGCTGGTGACAAACCGTATCGCCGCGCATTACGCGGCGCTGGTTGCCGGAGCCCCCGTACCCCAACCCTTTGGCCCTCTGTCGCTGGCGTTCGAAGAGGATACAGCCTGGCGCGCCTCGCCCCGCCGCCTTGCCGACCGTGACTGGTGGCACGCCGAACTGGCCGAAATGCCCGAAGTCAGCGGGCTGGCTCAGGGTCGCGCGGTCAGCGGCCATGATTTCCTGCGCGATTCGCGCCTGCTGCCCCAGCCGCTGCTGGACAGGTTGGCCGATTACAGCACCACGCACCGGCTGGGCTGGCCCGATGTGCTGAATGCGCTGACCGGGGCCTATCTTGCGCGCTGGACGGGCGGAGAGGCGGTGATCGGCCTGCCCTTCATGGCCCGCATGGGGCGCACGATTGCCCAGGTGCCCTGTATGGCGATGAACGTGCTGCCGCACCGGCTGCAACTGGACGAGGACGCGCCCCTGCCCGAATGGCTGGCAGCGCAGTCCCGGCGTATGGCGCAGGCCCGTCGCCGTGGCCTTTACCGCAGCGAGCTTTTGCGGCGCGAGCTGGGGCTCGTGGGTGGCACACGGCGCCTTTATGGCCCGCTGGTAAACGTGCAACCTTTTGACAAAGCGCCTGAGTTTCCGGGCCTTGATTGTCGTTTACATATCCTTGGCGCTGGCGCAGTCGATGACCTGACCCTGACTTTTCGCGGCGATCCCGCCTCGGGCATGATCTTTGAGGTGGATGCAAACCCCGCCCTCTACTCAACCGAAGAGGTACGCGCCCATGGCGACCGGCTGGTGGCCTTTCTGACCGCCGCGCTCAGCGCAGAAAGCCTTGCCAGTGTCCCGACCGCCAGCCCCGAAGAAATCGCAGCCTCGCGCGCACGGGCCGAGGCCACGCGCCACCCCCTGCCCGACACTACCCTGACTGCGCTGATCGAGACCCGGCTGACCGCAACACCCAAGGACCCGGCCGTCAGCCTTGGCGCACAGACCCTCAGTTTTGCGGAACTCGATCGCCGCAGCGCCGCCCTTGCCGCGCAACTGCAACAGCTTGGCGCAGGTCCCGACCGTATCGTGGCGGTGGCGCTTGAGCGGTCGCTGGAACTGCCCGTCGCATTGCTGGCGATCCTGCGCGCCGGGGCGGCGTATCTGCCGCTTGACCCTGCGCATCCGCCCGAACGCATCGCCCGCATCATGGCGCAGGCACAACCGGTCGCGGCACTGACCTCGGCCGATCTGACCGGGCTGTTCCCACCCGAAACCCGGATTCTGCTGCCCGAAAACTGGCCTGCTGAAGGCCAACCAAAGGACGGGCCTCGGCCCGGCGATCTGGCCTATGTGATCTTTACCTCGGGCTCGACCGGCGAGCCCAAGGGCGTCGCGGTCGAACATCGCGCCATCGTCAACCGCCTGTTGTGGATGCAGGCGCATTACGGCGTCGGGTCGCAGGACCGCATCCTGCAAAAGACCCCCGCTACCTTCGACGTTTCAGTGTGGGAGTTCTTCCTGCCCATGATCACGGGGGCCGAGCTGGTGATGGCACCCCCCGGCGCACATCGTGACCCCGCGGCCATCGCGCGCCTGATCCGCGAACGTGCCATCACTACCTGCCATTTCGTCCCGTCGATGCTTTCGGCGTTTCTGGCCTCGCCGGCCTCGCAGGGACTGCAACTGCGGCGGGTCTTTTGCTCGGGAGAAGAGCTGACAGCGGATCAGCGCGACCGTTTCCACGCCCGGATCAAGGCCGGGTTGCATAACCTCTATGGCCCGACCGAAGCGGCAGTGGATGTCAGCTATTGGCCCGCTACGCCCGAAGACCGCTCAAACCCCATCCCGATTGGCTGGCCGGTATGGAATACGGCGCTGGAGGTGCTGGACGACCGGATGCGCCCCGTGCCGCCGGGACTGGCCGGGCATCTGTATCTGGGCGGGGTGCAACTGGCGCGCGGCTATCTGGGTCGCCCCGATCTGACGGCCGAGCGGTTTATCAACGGGCCTGCGGGACGGCTTTACGCCACCGGCGATCTGGCGCGGCTTCGGCCGGATGGGGCGGTGGTCTATCTTGGCCGCTCGGACCATCAGGTCAAGATCCGCGGACTGCGGGTCGAGCTGGGCGAGATCGAGGCCGCGATCATGGCCTCCGGCCTTGCCCGCGAATGTGTGGTCATCGCGCGCGAAGATCATGCCGGCGAAAAGCGTCTCGTCGCCTATCTGGTGCCGACCGTCGACTGGCGGCCGGGCCTGTTGGCCGAGCGGCTGGCGGCCTGCCTGCCTGCCTATATGGTCCCCTCGGCCGAGGTGGCGCTGGAGGCGCTGCCCGTAACCTCGAACGGCAAGCTTGATCGCAAGGCGCTGCCCGCGCCGGAATTCGCCGTGGCCGGCCGGGCCGCCGAAACCCCGACCGAACAACTGCTGGCCCGGCTTTACGCCGAGATCCTGCACCTGTCTGAACCCGCCCCAGCCGAAGCGGATTTCTTTGCGCTTGGCGGGGATTCGCTATCCGCTGTGCGGCTGGCCCAGGCGCTTGAGGCCGAAATCGGCCGCGACCCCGGCCTTGGCACGATTTTTGAACATCCCGTGCTGGCGGTACTGGCCGCAGCACTGGACGGTCAGGCGCCGCAGGACGACGGGCTTGGCCCGGTGATCCTGCTGGCCGAAGGCGATGCCAATACCGAGCCACTTTTCCTTATCCACCCGGCTGGCGGGCTGTCCTGGGGCTATCGCGGTCTTGCCCGGCGCATCGCCCCCACCCGGCGGGTCTGGGGGTTGCAGCACCCGGGGCTTGATCCATCCGTGCCCATGCCGGACAGCCTTGCCGCGCTGGCGCAGGACTATGCGCAAAAGGCGGCTGAACTGGCACCACAGGGACCGATCCATCTGGTCGGCTGGTCGGTCGGCGGCATCCTGGCCCAGGAAATCGCGGCGATCCTGTCCGGCATGGGCCGTGAGCCCGGCCTTGTCGCCATGCTGGACAGCTATCCCTGCGACGCCTGGCGTGATGAGCCCGAACCTGACCCGGTCGCCGCGCTGCGCGCACTGCTGGCCATTGCCGGCTATGATCCCGAGGCGCATCGCGATCTGGACACCCGCGAGGCGGTCGTCGCCTTTCTGCGTCAGGGTGACAGCGCGCTGGGGGCATTGCCCGCGCAGGTGCTTGACGGGGTGATCCGCACAGTCACCGGCACGAACCGGCTGATCCGCAACCATCACCACCGCCGCTACGACGGCAAGATCACGCATTTCCGCGCCGCCCGCGATCACAAGGACCGGGATCTGACACCGGAAATGTGGGGCCCCTATGTCGGCTGGCTAGAGGTCATCGACCTGCCCTTTTTACACGCCGAGATGACCTCGACCGAGGCCACCGCCCTGATTGGACCCGCGATTAACCAAAGGCTGCGCCGCGGCTGACCACCGTATCCGGCGGGCGCAGCAGCAACAACGGTAAGGCAAGGGGCAGGTTTGGGGCAGACCCTTGCCTCAACTCAGCCATGGCAGAACGCCCAGTCCTCGCGCATTCAGGCAGCTCCCCGCCCCCGCGGGACGCGATGCGCGGCCATATTCCGACCATGCCAAGGCCGCAAAGCAGCCCGATTAACAGATATCCGGCCAAGCCCATCCGAATCACCTCATCGTTTCGCACCATCATTCGCGCGAAAGTCCAAAGATCCGGTTAATCCGCCTCGGCGAATTGAAAAACCAGCGGGAACGAGCCGGCGAGGGTCTGGATATGGACATGTTCGCGCAGCACATGAAGTTGCGCGCGATGCCCGGGATGTTGTGCAAGATCGGCAACGAACTGCATGGTCGCAGGCGCAGGACCATCGGGCGGCGGGCCGTCACTGCCCGAGCGTTTTTCGCGATCCCCCAATGCCACCAGCAGCGGCAGCGAGGCCGGGGCGGCAGCAGCGGCAACACGGCGGATCAGTGCCTCATCCCACCAGATTGACGGGCTGATCGAGGCGTAACGCGCAAACCCCCCGGGCCGCGCCAACAGCGCATAAAGCGCAAAAAGCCCGCCAAAACTGTGCCCCCAGAGCGTGCGGCGGGCGGGGTCGACAGCAAGGCCATCCTCGGCCGCAGCACGCAGCGGTCCGGTCAGCAGATCGTGAAAGATCGCCGCACCTCCAGCCGTCCGGCCGGGATGAACGTGATCGGGGCGCAGCCCGTCTCCGGGACCGTCGGGGGCGGTAAAATCCTGCGTCCGCAGTTCACGCGCGAATTGCCGGTCAGTGTCATAGCCGACACCGACGATCACCAGCCCCGGCGCCTGGGCCAAATGCTCGGCCGTCAGAAAGTCGAAAACAGCATTGCCATCCAGCATGTAGAGGATCGGCCAACCCTGCACAGGCGCTGGCCCCCTGGGTAAGGCAAGAAACAACCGGTAGCCCGGACCAACGGCCACCGTGCGCTGCGAAAGTTCATGTGTTGGCGCGCCGGTCTGAAATATGCGCAGCTCTGCCTGCTTTCTTGCGTGTTCGGGCCCGACTTTGCCTAGCTGCGACATGGTGCGACAATCCTTCCGTTCACAAAGCTCTGTGCCGTGGTTTGGGTTAGTTGACAAGGACCGTCAGGAATATAGGGTGCCCCGCGAAACCAGCCAGCCATAGCGGTCAGCTAACCCGATCCCTTTCAGGAGTTCCCCCCATGGCCATTCGTTCCTGCCTCTCATTGCGCGCGATGCTGGGCGCCTCGGCGCTGGCACTGTCGGTCCTGTCCGGCCCGGTGCTGGCCGACACCATCTTTACCAAACCGCTGGTTGATTTCGCCGGTTATGTCGGAGCAGGCGGCGTGGACCGCGCCCCTGTTTATAAAGGCGGCAAGGCGGTGATCGAGGGCGAGGACCTTATCCCCGGCCAGACCGTCACGCTGATGCGCGGCACGACCACCCTGAACGCTGAACCGATCACCGTCGATGCCGAGGGCAAGTTCAGCTTTGCGCTGGACATTGATGCCGAGGCCGAACTGGGCCTGCAACCGATCGTCGTCATCACCGAAAACCCCGCCTCGGCCAAGGTGGTCGAGTTGAAGATCTCGCCCGAGGTACCGGTCTCGGGCACGGACAAGTTCTCGGTCGCCAGCGAACCGGTGGTGCGCGGCCTTTATCAGGTCAAGTTCAGCGAGGCCGCGAACGCCGCCTTTGTGACCAGCGCGGTCGGCCGTCCCCCGGTCAAGGAATCCAAACTTGTCAAGATCAACCCCGAGACGCTGAAGATCGAGGCCGAGGTTACGCCCGCCGCCGCTCCGGCTGGCGGAGACGGCAGCGACGCAGGGGTTTTCGCCGTCTATGGCGTCGACGTCGATGAGGCAAACGGCAATGTCTGGGTGACGAATACCCGTCAGAACACCGCCGCAGTCTACAGGCAATCGGACCTGTCGCTGGTCAAGCAATTCGAGCCGGGGGCCGTTCCTCATGCCCGCGATATCATCGTGGATGAGGCCAACAGCCGCGCCTATGCCAGCTCGACCGGCTCATCCGAGATCAAGGTCTTTGACACCAAGACCCTTGAGCCGCTGGAGCCTATCGTCATCAAATCGCAGATCCGGGGCGAGCAGTTCTCGACCATGGCGCTGGATATCGACGAAAAGGGCGGCACGCTTGTCACCGTCAGCCTGTCCACCCCGGAAGCAGCAATCGTCGATCTGAAATCGGGCGAAGTCCGGGTGATCGCGCTGCCCGGCGCCAAGGCCGCCTCGGGCGTGGCCTATGACCCGAAAGAGGGGCTGATCTTTGTCGCCTCGCAGGCCACCGACAACCTGCTGATCATCAAGGCCGAAACCGGCGAAGTCCTGCATGACGTCGCCGTGGGGGCCGGGGCGCTGAACGTCGCATTCGAGCCGGTCTCGCGGCTGGCCTATGTCGCCACGCGCGGCGCCGGTACCATCGCCGTCGTCAGCCCCGAAGGCGAAATCGTCGCCAACATCGACGCCGGCAGCCTGCCGAACCAGTTGCGCGCCGATGGCAAAGGCAACATCTGGGCGGTGAACAAGTCGAAAGGCGAAGGGGACGAGGCCGGCGACCGTATCTGGCGCATCACCCCCGCCGCAGGCTAAGACAGCCTCTGACCCGGCCCGTGGCGAGCAAATCCCAGCGCGCCACGGGTATTTGCGAATGGATGCGCCCATGACCCTGACCCGCGCCCTGCTTGCCGCCCTTGCCCTGGTCACTTCGCTGGCTGCGGCCCGGGCTGAGGTGACCGTCACGGATATCATTGGGCGTCAGGTCACCCTGCCCCAGCCTGCAAAGCATATCGTTCTGGGCGAAGGCCGTCATCTGGCCGTCCTTGGGCTGATCCATGACGATCCGGTGGCGCTGGTCGCGGGCTGGCGGCTGGACAAGGCGCTGGATGAGCCGACAATGCAGGCCTATCGCGAGAAATTCCCCGCCATTGACGAGATCCGTCCCGTCGGCTCGGGCAACCGCGATATCTCGGCCGAGGCGATCATTGCCCTGCATCCCGATCTGGTGGTCCTGACACTGATCGACCGCAACGACCCCGGCACCGAAGTCGCCCGCCAGCAAATCGAGGCCGCAGGTATCCCGGTTGCCTATGTGGATTTCTTTTCCCACCCCCAGGAAAATTCGATCCCCAGCCTGCGCGTTCTTGGCAAACTGACCGGCGCCGAGGAACGGGCCGAGGAATTCGCGACCTTCTACGAAAGCCGCCTGACGCGTATCCGCGACCGGCTGGCCGCGCCGGATATCAGGCGGCCACGCGTGTTCTTTCACGTCCATGCCGCGCCGGTGAACTGCTGTTCAACGGTCGGAACCGGGGTGTTTAACGACTTTATCACCACTGCTGGCGGCCAGAATATCGGCAACGACAGCGTGAAAGGCGTGCTTGGCAATGTCAGTCTGGAATATCTGATCGGGGCCGATCCCGATATCTATATCGCCACAGGCGGCACGCATATGGCGGCGCGTGGCGGGCTTGTGCTTGGCTCGGGCGTCGATGCCAGGACCGCGCAGGCCAGCTTTGACCGGCTGATCTCGGCCCCCGGCTTTTCCTCGCTGCGGGCGGTGGAGGACGGCCGCGTCGCCGGGGTCTGGCATCTTTTCAACGATTCGCCCGTGCATATCGCGCTGATCGAATATCTGGCGAAAACCTTCCATCCCGACCTTTTCGAGGACGTCGATCCCGCCGCCACCCTGGCCGAGATCAACGCCCGTTTCTCGCCCGTCACTGTGCCGGGTACATGGTGGGTGGCCCCCAAAAAATGAGCGACGCGATCCTGCAACTTTACCACCGGCAAGGCCGGCGCAACGCCCTGCTCGTGGGCGTTCTGGGTGTGGCGGCGCTGGCGGCGCTGCTGTTGGATCTGGTCACCGGCCCGGCCGGTCTGCCGCTGGCAGAAACGCTGCGCGCGCTGACCGGAGGTGAGGTCGGGCGCGGCACGCAGGTGATCGTCTGGGATGTGCGGCTGCCGGTCGCCTGTATGGCCTTGCTCGTCGGGGCGGCGCTGGCGCTTGCCGGGGCCGAGATGCAGACCGTGCTGGAAAACCCGCTGGCCGAATCCTTTACCTTGGGCGTTTCGTCTTCGGCCGCGCTTGGCGCAGCGGTGGCGATCGTGCTGGGCCTGACCCTGCCCGGCCTGCCCGCCGTCTGGAGCGTTTCCGTCAACGCCTTTGTCTTTGCGGTTGGCGCGCTTGCCCTGCTGCAATTGCTTGGCCGGTTGCGCGGCGGCGGGCCGGAGGTCCTGATCCTTTTCGGGGTGGCTCTGAATTTTACCTCGGCCGCACTGCTGTCGCTGCTGCAATTTGTCGCCTCGGCCGATGCGCTGCAACAGCTGGTGTTCTGGACCATGGGCAGCCTGGCCTCGGCGCAATGGCAGGGGGTGCTGATGCTGGCGCTGGTGCTGGCCATTACGGTACCTTTTTCCTTCCGCGCCGCATGGAGGCTGACCGCACTGCGGCTGGGCGAGGCGCAGGCCCGCAGCTTTGGCGTCGATGTCTCCGGGCTAAGGCGCTGGACACTGCTCAGGGTCAGCCTGCTGGCCGCCTCGGCCGTGTCGATGGTGGGGGTGATCGGTTTTGTCGGTCTGGCCGGGCCACATATCGCCCGCATGCTGGTCGGCGAAAACCACCGCGTCTTTCTGCCCGCCAGCATCCTGACCGGGGCGCTGGTGATGTCGCTGGCCTCGACGCTTAGCAAGACGCTGGTGCCGGGTGTGCTGCTGCCGGTCGGGCTGGTCACCTCTCTGATCGGGTTGCCGATCTTTTTCGCGCTGATCCTGCGGGGAAGGCGGCGTTGATGGAGGGGTTGCTCGCACAGAATATCTCGGTCCGCTACGGTGCACGCAATGTGCTGTCGGGGCTGGATCTGCCACTGTTGCGCCCGGGCGAAGTCACTGTGCTGGCTGGACCGAACGCCGCAGGAAAGTCCACGCTGCTGCGCGCCATCGCCCAGCTGCAACCCTATGGTGGCAAGGTAGTCCTTGACGGCAGCGACCTTGCGCATGTTCCGATGCGCGACCGCGCCCGGCTGGTCGGCTTCATGCCGCAAAGCCTGCCGGCCAGCTCTTCTCTTGTGGCGCTGGAAAGCGTGATCGCGGCGCTGCGTTCGGGGGACACCGTCAGCGCGCGACAGGCCGATGCCACGGCCATGGCAGTCCTGAACAAGCTGGGGATCGAGGCGCTGGCGCTTGAGCCCCTGTCATCGCTGTCAGGCGGGCAGCGCCAGATGGTCAGCCTGGCGCAAGCCATCGTGCGCGACCCACGCCTGTTGCTGCTGGACGAACCGACCAGCGCGCTGGATCTGGCGCGGCAGGTCCGTCTGTTATCAGAACTGCGTCGGCTGGCAGGCGAGGGCCGGATCGTTGTCGCAGTGCTGCATGATCTGGCGCTGGCGGCGCAATGGGCCGACCGCATCGTATTGATCCACGGCGGCCATACCCGTGCCGAAGGACGCCCCGAAGAGGTTCTGACCCCCGAGCTGCTGGCAGAGGTCTATGGCGTCGAGGCCAGAGTTGAACGCTGTTCGCGCGGGCGCATCATGGTAATGATCGACGGCGAGCACGCCCCCGCCTGAGCCGCTGGGTTCAGTTCGCCCTCTGGCGCGAACGGAAGGGCAAGGGGGTCACCGGGATGCCGTCCTCAAGCAGCTTTTTGGCGTCCTCAAGCCGCGCCTCGCCATGGATCGCGCGTTCGGGGACCTGCCCCTCGAACATGGCGCGGGCCTCAGAGGCAAAGGACATGCCCACGTAATCCGAGTTATTCTCGATATGCTGGCGCAGCTTTTCGACCGTGGCCTCATATTCATTGCGCGGGGTGTGCAGATCGGCAGCCTCGTCGCGCGATTGCGCGACACGCGGGGCCATCAGCGCCTTTTCCACCTTGGCCGAACCGCAATGCGTACAAGAGATCTGACCCGCCGAACGCAAGCTTTCAAACCCGTCCGAGGACCGGAACCAGCCGTCGAAATCATGGCCTTTGTCACAGCGCAGGGCGTAGCGGATCATCTTGACTCCTTTCCCCTTCAGATATCGGGGGATGAAAGGGCTTATACAAGGTCGCGCTGCGCCAGATCCCGAATCCGCGTAACAAGCGTGGCGGGATTGCCAGCCCTTTCAAGCAGCAGCGCCCGCGCTGCCACGCCCATGTGGCGCTGCCCCTCGGCATCCTGCACCAACCGGACCAGCCGCTGTGGCAGATCGGCGGATGCACAGCCTGTTGCCGCCCCCGCTGCATCAAGATCGGCGTAATCGCCAGCGTGGTTTTCGACATGCGGCCCGTGCAGGATGGCACAGCGCCATGCCGCCGGTTCCCATGGTGTATGACCGCCCACCTCGACGAAAGAGCCGCCGGTGACGCAGATCCCGGCGGCGTGATACCAGTGCTCCATCTCGCCCAGCGTGTCGGCCAGCAGCACCGGCGCGCTTTCGGTTGCACCCTGACTGCGCCGGGAAAACTCCAGCCCCCGCGCCGCGATCAGGGCCGCCACAGCATCGCCGCGCCGCGGGTGGCGCGGGGCAAGGATCAGCCGCAGCTGTGGCACCGCCTCGCGCGCGGCAAGCCATGCATCAAGGATCGGCGCCTCCTCGCCCTCGTGGGTCGAGGCAGCCAGCACGGTACACCAGCGCACTGGCCCGTCCTGACCCGGCTCGACCCGCGCCGGACCCAAAAGCTTGAGGTTCAGGCGTGGGGTCAGCGCCGCCTCGGGCAGCCCAAGCTTAAGAAGCCGCGCCTCGCTACCCGCATCTTGGGCAGAAAGCGCGTCGATGCGGCGCAGCATCGGCCCGATCAGCCCCGGCAACCTGCCCCAGCGCAGCGCCGAGCGTTGCGACATGCGCGCGCCCACCACCACCTGCGCCACCCCCCGCGCCGCCGCGATGGCCGAGCGGTTGGGCCAAAGCTCATTCTCGACCGTGACCAGAACGCGTGGCCGTATCCGGTCCAGAAAGCGCCCCACAGCCTGCGGCACGTCCAGTGGCGCAAGGGCAGCCGCATGGCCAAGCCCCCGCACCAACTCGCGGCCAGTAAGGCTGTTCGTGGTCACCATCAGGGGAAAGTCACGCGCAAGCTCTTCGGCCAGCAGGCGGACCGAGTTGAATTCACCCACACTTGCCGCATGCAGCCAGATGCCGCCGGGCGTGACCTCTGGCCCGGACAGGGCCAGCCGTTCGCGCCAGTCGGCACCGGCAAGGGGCGCGGCCAGCCCCAGCGCCGCGCCGGCAAGCGCCGTAGCGCCGCGCCAGATCAACGCAGCGCGGCCTCGGCTGCTTCACGGATGGCACGGATGTTCTCGCCATAGGGCGCGGCGTTTGAAACCGAGCCGCCCCGGAACACTGCCGAACCCGCGACCAGCACATCGGCCCCCGCTGCCGCAACCAGCGGCGCGGTGGTCGGATCGACGCCACCGTCGATTTCGATATGCACGGGGCGGTCTCCGATCATGGCACGCAGTTCACGCACCTTTCCGATCTGGCTGTGGATGAACTTTTGCCCACCAAAGCCGGGGTTCACGGTCATCACACAGATCAGGTCGACATCATCAAGCAGTGGCCGCGCCGCCTCGGCCGGGGTGCCGGGATTCAGCGCCAGACCCGCCCTGGCACCCGCTCCGCGAATGGCCTGAAGCGTGCGGTGAATATGCGGCCCGGCCTCGACATGGGCGGTGATGAAATCGCTGCCCGCCTCGGCAAAGGCCTGGATATAGGGATCGACCGGCGCGATCATCAGATGCACATCCATGACGCCGCGGATATGCGGACGGATCGCCTTGCACATCGCAGGACCAAAGGTCAGGTTCGGTACGAAATGGCCGTCCATCACATCGACATGGACCCAGTCGGCACCCTGGTCCTCGACCGCGCGGCACTCTTGGCCGAAATTGGCGAAATCCGCGGAAAGAATCGAAGGCGCGATCTTGATGCGGCGATCAAAGGTCATGGCTGGCTCCCTGCATTGCGCCGGTCCGGGTTATCGCCCCAGCCCGCCGGCCGTCAACACACATGAAAGTCGCAAGCCCACAGGCGGAACGCGGCCCCTTGGGCTTTTCCACGCAGCGCCTATATTGGAAGCCAAGGCGCAAGGCCGCTGACGGCCCCGCGCATTCCGCATTCCGAAGGACTTGCAATGACCGAAACGAAGGAACTTTCCTGGGACGACAGCGTGCTGCCTTTCCAGCTTGAACGCTCGGACATCCGCGGCCGCATCGCGCGTCTTGGGCCGGTTCTTGAACATATCCTGTCTCGCCACGACTATCCGGTGCCCGTCAGCGCCGTGCTGGCTGAACTGACCACGCTGACCGCGCTGATCGGCCAGACTATCAAGCTGCGCTGGAAACTGTCGCTGCAGGTGCGCGGCAATGGTGCCGTCCGCACCATCGCAACCGATTACTACGCCCCCGAAACCGAGGGCGGTCCCGCCCGCATGCGTGCCTGGGCCAGCTTTGATGCCGATCGCCTGCAGCTTGACCAGCCCGGCTTTGACCAGATCGGTCAGGGGTATTTCGCTGTGCTGATCGATCAGGGTCAGGGGACGACACCCTATCAGGGGCTGACTCCTTTGGCCGGCGGGTCGCTTGCCGCCTGTGCGCAGACCTATTTCGAGCAGTCCGAACAGCTGCCCACCCAGTTTGAACTGACGGTGGGCCGCTCGCGCCTGCCCGGCCATCATGATGAGCATTGGCGCGCCGGTGGCGTGATGCTGCAGACCCTGCCCGCCTCCAGCCACGCCTCTGCTGATCCCGAGGAGGAAAACCTCAAATCCGCCGACATCCTGCAAGGCGCGCAGTCCGAGGACTGGAACCGCGCCACCACGCTGATGTCGACGGTCGAGGATATCGAGCTGGTCGATCCCACCCTGCCGCTGCCCAATCTGGTCTATCGCCTCTTTCACGAGGATGAGCCGACCAGTTTTGACCGGCAAAATCTGGTCTTTGGCTGTTCGTGCAGCGCCGACCGGGTGCGCGGCACGCTGTCGATCTATTCGGCCAAGGACATCGCCCATATGACTAATGCCGATGGGATCGTGACCGCCGATTGCCAGTTCTGCGGCGCTCATTACGAGTTCGACCCCCAAAGCCTTGGGTTTGACGCGACGGTCGACGCCAAAGGCAAGCCTCTGCCCCACAGCGACGCCCGGGAAAGCCGGGCCGGGCTTTGATGGCGACGCTGCGCGAAAAGCTGATGCAGGCGCTGTCGGTACAGACGGGGCCTTCGTCAGATTACGATTTCGCCAGTGCGCCGCCCCCCGCTGCCGAAACCGCGCTGCGCCCGGCAGGCGTGCTTGCCGGGTTTGACGCCAGCAACGGGCGGTTGATCCTGACCAAGCGGGCCTCAAGCCTGCGCCACCACCCCGGGCAAATCGCGCTGCCGGGCGGCAAGGTCGACCCCGACGACCGGGATGAGGTCGCCGCCGCGCTGCGCGAGGCACAGGAGGAAGTCGGCCTTGACCCCGCACAGGTCGAGGTGCTGGGCACCATGCCGCCGCATCGCACCGTCACCGGCTTTGCGATGACCCCGGTGCTGGCGCTGGTCCATGGCCCTTTTACCCTCTCCCCCGAGGCGAACGAGGTCGAAGAGGTCTTTACCGTCCCCTTTGCCCATATCACCAACCCCGCGAATTACCGTATCGAGGGCAGGCACTGGCGCGGGGCGCGGCGCGATTATTACGTCGCTCCCTGGGGCCCCTATTATATCTGGGGCGCCACCGCCCGCGTACTGCATTCCCTTGCGACAAGGCTTTCTGTATGACCCGTCTGACCGCGCCCTTTCTAGACGATCCGGCCCTGAAACAGGTGCTGGCCGCGCTGTCGGCCGAGGGTGCACAGGCGCTGATCGTCGGCGGCGCGGTCCGTAACGCCCTTTTGGGCGAACCGGTAGCAGATGTGGATATTGCAACCTCGGCCCGGCCCGGGGAAACTCTTCGCCTTGCCGAAACCGCCGGGCTGCGCACCGTCCCGACCGGGATCGACCACGGCACCATCACCGTCATCGCCGGAGGGCGCGGCTTTGAGGTGACAAGCTTTCGCCGCGATGTCGAGACTTTTGGCCGCCGCGCCGTCGTCGCCTATTCCGACCGGATCGAAGAGGACGCGCAGCGTCGCGACTTTACCATGAACGCGATCTACGCCACCTCGACAGGCGAGGTGCTGGACCCGGTCGGCGGGCTTGAGGATCTGGTCAGACGCCGGCTGCGCTTTGTCGGCGACCCCCATGACCGGATTTCCGAAGATTACCTGCGTATCCTGCGCTTTTTTCGCTTTCTTGCCTGGTATGGTCGCGAGGCCGAGCTGCAGGCGGTCGCCGCCTGCGGTGAGCTGCGTGCAGGGCTGGCCCGCATCTCGCGTGAGCGGATCGGGTATGAAATCCGCCGGCTGCTGAACGCGCCCGACCCTTCGCCCTCTGTGGCGCTGATGACGGAAACCGGGGTGCTGACACAGGTCCTGCCCGGTGCCGATGCCAGCGACCTGCCCGAGTTGGTCGAGGCCGAGCATGAATACGGCACCGGCGCGCTGACCGCCTGGCCGCGCCGCCTGGCGTTGCTTGCCCCCCCGGACGCGGCCGAGGCGCTGCGCCTGTCGCGGGACGAGACGCGGACGCAAGACCAGATCGCACAGGCCCTGACCATGCCCGCCCCGGTCGCCGCCTATCATTTTGGCCGCGCCGTCGCCGCGCAATCGGTGCTGATCCGGGCGGCCCGGGGTGAAACTCCGCCCTTTGGCTGGTGCCATCGGCTTGCGCGCGGGGCCGAGGCAAAATTCCCACTGACCGCCCGCGACCTGATGCCCCAGCTTTCAGGCCCCGCATTGGGTCAGGCGCTGCGTCGCGCCGAGGCCGCCTACATCGACAGCGATTTCACCCTGCCGCGCGAGGCGCTGTTGCAAATCGCACTGCAACCAGAGGCCGGAAGCTGATGCACGAATTTTTTGCCCGCATGATTGATGCTTTCCGCCCCGCCGAAGGTCCGCCGCCGCGCAGCCTGCTGGCCTTTTTCCGCTGGTGCCTCTCGGGGGCTTGGCCGGGGCTGACGGTCGCGGCGATTGCCTCGGCGCTTGGCGGGATTGCCGATGTCGTCTCGGCGGTGATGCTGGGCTGGGTGGTCGATGCAGTCATCTCGACCCCCGTGGACCGGATCTGGGCCGATCAGGGCGGGCTGATCCTTGGCTTTGTCGCCTTTTTCCTGCTGATTCGTCCGGCGATCTTTGGCCTTTCGACCGCCAGCTCCAGCGTCATCATTGGCCCGAACATCCTGCCGCTGGTGTTGTCGCGGTTGCATCGCTGGACGATGGGCCACGCGGTCACCTTTTTTGACAACGACTTTGCCGGGCGCATTGCACAAAAGCAGATGCAAACCGCGCGCGCAGTGACCGATGTCGCAACCGAATTCGTGAACGTGGTCGCTTTTGCGCTGGCCTCGGTGATCGGCTCGGCCGCGTTTCTGGTCTCGGTCGACGGATGGGGGGCACTGGCGCTGATTGTCTGGCTGGGCTCTTATCTGCTGCTGATCCGCTTTTTCCTGCCGCGCATCCGCTCACGCTCGGCCAGCCGTGCCTCGGCCCGTGCCATGGTCACGGGGCAGGTCGTGGATACGATCACCAATATCAAGACCGTCAAGCTTTTCGCCCATGCCGAACACGAGGACCGCGCCGCGCTTGGCGCCATGGCCGGTTTCCGCGAACGGGCACTGGATTTCGGCCGCGTCTCGACCTGGTTCCGGCTGTCGCTGATGACCATCGCGGGTGCGCTGCCGGTGATCCTCGTCGGGGGCAGCATCCTTTTGTGGCGACAGGGGCTTGCAACGGCAGGCGACATCACCGCCGCCGGCGCCATCGCCATGCGGCTGGCGCAGATGACCGGCTGGGTCAGCATGGCCCTGATGGGCGTCTGGGGCAGCATCGGTGAGGTCGAGGACGGGATGCAGACCCTTGCGCCGCCCCATGCCCTGACGGATGCTTCCGATGCCATCTCTCTGGGCCGAGTCCGGGGCGGCATCGACTTTGACCATGTCGATTTCGCCTATGGTCGCGACAAGGGGGGCATCCGCGATCTTGATCTGCATATCGCCCCGGGCGAAAAGCTGGGGATCGTCGGGGCCTCGGGGGCGGGGAAATCGACCATGGTGTCGCTGCTCTTGCGGCTTTACGACGTCGATCGCGGCGCGATCCGGGTGGATGGCCATGACGTGCGTGCCGTGACCCAGGAAAGCCTGCGCCGCAACATCGCCATGGTCACGCAGGAAACCGCGATGTTCAACCGCTCGGCGCGCGAGAACATCCTCTACGGTCGCCCTGACGCCAGCGAAGAAGATATCGTCGCTGCGGCCCAGGCCGCCGAGGCGCATGACTTTATCCTGACGCTGCGCGACCATATGGGACGCACCGGCTATGACGCCCATCTGGGCGAGCGGGGCGTGAAACTGTCCGGTGGCCAGCGCCAGCGTATCGCCCTTGCCCGTGCCTTGCTCAAGAACGCCCCGATCCTTGTGCTGGACGAGGCAACGAGCGCGCTTGACAGCGAGGTCGAGGCGCAGGTTCAGGACGCGCTGCACCGCGCCATGCAGGGCAAGACGGTGCTGGCGATTGCGCACAGGCTTTCGACCATTGCCGAGCTTGACCGCATTGTGGTGCTGGAGGCAGGCCGCATTGTCGAACAGGGCACCCATGCCGAACTGCTGGCACTGAACGGCACCTATGCGCGCTACTGGAATCGCCAGTCGGGCGGTTTCCTTGGCACCGAGGATGATGACGAGACCGCCGAGGCAGCCGAGTGACAATCTGGACAGTTGAACGTCTGGGCCGCAAGGGCGATGGCGTGGCCGTCAGCGGCGATCAGCGAGCCCTTGTCGCGCTGACCCTGCCCGGAGAAGAGATTGAGGGTGACCCTGCCGAGGGCCGCATTGCCGCGCCGCGCATCGTGACGCCCTCGGCCGATCGGGTACGACCGCCCTGCCCGCATTACCGCGCCTGTGGCGGCTGCTCGCTGATGCACGGCTCGGAAAACTTCGTAAAGGCGTGGAAAGTCGGCGTAGTGACCGAGGCGCTGCGCGCGCAGGGGCTGTCTGCGCCGGTTGCGGGGGTTCATGTTTCGCCGCCACGCTCGCGTCGCCGTGCGGTATTGTCGGGGCGCAGGACGAAAAAGGGCGCTCTGCTTGGCTTTCACGCCCGTGCCTCTGATGTGATCGTCGATATCGCAGATTGTCATGTGCTGCGCCCAGCCATCCAATCCGCCCTGCCCTTTCTGCGCCAGCTTGTGACGGCAGGTGCCTCACGCTCGGGCGAGGTTTCTCTGGCAGTGACCGAGACACCGGCGGGGCTGGATATCGCGGTCACCGGCGGCAAGCCGATGACGCCCGGTCTGTTCCAAAGCCTTTCAGCGCTGGCCGATCAGGGCGATCTGGCGCGGCTAAGCTGGGACGGTCAAGGCATCACCCGCCGCCCGCCTGCATTGCCCATGGGCCGGGCGCTGGTCGTGCCGCCTCCGGGCGGGTTTCTGCAGGCCACGGCCGAGGGCGAGGCCGCGCTGCTTGCCGCCGTGCGCGACATGGTTGGGGATGCGGACCGGGTGCTCGACCTGTTCTCGGGCTGCGGCACCTTTACCCTGCCCCTGGCCGAAACAGCGATGCTGCACGCGGTCGAGGGGTTGGCAGCGCCATTGAAGGCACTGGATGCCGCCGCACGCCGCGCCCCCGGCCTGCGCCGAATCACGACCGAGATTCGGGATCTGGCCCGCCGTCCGCTCTTGCCTGATGAGCTGGATTATGACGCAATCGTGATCGACCCACCCCGTGCCGGTGCAGAAACGCAGGCCCGCGAGATTGCCCGAGCCGTGGTTCCACGGCTCGCTTGGGTCAGTTGCGACCCCGTCACTTTCGCAAGGGATGCGCGAATTCTTGCCGAGAGCAGCTATATTTTGACGCGGCTCTTTGTCGTTGATCAGTTCCGCTGGTCGCCGCATGTCGAGACCGTCGCCGAATTTCGTCGCCGCTAGCGAATTTTTAATCTTTGTGGTATTTCATAATAAAACGAAGCGCATAGCGCACTTAGAGGGCAGTGATGATTCGGGCAATTCGCGCATTCTTCGCGGTTGTCGCAGTGGCCGTTGTGGCCAGTTGCGGCGGTGGAGACAGTCTGCAACCCAGCAAGACCTATCAGGGGCCACCCATCACCCAGGTTGTGGTGAAAAAGGGTGAGCGCAAGATGTATATGGTCAGCGGCAAGGAAGTGATCAAAAGCTACAAGATCAACCTTGGCAACCAGCCGGTCGGCCCCAAGCAGTACGAGGGCGACGGGCGCACGCCCGAGGGCATGTATTTCATCGACCGGTTCAACCCGCGTAGCCGCTATCACCTGTCGGTGGGCATCTCTTACCCCTCGGCTCAGGACGTAGCACGTGCAGCTACCATGGGACTCAGGCCCGGCGGGGACATCTTCATCCACGGCCTGGGCCCCGAAGGACGGGCACTGAACCGCCCGGATTGGACCGCTGGCTGTATCGCTGTCACCGATGAAGAGATCGAAGAGATCTTTACCATGCTAAGGCCCGGCGTTCCGGTCTTTCTCTACCCGTAACGGCGGCTTGCCGGGCATAGGAGAAAACTCGCCTTAGCCCCGACTAGCCCACGGGAAACAAGAACGATGACATGCGAAAGGCCCCGGAAATCCGGGGCCTGTTTATTTGCGCGATCCGCAGCGGGATGTATCCGGACCACAAGTACCTGGCGCGATCCGCCGGATGGGTCCCGTCGACACCGGTCGAAAAAGGCCGCTGGGGATGAGCAAGGTCGGGATAAGGAGGTCACCTGCACATGACGCAGCCGTATTCCACTATCCACTAGCCCCGCGGATCGGCAAACGACGAGACATGAAAAAGGGGCAGCCAATACCGCCCCTTTGCGATTCGGTGACCCGGAAAATCAGATACCGGCGCCGGGCGCAGCAAAGCTGCCGGCTACCATATTCGACGCGCCGCCCGCACCGCCGGTGATCAGCACCCACCAGATCTTGCCCGACGGTTCCTGATACCAGCCCATGCCCAGCTCGGTCGCACGCGGGTCCATGATCACGTCACGGGTGTCGCGGTTCTGCATCCATGCGTTCAGCGTGGTGATCTCGTTCTCATAGGTCTCCGAGATGTTTTCGCCGATCAGGTGGCCCGAATAGCCCTGACGCCGCACACGGTCGAGCGGCGACGAACCGTCCGAGCCAAAGTGCCAGGCGCGGTTCTGTGCCGCCATGTCACGGGCATGGGCCTGGGCAGCCGCGTCCAGCATCGGGTTCTGGATCATCGCGGGCGCAGCGACATTGGCGCGCAGCAAGTTGACCTGGCCCAGAACGCGGCCGGGGATCTGCGCTGCCTCACGCGGGGTAATCTTGTATGCGACCGGCAGCGGCTGCCCGTCGGGGCCCAGTTGCTGGGCCGGCCTTTGGCAGGCCGAAAGGGCCAGCACCGACACAAGAGCCAAGGTAGCGAATTTCAACATGATGTCCTGTCCCCAAAGGAGGTTTTGCGTCAGCCATACAAAAGCGCGCGAGCTGCTTCAAACCCAAGATTGCGTGATAGCCACAGGCTGCGACTCTGTTGCGACAATGACGCCAGTTTGAATTGCAAGGCGTCAGGCGCAGGCGTAAATCGCGACTCCAGCAAGACCTATTCACACATTCGGGCAAAGAAGGCCGCGCCAAGCGGCCCGTCACTATCAGGAGCGACACATGATCACGCCGAAAAATCCGGTTTCGCGCCGGAAATTCCTGACCGCCTCGGTGGCTCTCGGCGCTACGGGGCTGGCAGCCCCCGCCATCGCACAGGCCATCGACCCCTATACCGGGCTGCCGCTGCAAGGTACGGGCGGCGGCGCCACGCCTGACGCGGGCATGGTGCAATATGATCCGAATCAGGATTCGCGCCGCAATATCTCCAGTTTCCGCATGCAGGACTGGCAGCCCTACTTCAAGGATCTGACCAATGGCGCGATCCTTGTCGATCTGACCTCACGCGCGCTGCATTACTGGTCCGAGGATCAGTCGGTCTACAAACTGTTCCCGACCTCGGTCCCGGTCAGCCCCGACCTGACCCGCACCGGCCGGACCGAGATCATCAAGAAGGTCAAAGGGCCGAGCTGGGCTCCGACCCCCGAGATGAAAAAGCGCAACCCCGAATGGCCGGATTTCGTGCCGCCGGGCCCCGATAACCCGCTTGGCACCCATGCGCTGTGGCTCAGCTGGCAATATTACCGCATCCACGGCACCCATGACACGCGCAAGATCGGCCGCAAATCCTCGAACGGCTGCATCGGGCTTTACAACGAGCACATCTCCCAGCTTTACGATCTGACCACGATCGGCACGCAGGTGCTGCTGATCTGACCGGCCAGCAAAGACTGTGAATGCAAAAGGGGCCTTTCGGCCCCTTTTTCGTGCATATTCATACGCTGCGGCGCACAGGACCGCGTCTGGTGCCAGCCCCTGTCAAACCCAGCCCGCGAGGTTTTCCCCGATCACCGTGGTCAGCACCTCGATATGGTCAGGCTCGGCGTTGAGGCAGGGAATATAAGTGAACTCCTCGCCCCCGGCATGGATGAAGGCTTCGCGGATCTCGCCCTGAATTTCCTCAAGCGTTTCGATGCAATCGGCAGAAAAGGCCGGAGAGATCACCGCAATCCTGGTAATCCCCTGCTTTGCCAGCTCGGCCACATGCTCGACCGTATAGGGGCGCAGCCATTCCTCGCGGCCAAAGACCGATTGGAAGGTCGTGTCGATGGCGTCCTCGGGCCAGCCCAGATGTTCACGCAGCAGACGCGTCGTCTTTTGGCACTGGCAATGATAGGGATCGCCTTCAAGCAGATAGCGCCGCGGCATACCGTGATAGCTGGCGACCAGCTTGCCGGGCCGGGTCCCGCCCAGCGTCCGCTCGACCGACGCGGCCAGCGCCGCGATATAGTCGGGACGGTCGAAATAGGCCGGCACGGTCCGCGCAGCGGGCTGCCACTTCTGCTGCATAAGTGCGCGAAAGAACTGGTCGTTCGCGGTTGCGGTCGTCGCACCGGCATATTGCGGGTAAAGGGGGAAAAACAGGATGCGGTCGCACCCTGCCTTGACCATCCGATCCACCACATCAAAGGTCGAAGGGTTGCCATAGCGCATGCAAAAATCAACCATCACCCGGTCGCCCCACAGCGCCGTTGTCCGCTGGCGCAGCGCCTCGACCTGATCTTTGGTGATGGTCATCAGCGGGCTTTCGTTCTTTTCGTAATTCCAGATCTGACGGTAGTTCGCGCCAGAGGTGAAAGGCCGCTTGGTCAGGATGATGGCCTGCAAAAGCGGCTGCCATTTCCACGCCGGATAATCGATCACCCGCCTGTCCGAAAGGAACTCGTTCAGATAGCGCCGCATCGACCAGTAATCAGGCGAATCGGGGGTGCCCAGATTGGCGATCAGCACGCCGATCTTGCGGGAAGGAAGCTGCGGGTGGCTGGCGGGGGCGTGCTCGGCAGGGATCATTCGGGCTTTCTCACGCGGGCAAGGGCTTCGGCCAGCGGCATTCTGGCCGAGCCGGGACGAAGCGGTTTTGGCTGGCTGGCGTCGGGCGCCCATCCGGTCAGAAAGACCAGATCAAAGGTTGCCCGGATGCGCGTTCCATCCTGTGGGTCGGGATGGTTTTCGGCATAAAGCGCGGCGGCCCGCAACAGGACATCTCGTCGCGTCGGGCGCCGCAACCGCTGCGCCAGGGCATTGCCTTCGCCCATGGCGCGCAGGTCGCGGGCCAAGTGAAACAGATTGCGATAGCTTACCGTCTGCGCGATCTGGTCAGCCACCGGCAGAGCAAGCCCGGCACGTGGTAAAAGCGCGCCCAGATCGCGGATCTCGCCCATGGGCAGCACGCGCGGCGACAGGCCCCCTGCGACCTCGACCTCGGCCCGGGTCAGCGAATCGCGTAGTTCGTGCAGTGTGCGTCCCCCCGGACAGGTAGCGATAAACAGCCCGTCCGGGTGCAGGGCACGGGCGCATTGCGCGATCTGACCCACGGGGTCCTCGGCCCAGTGCAGCGCCATGGCATGGATGACGAGATCATGCGCACCTTCGGGCAGATCAAGAACGGGATCGTCGCTGACAATACGCGCCCCGGGCAGAACGGCCCGCCAAAAATCCGGCCAGCCGGTAACGACAGCGATGTCGTTAAACCGTCTGTTAACCTCTGCAAGCCTATCCTGAATCTCGTCGGCGACGATTCGGTGCAGGAAGTCGGCCGGCCCCTGGCGCAGGGCGCGGATTCGGTTCCGCATAAGTGCCGGGCGGTCGGTCAGACTGGGAACAGAAGGGGGGCGATCAGGCATCATGGGGGTGCAACATAGGGGGCTTCGCCGCCTGATGAAAGGCGCATTGCGGCTGGTTTTCCCACCGCAATGCCTTAGCTGCGGTACTCCTGTTACCGAAGAAGGCGGGCTATGTGCGCTCTGCTGGCGCGAAGCTGATTTCATTCACGGCACTTGCTGCACATGCTGCGGAGCACCCCTGCCCGACTCTGGCGATGCGGACACAGAGGCTGGCGATCTGCTGTCTTGCGACGAATGTCTGATCACCCCGCGCCCATGGCAGAGCGGACGGGCGGCACTGGTCTATCGCGGTACCGGGCGCAAGCTGGCCTTGATGCTGAAACATGGCGACCGGCTGGATCTGGCACCGGCACTTGGGGGGTGGCTTGCACGGACGGCGGAACCGCTGGTGCAGCCGGGAACGGTGGTGGTGCCGGTTCCGGTGCCGCTGCGCAGGCTGCTCAGGCGCAAATACAATCAGGCCGAGATACTGGCCCGGCCCGTCGCCCGGGCCTATGGGCTGGACTTTCTGCCCGGCGCGCTGCGGCGGCTGCGTCATACGCCGATGCAGGATCATCGCAGCGTCACCGACCGTTATGCCAACCAAAAGGACACCATTACTGCGCCCACGCGGATAGCGCAACGATTGCAGGGGCGGCCGGTGCTGCTTGTTGATGACGTAATGGCCTCGGGTGCGACGCTTTGTGCTGCTGCGACAGCACTTAACGCAGCGGGGGCGGGACCTCTTTCCATCCTGGTGCTGGCGCGGGCGGTCAAGGATGCCTAGATAGGGGGCCGGACAATGAACATCGGGATGCATCCATGGCCAAGGTCGAAATCTATACCACGCCCACCTGCCCTTATTGCCACGCGGCAAAGTCGCTGCTGCAACGCAAGGGCATCGCCTATGAAGAGACCGATGTAAGCCGTGATCCCAAACTGCGCGAGGCCATGACCCAGCGCGCCGGGGGCCGCCGGACGGTGCCGCAGATATTTATCGACGGTCAGCATATCGGCGGCTCGGACGATCTGCATGCGCTTGACCGTCAGGGCCGGCTGGACGGACTGCTGGGCCTGACCGCATGAGCAAAGGCGTCACTGCCGGGCTCGTACAGCTGAACGTCTCGGACGACCCCGAGCGCAACCTTCCCGAAACGCGGACCCTGATCCGCGAGGCCGCGCGACAAGGCGCGACCTGGGTCCTGACGCCCGAGGCGACGAACCTGCTTGGCGCGAGTCGCGAGCGGCAAGAGATGATTCTGCGCCCCGAGGCTGAGGACCAAACACTGGCCGCCCTGCGTCATGAGGCGCGGGATCTGCGCATCTGGCTGTTGATCGGCTCTCTGTCACTTAGGACCGGTGAGCCGGGCGAGACGCGCTTTGCCAATCGCAGCTTTCTGATCGCACCGGACGGCAGCATCCGCGCCCGTTATGACAAGCTGCACATGTTCGATGTGACCGTTTCAGAACGCGAATCCTACCGCGAATCCGCAGCTTTCCGGCCCGGAGATCGCGCAGTTCTGGCAGAGGGTCCTTTGCCGGTCGGCATGACGGTTTGTTACGATCTGCGCTTTCCCTACCTTTACCGCGCGCTCGCCAAGGCGGGGGCGACGGTCCTGACAGTTCCGGCGGCCTTCAACGACACGACTGGCGCCGCGCATTGGGAGGTGCTCTTGCGCGCCCGCGCCATTGAAACAGGCAGCTTTGTGTTGGCACCGGCGCAATGCGGCACCCATGCCACCCATGCCGAACCGGACCGCCCAACCCGTCGCAGTTATGGCCATTCGCTGGCGGTCAGCCCGTGGGGCGAGGTCCTCGCCGATGGCGGGACCGAACCGGGGGTGACTCTCGTGACGCTTGACCCGGCGGCGGTTGTCGATGCACGGTCTCGCATCCCATCACTGACGCATGACCGGAATTTCACGGGCCCATGATCCATAAGACCCAAGACAGCCCGCAAGGGCATGCCGACGGCTCGGCCGAGGCCCTGGCCGCCAGCCTGTTTTCCGAAGTGTTTATCGCCGACCAGCTGGCGCGCGATCTGATTGGCAAGGCACTGCCCAAGGGCATGCAGATTTCGCATTTCTCGGTGCTGAATCTGCTGGCCCATCTGAATGTCGAGCGCACGCCTGCCGAACTGGCCGAAGCCTTTCACGTCACGCGCGGCGCCATGACCAATACATTGTCACGGCTGGAATGGGCCGGGCATATTCATATTCGCCCCGATTGGGACGATGCGCGGCGCAAGCTGATCGCCATCAGCCCGGCGGGTCGTGCGGCGCGGGACGCGGCACTGGCTGCCTTTATGCCGCGCATTGCCGATGTGGTGCGCGATGTCGGCGCCGACCGGGTGCGCGCAGCGCTGCCGGTGCTGCGCATGCTGCGCAAACAGCTGGAGGAAACCTTGGGACAGGAACATCGCGGACCGGCAGGGCGCTGACCCGCTTTGCCCCGTCACCCTTCGCGCAGAGCGGTCAGGACATAGTTCACCGACAGGTCGCGATGCGACAGCGACCAGCTCCAGCCCAGAGGGTTAAAGACCATCCCGCAGCGATCAACAACGCTAAGGCCTGTGATCTCGGTCATCTGCGCAAGTTCACCGGGGGTGATAAAACGCCGCCAGTCATGCGTGCCCTTGGGCAGCCAGCGCATGATCCACTCGGCCCCGACGATTGCGGCGGCAAAGCTGCGCGCCGTGCGGTTCAGGGTTGAGACGATCAGCATCCCGCCCGGCGCCACCAGATCGCGACAGGTGGCGATGAACTGGGCCGGGTCGGCGACATGCTCGACGATCTCCAGCGCCATCACCACGTCAAAACGCAGCCCTTCGGCAGCCAGCGCCTCGGCGGTAGTGGCGCGATAGTCGATAGGCAGCCCCTGCTCTTCGGCATGAAGGCTTGCAATGGCGATGTTGCCCTCGGCCGCGTCGGCCCCCGTCACCAAGGCCCCTAGCCGCGCCATAGGTTCGGCCATCAGCCCGCCGCCGCAGCCGATGTCAAGAATCGCCAGATCGCGAAAAGGCATGGCCCCGGTCAGGTCACGGCCGAATTGGGCGGCGATTTGCGTCGTGACATATTCCAGCCGGGTCGGGTTCAGCATATGCAACGGCTTGAACTTGCCCTGAGGGTCCCACCATTCCCGCGCCATGGCCTGAAACTTGGCGACCTCGGCGGGGTCGATGCTGCTTGGGGCGGCGGTATCTGGTCTTTCGGTCATCTGGCCGTCCTTGATGTGGCGGGCGCGTGCGAGGCGCTATATAGTGGTGCCATGGACAGATTGGCAGGGCAAATCGGCGGCATGTCGTCGCATGGCAGACTGCACGCGATGGTCGAACCCTTCGACCGCCGTGTGCTGGATGTTGGCGACGGACATCAGCTGCATGTCGAACAAAGCGGCAATCCCGACGGGGTGCCGGTGATCGTCCTGCATGGCGGGCCGGGCGGAGGGTGCAGCCCGTATATGCGGCGCTTCTTTGATCCGTCGTATTACCGGGTCGTGCTGTTTGACCAGCGCGGCTGCGGACGCTCGCAACCCCATGCCTCGGTCGAGGCCAACACGACCCGGCACCTGATCGCCGATATCGAGATCATCCGCAGCACCCTTGGGATCGAACGGGCAACCCTGTTCGGCGGCAGTTGGGGCGCAACGCTGGCCGTCGCCTATGCCGAAGCCCATCCCGACCGGGTCGGGGCCATGGTGCTGCGCGGCGTTTTCCTTGGCCGCCGGTCCGAACTGAACTGGTTCTACGGTGGCGGTGCCGCGCGCTTTTTCCCCGACCGTTGGGCCGAGTTTCAGGCCCCGATCCCCGAAGCCGAGCGGGGCGACATGATCGCCGCCTATCACCGGCGGTTGTTCAGCGGCGACCGGGGGCAGGAAACGCGCTTTGCCATGCCCTGGCTGGTCTGGGAAAACACTCTGGCAGGGCTTGAAATCATCGGCGCCGGCCATGCTCCCCCCGATTACGCCCGCACCTTTGCCCGGCTCGAGAATCACTATTTCGCAAATGGCTGCTTTCTCGAAGAGGGGCAGCTTTTGCATAACCGCCACCGGATTGAACATATCCCCGCCGTGATCGTGCAGGGACGCTATGACATGGTCTGCCCCCCCAGCACCGCGTGGGAGCTGGCCGAGGGCTGGGACAAGGCCGAATTGCGGCTGGTACCGGCCTCGGGTCATGCGCTGAGCGAGCCGCGAATCGCCGCTGAACTGGTGCGGGTCATGGACGGGTTGCGCGATGGAACGCGCCAGAGCTGACACGCCCTTTGCGGGGTTTCCCGTCCCTGCGGCGGTTTCCCTTGCAATTTGGTGCCGGGCGGCCTATATGCGGCTCAACAGCGGCGCAGGCGTCCACACCCTGCCCACCGGTAAGACGCACGGGCCGCCACGGCCCGTTTTTTGTATTTGGGGAAACTGAATGACCGACCTCATCGCCAAGACCGCCATCGACCGGCGTCTGGCCGAGATCATCGCCCCGGTCATCGAGGATCTGGGTTTCGAACTGGTGCGCATCCGCCTGCAAGGCGGTAAGACCGCCACCTTGCAGATCATGGCCGACCGGCCGGAAGGCGGCATCAACGTCGACGACTGCGCCGATATTTCGACCGCGGTCAGCGCGGTGCTGGATGTCGAGGATCCGCTTGAGGACGCTTATCATCTTGAGGTTTCAAGCCCCGGCATCGACCGCCCTCTGACCCGGGTTAAAGATTTCGCCACCTTTGAAGGTTATGAGGCAAGGTTGGAAACCAACCAGCCCATCGACGGGCGCAAGCGCTTCAAGGGCGTGCTCGCGGGCGTCGAGGGTGACGAGGTGCTGCTTAATATCTCCGAAGGTGATGAGACCCACACCATCGGGCTGAATTTCGACTGGCTTTCAGATGCAAAGCTGGTCCTGACCGACGAACTGATTGCCGAAATGCTACGGCAGAAAAAGGACGCGGGCGTACAGATCGACAATCTGGACGAATCCGCCTTTGACGAGATCGAAACGGAAGCCGGCGAAGACAACGCCGCCGCGAAGGAGTGAGGAATGGCCATCACCTCTGCCAACCAGCTTGAACTGCTGCAAACTGCCGAGGCCGTTGCGCGGGAAAAGATGATCGACCCCGATCTGGTGATCGAGGCGATGGAGGACAGCCTCGCCCGTGCCGCCAAGTCGCGCTACGGCTCGGAAATGGACATCCGCGTCCATATCGACCGCAAGACCGGCAATGCCACCTTCACCCGCGCCCGCACCGTGGTCGAGGATGACGCGGTCGAGAACTATCAGGCCCAGTTCACCGCCGCGCAGGCCCTGCCCTATTTCGAACCCTCCAGGGACGGCCAGTCGGGCTGGCTGCGCGAGGGCCAGAAGCTTGAGGATTTCTCAGGCAGGCCTCAGCCCGGCGATGTGTTCGAGGAACGCGTTCCTCCGGTCGAGCTGGGCCGCATCGCCGCGCAATCGGCCAAGCAGGTGATCCTGCAAAAGGTCCGTGAGGCCGAGCGTGACCGCCAGTACGAGGAATTCAAGGACCGCATCGGCACCATCATCAACGGTGTCGTCAAACGCGAGGAATACGGCAACATCATCGTCGATGTCGGCCGTGGCGAAGCGATCCTGCGCCGCAACGAAAAGATCGGCCGCGAAAGCTATCGCCCGAACGACCGCATCCGCGCCTATGTCAAGGACGTGCGCCGCGAGGCCCGCGGTCCGCAGATATTCCTGTCGCGCACCGACCCGCAGTTCATGGCCGAACTGTTCAAGATGGAAGTGCCGGAAATCTATGACGGCGTCATCGAGATCAAGGCCGTGGCCCGTGACCCCGGCTCGCGCGCCAAGATCGCCGTGATCAGCTATGACAACTCGATCGACCCGGTCGGCGCCTGCGTCGGCATGCGCGGCAGCCGCGTTCAGGCCGTGGTGGGCGAGCTGCAGGGCGAAAAGATCGACATCATCCCGTGGTCCGACGATCAGGCGACCTTCCTTGTGAACGCCCTGCAACCGGCCGAGGTCGCCAAGGTCGTCTTTGACGAGGATGCGACCCGAATCGAGGTGGTGGTCCCCGACGAGCAGCTTTCGCTGGCTATCGGTCGCCGCGGCCAGAACGTGCGGCTGGCAAGCCAGCTGACCGGGCTCGACATCGACATCCTCACCGAGGAAGAAGAGTCCAAGCGCCGGCAGGCCGAATTCAACGCCCGCACCAAGCTGTTCATGGACACGCTGGATCTGGACGAATTCTTTGCCCAGCTTCTGGTTGCCGAAGGCTTCACCGATCTCGAAGAGGTGGCCTATGTCGATGTAGACGAGCTGCTGGCGATCGAAGGCGTGGACGAAGCGACCGCTGAGGAGCTGCAGACCCGCGCCCGCGAGCATCTGGAGGCCGCGAACAAGGCCGCGCTTGAGAATGCCCGCGCCCTTGGCGTCGAGGACAGCCTGATCGAATTCGGGGGCCTGACCCCGCAGATGGTCGAGGCGCTGGCCAAGGAAGGCGTCAAGACGCTTGAAGATTTTGCCACCTGCGCCGACTGGGAACTGGCGGGCGGCTGGACCACGCAGAACGGTCAGCGCGTCAAGGATGATGGCATCCTTGAGCCCTTCGATATCAGCCTTGAAGAGGCCCAGAACCTCGTCATGACCGCCCGTGTCATGCTGGGCTGGGTTGACCCGACCGAGCTGGAATCGGCAGAAGCCGATGAAGCCGACGGACAGGAGGCCGGGGTGTAACGCCCCGGGAGATAGATGACGCGCGGGGGCCGTATCAAGGACCGCGAGACGCCCGAACGGCGCTGCATCGTCACGGGCGAGACCCAGCCTAAGGCGGGTCTGATCCGCTTTGTCGCGGACCCCGATGGCGAGGTCGTGCCTGATCTGGCTGAAAAGCTGCCCGGACGCGGGTTCTGGGTGGTGGCTGATCGCGCTGCCTTGGACAGGGCGGCGGCGAAGGGACTGTTTTCACGCGGTGCCAAAGCCCGCGTCACCGCTCCGTCCGATCTTCTTGAGATGATCGAGGCGGGGCTGGCGCGGCGGGTGACCGACACGCTTTCGCTGGCCCGCAAGGCGGGACTGGCGGTTGCAGGATTTGAAAAGGTCAAGGACTGGCTGGCCTCGGGCAAGGTCAAGGTACTGCTTCAGGCCAGCGACGGATCCGAGCGGGGCAAGGGTAAACTGTGGACGCCGCCGGGAGGCCGGTGGTTCGGCTGCATGACCGCCTCAGAATTGGGTTTGTCCTTTGGGCGCGATCATGTCATACACAGCGCGCTTGCGCCGGGGGGCCTGACCGAAAGATTGATCAGGGACGCGAGCAGACTGACTGGTCTGCGCGGGCATGACGGCGGTGCACCCGCCGGGAAGGAATGAAGATCGGATGAGCGATAGTGACGGAAAGAAACCCCTGGGTCTTGGCGGCGGCCGTTCGGGCCATGTGAAGCAAAGCTTCAGCCACGGTCGGACCCATAACGTGGTCGTCGAGACCAAACGCAAGCGCGTGGTCGTACCCGGCAAGACCGGAGCGGCTGGCGGCGCACGCGCAGGTTCGCCCTCGGCCGTGTCGGGCGACCCGTCGAAGCGCCCGGCCGGGATCTCGGATGCCGAGATGGAGCGCCGTCTGGCTGCTCTCAAGGCCGCCAAGGCCCGCGAGGTCGAAGAGGCTGCGCAGCGTGCTGCCGAGGAAAAGGCCCGCGAGGAAGAGCGCGAACGCCGCCGGCTGGAAGCCGAGGCCAAAGAGCGTGAAGAGCGTGAGCGTGAAGAAGCCCTGCGGCTGAAAGCCGAAGAGGATGAGCGCCGTGCCCGCGAGGCCGAGCTGCGTGAAAAGAAAAAGGCCGAGCTTGCCAAGCCCAAGGCAGCGCCGCGCCCGGCGGCCCCCGCCGACCGTGCCGCTGCCGAGGCCGCAGCCGTCCGCGCCGAAACCAAGGGCGTCAGCGCCGCTGGCCCACGCAAGACCGACCGCGACCGCGACCCCCGCGGCGGGGCGGACGACCGCGACAGCCGTGGCAAGGGCCGCGAGGACAGCCGCCGCACCGGCAAGCTGTCGCTGAGCCAGGCACTGGATGGTGAAGGCGGCCGCCAGCGCAGCCTTGCCGCGATGAAGCGCAAGCAGGAAAAAGCCCGGCAGAAAGCCATGGGCGGCAACCAGCGCGCCGAAAAGCAGGTCCGCGATGTCCAGTTGCCCGAAACCATCGTGGTCTCGGAACTGGCCAACCGCATGGCCGAACGCGCGGCTGACGTCGTCAAGGTCCTGATGAAAATGGGCATGATGGTCACGGCAAACCAGACCATCGACGCCGACACCGCCGAGCTGGTGATCGACGAATTCGGCCATCGCGCTATCCGTGTTTCAGATTCCGACGTCGAACAGGTGATTGATCAGGTCGAGGACCAGCCCGAGGATCTGAAGCCGCGTCCCCCCGTGGTCACCATCATGGGCCACGTCGACCACGGCAAGACCTCGCTTCTGGATGCGATCCGGAAGACCAGCGTCGTCACGGGTGAGGCCGGTGGCATCACCCAGCATATCGGCGCCTATCAGGTTAAGACCGAATCGGGTGCGACGCTGACCTTCCTCGACACGCCCGGCCACGCGGCGTTCACCTCGATGCGCGCCCGTGGTGCGCAGGTGACGGATATCGTCGTTCTGGTGGTTGCCGCCGATGACGCAGTGATGCCGCAGACGGTCGAGGCGATCAACCACGCCAAGGCCGCCAAAGTGCCGATGATCGTCGCGATCAACAAGATCGACAAGCCCGAGGCCAACGCGCAAAAGGTCCGCACCGACCTCTTGCAGCATGAGGTCGTGGTCGAGGCGATGTCGGGCGACGTGCAGGATGTCGAGGTTTCGGCCAAGACCGGCAAAGGTCTGGAAACGCTTCTGGAGGCCATCGCGCTGCAAGCCGAGATCCTTGAGCTTAAGGCCAATCCGGACCGTCCCGCTCAGGGCGCGGTCATTGAGGCCAAGCTGGATGTTGGCCGGGGCCCGGTTGCCACGGTTCTGGTCCAGCACGGCACGCTGAAGCGCGGCGATATCTTTGTCGTCGGCGAACAGTGGGGCAAGGTGCGCGCGCTGATCAACGACAAGGGCGACCGTATCGACGAAGCAGGCCCCTCGGTTCCGGTTGAGGTTCTGGGCCTGAACGGCACGCCCGAAGCGGGCGACGTGCTGAACGTGGTCGAAACCGAAGCCCAGGCGCGCGAGATCGCCGATTACCGTATTCAGGCGGCCAAGGACAAACGCGCCGCTGCCGGTGCCGCGATCACCCTTGACCAGATGCTGGCCAAGGCCAAGGCGGATGAAAACGTCGCCGAACTGCCCGTGGTCATCAAGGCCGACGTGCAGGGTTCGGCCGAGGCGATCGTCCAGGCGCTGGAAAAGATCGGCAACGACGAAGTACGCATCCGCGTGCTGCATTACGGCGTCGGCGCGATCACCGAATCGGATGTCGGTCTGGCCGAGGCCAGCCGCGCTCCGGTCATCGGCTTCAACGTCCGCGCCAATGCCCCGGCCCGCAATGCTGCCAACCAGAAAGGGGTCGAGATCCGCTATTACTCGATCATCTACGATCTGGTTGATGATATCAAAGCGGCGGCTTCGGGTCTGCTGTCGGCCGAGGTGCGCGAAACCTTCATCGGTTACGCCGAGATCAAGGAAGTGTTCCGCGTCTCGGGCGTCGGCAACGTCGCCGGCTGTCTGGTCACCGAAGGTGTGGCGCGACGCTCTGCCGGCGTGCGTCTGCTGCGCGACAACGTGGTGATCCACGAAGGCACGCTGAAGACGCTCAAGCGCTTCAAGGATGAGGTCAAAGAGGTCCAGTCCGGTCAGGAATGCGGTATGGCCTTTGAAAACTACGACGACATCCGCAAAGGCGACATCATCGAGATCTTTGAGCGCGAGGAGGTACAGCGTCAGCTGTGATACTGCGCAGAATGAGACAAAAGGGCGGGCCTGCGGGTCCGCCCTTTTCATATCCGCCGCCCCTTGCGCGGGCATTGGCGCAAAAAAACGGGGCCCGACAGGGGCCCCGTTTCGGCATTCCAGATAGTTCGCTTGCCTCAGGACAAGACGGGTTTGCCCTCATAGGTCTTGGTGCCTACCCGGACGACAATGTTCCCATTCGCCTGCTGCCGCTCAAAAACACCTTGAACAGAAATGCAGCTACCGATCGTGATCGTGCGAATCATGTCCAATCTCCTCCTCTTGAGGATTTCAGGATTGTCACAAATTCGTTAAATGTTAATCGGGAATGTGCAAATATACTGCAAGTTGTTGATATGATCCCCGCTCGCGTGACCGATATGTCTCATATCCAGTCGCGCAGGATGGGAATTAGCGGCAAATCAGCGGGTGGCATCGGGTATTTGTTCAATTCCGAGGCACGCGCCCAGGACAGTTTTTGCCCTTCACGAGGCATTGGCACGCCCTGCCAGCGCCGGCAGGCATAAAGCGGCATCAGCAGATGGAAATCTTCATAGGCGTGGCTGGCAAAGGTCAGAGGCGCAAGACAGGATTGCCATGTCTCGATCCCCAGCTCTTCGTGCAGTTCGCGGATCAGCGCGGCTTCGGGGGTCTCACCCGGCTCGACCTTGCCGCCCGGAAACTCCCACAGGCCTGCGAGGGACTTGCCCTCGGGGCGCTGTGCCAGCAGGACGCGACCGTCGGTGTCGATCAGAGCGACGGCCGCAACAAGCACCATTTTCATGAGCGGTAATCGGCGTTGATATCAATGTAGCGATGCGTCAGGTCGCAGGTCCAGACCGTGCGCTGCCCCTTGCCCAGCCCCAGGTCGACGCCGATGATCAGGTGGTCGCGCTTCATATAGGCGCTGGCGGCGGCCTCGTCATAGCTGGGCGCGCGCCAGCCTTTTTCGGCCAGGACCATGTCGCCAAAGCGGATGCACAGCCGGTCGCGGTCAGCCTTGGCACCGGACTTACCGACGGCCATGACCACGCGGCCCCAGTTAGCATCCTCACCGGCGATGGCGGTTTTCACCAGCGGCGAATTGGCGATAGCCATGGCCACGCGATGCGCATCGGCATCATTAGCCGCACCGGTGACCTGCACTTCGACGAATTTTGTCGCACCTTCGCCGTCACGGACCACCTGCTGGGCAAGATCCAGCATCACCTGCGACAGCGCCTTGCCAAAGGCCCGCGCCGGGGCCGAACGCAGATCGGTGATCGGCGCAGCCCTGGACTTGCCGGTCGCGGCAAGGATCAGCGCGTCCGAGGTCGAGGTGTCGCTGTCCACGGTGATCGCGTTAAAGGTCTGATCCAGGCGCGACGACAGCATCCGTTGCAACATCGCCGGCGCGATCTGCGCATCGGTAAAGATATAGACCAGCATCGTCGCCATATCCGGCGCAATCATGCCCGAACCTTTGGCGATGCCAACGATGTTGATCGGCCCGCCCTCACCCTGAATGGTCGCCGAAGCACCTTTCGGGAAAGTGTCGGTGGTCATGATGGCACGCGCCGCATCCGCCGCACCCGAGACGTCCAGACTGGCCGCCAGATCGCCGATAACGGCGGTGATGCGCTCGGCCGGCAGCGGCTCGCCGATCACCCCGGTCGAGGATGAGAACACCCGCTCACGCGGCACGCCCAGCGTCTTGGCGACGCCACCGGTGACAGTATCGACCGCCTCCTGGCCCAGCCGGCCGGTAAAGGCATTGGCATTTCCCGAGTTCACGATGATCGCCGCGCCTTTGGCCGTGTCCTGTTTCAGCGCCAGCTTGGCCTGACAGTCCAGAACGCAGGCCGCACGGGTCGAGGATTTGGTGAACGCGCCCGCGATAGCCGTACCCGGCGCCAGCCGGACCAGCATGACATCGGTACGGCCCTTGTATTTGACCCCTGCGGCACCGGCGGCGAATTCCACCCCCTCGACCACCGGCAGATCGGGAAACCTGGCCGGCGCCAGCGGAGAGACCGGGTTCCCGGGCTTGGCCACCGCCCCGATCGCGGCACCTGCGGCCGCACCAGCCCGGGCCTCGATGCCGGCTGCGGCCTCTTTCAGCGCAGATTTCAGCTTTTTCAACTTTTTCTTTAGCGTCTTCAGCTTTTCAGCATCGGAAAGGCCGGACTTCTTGTCATCGGTCTTGGCCATGGCTCACTCTCCAAGGATGTCGGTCTTGTTCAGCAGATCGGGGGTCAGGCCTTCGGTCTTTTCGATCTTGGCCTCGCCCACGCGTTTTTCGATCTCGGCCTGCACACGGTCGCGACGGACCTGCACGGCAAGTTGTTCTTTGACCTCTTCAAAGGCGGGCGGAGTGACCTCGCGGGTGTCGTTCAGCTTGATAACATGCCAGCCGAACTGGGTCTCGACCGGCTCAGAGACCTGACCCTTTTCCAGTTTCTTCACCGCTTCGGCAAAGGGCTCCACCATCTGCTCGGGCTGGAACCAGCCCAGATCGCCTTTGTTAGGACCCGAGGTGTCGGTCGATTTCTCTTCGGCGAGCTTGCCGAAATCGGCGCCCTCAGCCAGTTCCCTGGCGATGGCGTCGGCCTCTTCCTTGGTTTTCACCAGGATATGGGCGGCGCTATATTCCATGCGCGGGCCGGCATCTGCACCAATTGCCTGATCATAGGCGGTTTTCAGCTCAGCCTCGGTCGGCTCGGCAGCGGCGACCTTTTCCAGCACCGAACCGGCCAGATAGGCGCGCTTTTCGATCTCAAGCGCCACGGTATCGCGCTTGCTCAGCGGCTCGGCCCCCTGGGCAACGGCGGTCTGGCGGATCATCTGGTCCAGCATCAGATCCCACAGCGCCGTATCGGGCAGGCCCTGCGTGGCCTGAGGGTCCAACCCGTCGCGCATGGCAATCATCTGGCCAAGGGTGATCGTCTCGCCATTGACGGTGGCGACAACGGTATCAGCGTCCTGCGCCCAGACGGGCAGACCCGACAGGACCCCCGACATCAGCACCGAGGCAGCGAGAAGCGGTTTCAGCATGGTCTTCCCTTTCATGGGACGGCGCGTCCACGTACAGGTGAACGGGCGCAAGCGTTGACAGTGGGGCAACCGGGGCATACATCCGGCTCAACCGAAAATGCGCGCCCGTCGCCGTTTTTCCGGCCCCGTGATAGGGCAAGGCGAATGGTGCCGGCAAGTGGGCGGAACGTCCGGCGCAGCCCCAGATACGCGATTTTGAAGGTTCATATGCTCGGCATCGGAAACTTGGCGAAACTGGTCTTTGGAACACCCAACGACCGCAAGGTGAAATCAGTCCGCCCCCTCGTGGCCCAGATCAACGCGCTGGAAGAGGAGTTCCGTGCGCTCTCCGATGCCGAACTGATCGGCAAGACCCGCGAATTGCAGGGCCGGGCGCAATCGGGTGAGGATCTGGACAAGCTTCTGCCCGAAGCCTTTGCCAACTGCCGCGAGGCAGCGCGCCGGGCACTTGGCCTGCGCGCCTTTGACACCCAGCTGATGGGCGGGATCTTTCTGCATCAGGGCAATATCGCCGAGATGAAGACGGGCGAGGGCAAGACGCTGGTCGCGACCTTCCCGGCCTATCTGAACGCGCTGGCGGGCAAGGGTGTGCATGTCGTCACCGTCAACGACTATCTGGCCAAGCGGGACGCACATTGGATGGGCAAGGTCTTTGCCCAGCTGGGCATGACCACCGGCGTCGTCTACCCTTTCCAGCCCGACGAGGAAAAGCGCGCCGCCTATCAGGCCGACGTGACCTATGCCACGAACAACGAGCTGGGCTTTGACTACCTGCGCGACAATATGAAGGGCTCGATTGATCAGATGGTCCAGCGCGGGCATTTCTATGCCATCGTGGACGAGGTTGACTCGATCCTGATCGACGAGGCTCGGACGCCGCTGATCATCTCGGGGCCAAGCCAGGACCGCAGCGAGCTTTACAAAACGCTCGACAAGTTCATCCCTGAACTGACGCCCGAGCATTACAAGCTGGACGAAAAGTCCCGCAACGCCACCTTTAGCGAGGAAGGCAACGAATATCTGGAAAAGCGGTTGCAGGCGGCGGGCGTGCTGCCCGAGGGGCAGACGCTTTACGACCCCGAATCGACCACCATCGTCCACCACGTCAATCAGGCCCTGCGGGCGCATAAACTGTTCCAGCGCGACCAGCATTACATCGTCCGCGACGATGAGGTCGTACTGATCGACGAGTTTACCGGCCGGATGATGAAGGGCCGCCGCCTTTCGGACGGGCTGCATCAGGCCATCGAGGCCAAGGAAGGCGTCGCCATCCAGCCCGAAAACGTCACGCTGGCCTCGGTTACCTTCCAGAACTACTTCCGGCTTTATGACAAGCTGTCGGGCATGACCGGCACTGCCGCCACCGAGGCCGAGGAATTCGCCGAGATCTATAAGCTTGGCGTGGTCGAGGTTCCGACCAACCGCCCCGTGCAGCGTATCGACGAACATGACCGCGTCTATCGCACCGCGGCCGAGAAATATGCCGCCGTGATCGAAACGATCAAAGAGGCACATGCCAAAGGTCAGCCGATCCTTGTCGGCACGACCAGCATCGAAAAATCCGAGATGCTGTCGCAGATGCTGAACAAGGTTGGCATCCCTCACAACGTTCTGAACGCCCGCCAGCACGAGCAAGAGGCCAAGATCGTCGCCGATGCCGGCAAGCTGGGCGCGGTGACCATCGCCACCAACATGGCCGGCCGCGGGACCGACATCCAGCTGGGCGGCAACGTCGAGATGAAAGTGCTTGAGGCGCTGGCCGAAGACCCCGAGGCCAACCCCGACGAGATCCGCGCCCGGATCGAGGCCGAACATGCCGCCGAAAAGCAGGCGGTACTAGAGGCCGGTGGCCTGTTCGTTCTGGCAACCGAACGCCACGAAAGCCGCCGCATCGACAACCAGCTGCGCGGCCGTTCGGGCCGTCAGGGCGACCCCGGCCGTTCGCTGTTCTTCCTGTCGCTGGAAGATGACCTGATGCGCATCTTTGGCTCTGAACGGCTGGACAAGGTTCTGTCCACCTTGGGCATGAAAGAGGGCGAGGCGATCGTTCACCCCTGGGTCAACAAATCTCTGGAACGCGCACAGGCCAAGGTCGAGGGCCGCAACTTTGACATCCGCAAGCAGCTGCTGAAATTCGACGATGTGATGAACGACCAGCGCAAGGCGATCTTCAGCCAGCGTCTGGAAATCATGCATACCGAAGAGGTCGGCGATATCGCAGCGGATATGCGCTCGCAGGTGATTGACGATCTGATTGATGAATATCTGCCGCCCCGCGCCTATGCCGAGCAATGGGACGTCAAGGGTCTGCATGACGCGGTGATCGACAAGCTGAACATGGATCTGCCCATCGCCGATTGGGCGGCCGAGGATGGTGTCGATCAGGACACGATCCACGAGCGTATCCAGCAGCACACCGATTCCTATATGGCGCAAAAGGCCGAGCAGTTCGGCCCGGAAAACATGCGCCAGATCGAAAAGCAGGTTCTGCTGCAACAGATCGACAGCAAATGGCGCGAGCACCTGATCACGCTAGAGCATCTGCGCTCGGTCGTGGGCTTCCGCGGCTATGCGCAGCGCGATCCGCTGTCGGAATACAAGACCGAAGCGTTCCAGCTGTTTGAATCCATGCTTGACGGTCTGCGCATTGATGTGACGCAGCAGCTGGCCCGTATCCGTCCGCTGACCGATGCCGAACGCGAACAGATGCTGCGCGAATACCAGCAGCAGCAGGCAGCGGTGCAAGAGCAGATGCACCCTGAGCATGAAGAGGCCGAGGGCGGCGAAGTCTCGGGCCGAGTGGCGGGCTTTGACGAGACCGACCCCACCACATGGGGTAATCCGTCGCGCAACGATCCCTGCCCCTGCGGCTCGGGTAAAAAGTTCAAACACTGCCACGGCGCGCTGGCATGAATTAAGGGGCCCCCGGGCCCCTTTTTCATATCGTTACGGTGCTGGCGGCCGCCTAGTCGGGTACCAGCATATACCCCGTGCCACGCACGGTCTGCAGATAGCGCGGCTCTTTGGGATCAGGCTCGATCTTGCGGCGCAGACGAGTGATCTGCACGTCGATGGCGCGTTCGGAATTCTCACCCGCATCCTCGGCCGGGCTGCGGCCCAGATCCTCGATCAATTCGGTGCGGCTGACCGGCTGGCGCGGCGTATCGGCCAGTCGCTTCAACAGCGCCTGCTCGGTCCCGGTCAGGCGCAAGGGGGTCTCACCCTGCCACAGCTCGCCCTTGTCGGCGTCATAGCGCAGCGGACCAAGGGACAGGAACTTTGGCCCCTTTGTCTCGGCCGCAGGCATGCGGCGCAGGATGGCAGCAATGCGCAGCAGCAGTTCGCGCGGCTCAAAGGGCTTGGGCAGATAGTCGTCCGCGCCGCTTTCAAGCCCTTCGATCCGGTCCTCGGTCTCGCCCTTGGCGGTAAGCAACAGGATCGGCGTGTTCATACGCTTGCGCAGGTCGCGGGTCAGCGCAAACCCGTCCTCGCCCGGCATCATCACGTCAAGCACGATCAGGTCGAAATCCAGACCACCAAGCAGGCGCCGTGCATGGGCGGCGTCACGCGCGGTAGTGACCAGAAAATCGTTGCGCAGCAAAAAGCGGCGCAAGAGGCTGCGGATACGCTCGTCATCATCGACGACCAGAATATGGGGCGCGGGCTGCGAGTCGGGATTGGTCATGTCACTCGGGCATTTCCCTTAGCGCGTGATACTGGCGCAGGGTTTCCTGGTCCATCATCGCCTCAAGCACCTGGCGAAAGCCAGCCACCGCCTGCGGTCCGGCGGCACGATAGGCGGCGCGCATACGGGCACGCTGCGCCTCGGACAGCCGGCGTTCAAGCAGCGCGCCCTTTTCGGTCAGGTAAAGCTGCCGCTCGCGCCGGTCACGGCGACCAATACGGCTTTCAACCAGCCCGTCCTCGATCAAGGTACGCAGCACACGGTTCAGCGACTGCTTGGTCACACCCAGCACATCCAGCAGCGCCGTCACCGTCAGACCTGGCTCGCGATTGATGAAATGGATCGCGCGGTGATGGGCGCGGCCATAATCAAGCTCGGTCAGAATCATGTCGGGATCGGCGGTAAAGGCCCGATAGGCGAAAAACATCGCCTCGATGCCGCGACGAAGCTGGTCGTCGGTCAGAAACAGCAGGTTTTCGCCCCCCGCCGGCGCAGCGCCCACCTTGTCCTGCATGACTTCTCCGTAAACCATTACCTTGTATTACGTCAGACTTGTTGACTTTCCAACCATGAATGGATAGCCCGGACGTCAAGTTGCGCAACTTTCTTTGCCAGACAGGGTAATGAAACGCAACATTCCGAACACATAACCGGCCGGAGGGAAAAATGGCGGGCGCATATGATGATCGTGACGGCAAGATCTGGATGGATGGCAAGCTGGTCGATTGGCGGGATGCCCAGGTGCACATCCTGACCCACGCCCTGCATTATGCAAGCTCGGTCTTTGAAGGCGAGCGTTGCTACAACGGCAAGATCTTCAGGGGGCACGAACATTCGCTGCGTCTGATCGAATCGGCCCGGCTGCTGGACATGACCTCGCCCTATACCGCTGAAGAGATCGACCGCGCCAAGGATGAGGTTCTGGCCGCAAACGGGTTCAAGGACGCCTATGTCCGTGCGGTTATGTGGCGTGGCTCGGGCGAGGATATGGGGGTTTCGGCCCGCCGCAACCCGGTGCGCATGGCTGTCGCCGCCTGGGAATGGGGCAGCTATTACGGCGATGCGAAATGGCAGGGCGCCAAACTCGACATCGCCAAGTGGAAACGCCCCAGCCCCGAGACGATCCCCACCGCCGCCAAGGCCGCCGGGCTTTACATGATCTGCACCATGTCCAAACACGCCGCCGAGGCGAAAGGCTGCTCGGATGCGCTGTTCATGGACTGGGAGGGCTATGTCGCCGAGGCCACCGGCGCCAACATCTTCTTCGTCAAGGATGGCGAGGTGCATACGCCGCTGGCCGACCGCTTCCTGAACGGCATCACGCGCCAGACCGTCGTCCAGATGCTCAATGACAAGGGCATCGCCGTGCATGAACGCCGCATCCGCCCTGAAGAGCTGGCAGATTTTCAGGAATGCTTCCTGACCGGCACCGCGGCCGAGGTGACCCCGGTCGGGCAGATCGGCGACTGGCATTTCCAGGTCGGCGACACCACCCGCAAGATCGCCGAAGAATATGAACAGCTGGTCCGCGCCTGATCGCAGATCGCAGGACAAAAAACCGGCCGGGCCCTGACGCCCGGCCGGTTTTCATTTGCGGGTTACGGGATCAGACCCGATGACCCCGCTCGATCCGGGCGAATTCCGCAGCACGGCGATTCGCCGCCTCGTCACGGGCACGGGGCCGCGTGCGCAGCGTGATAATGGACGGGTGAAGGCCGGATTCACGTTCCTGCCGCGTGAAATATTGCGTGCGGCCGAAACTGCTTTCCTGACTTCGGTCAGCGATATGTCTGGTCATGTTCGGTCTTCCTCCTGCAACAGAGTATAGCGCGAATGCGCGGGAATTTCACCCCTTGGCCCGCGACAGCTGACCTCAGGCCGCCTTGATGCCCGGCGCAGCGGCCAGCATGGCATGCAGCGCCACCGGGTCCTCATTGGCACGCAGCTTGGCGCGCAGGTCCTGATCACGCAACGTGCGTGAGACCAGCGCCAGCGCCTTGAGGTGATCAACGCCCGAGTTCTTGGGCGCCAGCAACGCAAAGATCAGATCCACCGGCTGGCGATCCACCGCGTCGAAATCCAGCGGCTTTTCCAGCCGCAGGAACAGCCCGACCACGCGATCCAGCCCGTGCAGCCGCGCGTGCGGCAACGCCACGCCATGCCCGACGCCGGTCGGCCCCAGGCTTTCGCGTTCCTGCAGCGCGTCCAGCGTCTGCGCCGCGTCCACACCATAGACCGCCCGCGCCTGTTCGGCGATTTCCTGAAACAACCGCTTCTTGCTGGTGGTCTGGCTCATCGTCCGCACTGCGGCAGGGGAGAGAATGTCGCTGATCTGCATGTCGCCCGAAATTGTCAGGTCCCGGCCGCGGGCTGCGCGACCGGGACGATTGGTTCAACAAGACTGCCCGTCTGGTACCAGTCTAGCTCAAGTTGCGGGGGTCGATCCAGCCTACGTTACCGTCATCGCGACGATGAACCACGTTCACGCCCCCATGTTTCTCGTTCCGAAAGACCAGCAGCGGGCTGCCGGCCAGTTCCATCTGCATCACCGCCTCGCCAACCGACAGGGTGGGCACGCGGGTCTCCATCTCGGCGATGATCATGGGCTGCAGGCCGTTTTCCTGCGTTTCCCATTCGTCCTCATCGGCGGCAAGCACATACATCCCCGCCTGTTCGAATTCAACCGGCTGGGTCCGATCCTTGTAATGGTCCTTAAGACGGCGCTTGTAGCGGCGCAGCTGCTTGTCCATCCGCTCGCGGCATTGCTCGAAAGCCGCATAGATATCCGTGGCGCTGCCCTTGGCCTGAACAGTCAGCCCGGTTGAGAGATGCACCACGGCGTCGCATATGAATTCATGCGCGTTACGGGAAAAGATGACCGTCGCATCCGTAGGGCGTTGCGAATACTTTTCGATGGTCACGCCAAGCTCGGTCTTGACATGAGTCGAAAGCGCCTCACCTACGTCGATCTGTTTTCCGCTGATCTGGTAGCGCATGGTCTTCGTCCTTTCGGTTGCCCGGGCTGTGGTTGCGGCCCTTGCGAGGAGCCTGGCGTCCGGGGTTTTCCGACCGTGCTTTCGTGCCCGGTCATATCCTCATTTGGTGACAGCCGCGGCCTTGTGTCAACGGCTGCGCAGAGGATCGGCACGTCCCTGCGTTCAGTTCATGCGGAAGGTTTCGCCCAGATAGACGCGACGGACCTGAGGATCGGCGACGATTTCTGCGGTAGAGCCGGATTTCAGTACATGTCCGTCATGCAGAATATAGGCACGGTCGACGATCTCCAGCGTCTCGCGCACGTTGTGATCGGTGATCAGAACACCGATGCCGCGGCTTTTCAGGTCATGGACCAGTGAGCGAATCTCGCCCACGGCAATCGGATCGACACCGGCAAAGGGTTCATCCAGCAGCAGATAGGCCGGATCGGCTGCAAGGCAGCGCGCGATCTCGACCCGCCGCCGCTCCCCCCCCGACAGCGCCATGGCCGAGGCGCCGCGCAAATGGCCGATCGAGAAATCGCCCAACAGCTCTTCAAGCCGTTCGCGGCGCTGATGGACATGCGGCTCGACCAGTTCAAGGACAGCCATGATGTTCTGCTCGACCGTCAGGCCGCGAAAAATCGACATTTCCTGCGGCAGATAGCCGATCCCCATACGGGCGCGCTGATACATGGGCAGAACAGTCACATCCTGTCCGTCGATCAGCACCTGACCCGAATCGGGGGCGACAAGGCCTGCCACACAGTAAAAGCAGGTCGTCTTGCCCGAGCCGTTCGGCCCAAGCAGCGCCACCACCTCGCCCCGGTCCAGATCCAGTGCCACGTCCCGGATAACCGGGCGCTTGCGATAGGATTTGCGCAGCCCGCGGACGCGCAGCCCCAGTTCCCCGGCCATAGCGTCAATTCTCCGGCTGCAATACGCTGCGGACCCGGCCCGAAGCATTGGCCGTGCCGCTTTCCAGATTTACCGTGACCCGCTCACCGGCCAGCACATTGCTGCCCTGGGTCAGCAACACGTCGCCAGTCAGTACGACGGTGCCGCTTTCGACATTGTAGTCAGCGGCGCGGGCCTCGGCCGCGTCCTGTCCGCTGACCAGGGTGACGTTCCCTTCTGCATGCAGGGCGCTGATGCGGCGCTGGTCTCCCTGGGCATAGGTCACGGTCACGCTGTCGGCTGACAGCCGCATCGCGCCCTGCCCGATCAGCACATGACCCGAAAATGTGGCCTTCCCGGTCTTTTGATCGACGCTCAGCGAATCAGCAGTAACTTCGACCGGCGCCTTGATGTCCTGCGCCCTGCCGAACCCTGTAGTCTGCGCCTGCACCGATCCTGCTGCCAGCACAAGCGACAGGATCACGGGCAAAAGCGGTCCGGGCCGGATCATCGGATTTCCTTTCTGGCGCCTGTGACGGCCCCTCTGTGGCGGCGGCACCGGGTCATGGGCGGTATATCAAGCGGACTCCGCCGCTTAAATCAAGCACATGATCGCCGCTGCCCTGTCCTGAAGGGCGCAATTCCATCTGCCCGGCCGTCAGTTCGCCGAAGGGGGCAAGGACATTCACCTCGCGGTCCGAGACGACCGTGCCTGCGATGGTCGAGGCCAGGAACTGGGGCGCGGTCACCACCCAGCCATCGGCTGTGGTCATGCGCACGCCATCGCCCAGCAGGACCTGTTCGCCCTCAAGCGCGGCCGAGCCGGCGCTGACATCCGCCGCCCTGCCATCACGGGCGCGCAAGGTCATGTGCACCGTCTGCGCCTGTCCCTCGCCCTGCCCGCCATCGGGCCGCGCCTCGGCGGCCGTGATACTGAGCTGCGCCCCGTCATCCGTCACCCCGGCATAGGTCGGGCTGGTCACTGCCTGACGTTCGGCCAGCTCGCGCGGGTCGACATCGGCGTAGGGGATGCTCGCATCGGGGTCGGGGTTGCGGCCCAGCAGAAACAGCACCGATAAAAGCGCCAGCGCCGACAGCGGCAACAGCACCCTCAACCATGCGACGATGCAGGACCGGGTGCTCACCTACAAAAACCCCGTGCGCAGAAAATCATGGATATGGATCAATCCGGCGGGCGCACCGTCGGGCGTCACCACGAACAGGCAGGTGATGCGGCGGGACTGCATTTCGGCCAGCGCGGATTCGGCCAGCGCCTCGGGGGCAATGGTGCGCGGATTGCGGGTCATTACCTCGGCCGCAGTATGATCCAGCAGGCCCTGCATATGCCGCCGCAGGTCGCCGTCGGTGATGATACCGGTCAGGCGGCCCAGTTCGTCGGTCACGCCAGTCACGCCAAAGCTTTTCTGGCTGATGGTCAGCAGCGCATCAGCCATAGGCGCGCCTTCGGAAACCAGCGGCATGTCCTTGTGCATCAGATCGGCGACGCGCGACAGTTTCGCCCCCAGCTTGCCGCCAGGATGGAAGGTGCGAAAATGCTCGGGTGTGAACTTGCGATGTTCCATCAGCGCCACGGCCAGCGCATCCCCCAGTGCCATGGTCATGGTGGTCGAGGTAGTGGGCACGATGCCGGTGCCGCAGGCCTCGGGTGCCGCAGGCAGCACCAGCGCGACATCAGCCTGACGCAGCAGGGTCGATTGCGGCCGGCTGGCAACGCCGATCAGCGGGATCTGAAAGCGCCGGGTATGGGCGATCAGGTCCGCAAGCTCGGGCGTCTCACCCGAGTTTGACAAGACCAGCGCCACATCCGCCTCGGTCACCATGCCCAGATCGCCGTGGCTTGCCTCGGCAGGGTGGACGAATTGCGCCGGAGTACCGGTCGAAGCCAGCGTCGCCGCGATCTTGCGCCCGACATGGCCGGATTTGCCCATGCCCGAAACCACCACCCGGCCACGGGCAGCCAGAATGGCCTCGACCGCGCGGTCGAAACTGTCGCCAAGACCTTCGGCCAGCAGCGCCAGCCCCTCGGCCTCGGTTCGGATCACCCGGTGGGCGGTGTCAAGATATGCGCTCATGGCCGGCTATCTAGTGATGAAAGATGTCGTTTTCATCCCCCCAGCCCAACAGATCCATATGGGCCCGGACAGGAAGGAAATCAAAACAGGACTGCGCAAGCTCCAGCCGGCCTTCGCGGGCCAGCCGCCTTTCCAGCTCGGTTTTCAGCGCATGCAGGTACAGAACGTCCGATGCAGCATATTCCAGCTGCGCCTCGGACAGATCGGACGCGCCCCAGTCGCTGGTCTGCTGCTGCTTCGAGATATCGACCCCGACCAGTTCCGAAAGCAGATATTTCAGTCCGTGACGGTCGGTATAGGTGCGCACCAGTTTCGAGGCGATCTTGGTGCACCAGACCGGCCTGGTCACCACGCCAAAGGTGTTTTCCAGCGCAGCGATGTCGAACCGGCCAAAGTGGAACAGCTTTACCACATCGGGATTGGCCAGCATCCGCACGAGGTTCGGTGCCTCACGCTGGTCTTTGGTGATCTGGACCAGATGCGCATTTCCATCGCCCGAGGACAGCTGGACAAGGCACAGCCGGTCACGGCGCGGGTCAAGACCCATCGTCTCGGTGTCGATGGCGACGACCGGGCCAAGATCCAGATCGTCGGGCAGGTCATTGCGATGAAGGGTAATGGTCATGTCGAGCTTCTCGGGCTGCGGGTTTGAGTTGCTGTAACCCCTTTGCCCCCGTTAGCGCCAGCCCCGGTGTCCGCAAGCAAGGCCGCCAGATACCCCGCCGCGGCGGCCCGTCGCCGATAGTGGCGCAGATGTGCAACAATCCATACCAAAACAGTAAAATTTTTGCACGTATTCCTGAGTAAAATACTTGAATCTGGTTCCGCGCCTCTATAAGCCGCGCGAGAACCTGTCAAAACAAGGCTTTGACCATGAAATTGCGCCGCATCATCCCGCTGGCGGGGGTGTCCTCGCTTGCCCTGGCCTCTGCGCTTTACGCGCAGGACAACCAAAAGCCGCAAACCGATACCGTCGTGCTTAGCCCGATCACGCTGGTCGCAGATGGTCAGGAAAACGTTGAGGCAACCGGTGGTGTGGTCGTCTCGTCCGAAGACATCGAGGCAATGCAGCCGGCCGATGTGTCCGAGCTTTTTGCCCGCGATTCCGCGGTCACCGTCTCGGGCGGCGCGGGCCCGTCAAAACGGATTCACGTCTTTGGCCTCGAACAGTCGAACCTCGCCGTTACCGTGGACGGCGTGCCGCAAGGGCCGACGAGCTGGCATCATACCGGCTCGAACGTGGTTGACCCGGCCTTCCTGAAATCGGTCGAGGTCGAGGCTGGCGCGGCTGCCGCAGACGCAGGCTTTGGCGCGGCGGCCGGTGCGGTGCGCTATGAAACCGTCGGCGCCAGGGACCTGCTGACCGATGGCAAGACCCAAGGCGGCCGCGTCGGCCTGTCCTATGGCTCGAACGGTCGGGGCTGGGCCGGCTCGCTCGCCGGCTATGGCGTCTATGAGGGTTTTGACTGGTTCGCCATGATCCACGCCACCCATGGCGAGGATTACGAAAGCGGCAATGGCCTGAAGATGGATGGAACCGATCCCGGTGCACAGGGCGCCCTCGTCAAGCTGGGTTACGAGTTCGACACCCATCGCATCGAACTGGGCTACGACTACAGCCAAGACGACGCCGACCGAACCATCAAGATGAACATGGACCTGTATCCGACCAACCCCGAAAGGCCAGTTGATCGCGGCGTCTATCCGTTGAAAATCACCCGCAATACGCTAACGCTGAAATACAGCTCGACCGCTCCGACGGATACCTGGGATCCTCAGGCAATGATCTTCGTCAGCAACAACAAATACGAACGCCCGAACTATGTCATGGACCGCACCAACGGCGACATGAATCTGGAAAACCAGACCATCGGCGGCAAGCTGCAGAACACCTTTACGCTTGGTCAGGGCAAGCTCACCGCCGGTGTCGATTGGGGCTATGACGATTACAACGTCGACAATTACGGCGACACTGACCGTCGCTACTGGTCGATGGAGACGATGCAGATCGGAGCTTATGTCCAGGGCCGTTTCGAGTTCGACAACGGCATCGACCTTTCCACCGGCTTGCGGCTGGATCACCACCGCTTCACGGACTGGAACGGCGGCAAACACAACGATACCGGTGCAAGCGTAAACGGCACACTTTCTTATGAATTTTCTGAAGGGTATGAGATATTCGCTGGCGCCTCGCATACTTGGCAGGGTTATAACTTTGGCGAATACGCGCTGCTGCACGCCCGCACCAAGAATCTTTATGTCGACAGCAGCTTTGAGCCAGCGACTGCCCGCAATATCAAATTGGGACTGAACGCCAACCAAGGGAACTGGACCGGTAACCTAACCTTCTTTGACACTCGCCTGAAAAACCTCGGTGAATACAACACCGACGGGCAGTATGATGATGATCCGGCAACCGCACCCTTCCTGACCAATGCCGAAGAATACCGGAGCAAGGGCTTTACCTTGCAAGGTGCCTATACTTGGGGGACGGGCCAGGTTGGCGGCAGCTTCACCAAGGCGGATGTTACCTATGACGGCGACGGCGCGTTGCCGCAGGGTGGGGCCGTGGTTCCGGTTGGCAAGCTGGCCACGCTGTTCATTGATCAAGAGATCCCACAGTATAACTTGAAAGTCGGGGGCACTATCGAATGGGCAGGCAAGCTTTCGACTGCCGAGATGCGCGCGGCAGGGTTTTCGGACCACGATTCCTATGCTGTGGTCAACGTTTACGGCGAATGGCGACCGGAGAGCTATGAAAACGTCGCTGTTCACCTGAACGTCGATAACCTGTTCGATGAAAACTATTATGAGCGTTCGAGCTATGTTCAGCTCGATCCGCGCGGCGTGAAGCCGCTCTACGCCCCCGGCCGTACGGTCACACTGGGCCTGAAGATGGATTTCTGATCCATCCGCCAGACGGAACGGTAAGGCCCCTTTCACAGGGGCCTTTTTCATAGCTGAGCCGCCAGTATTGATATTTGAAATATCAATTGTCTTATGCTACATATGCATAATCAAGGATTGGAAATCAGCTGATGATAACCTCGGCCCAGATGCGTGCAGCACGTGCCCTGCTTGGCATAGACCAAAAGCGGCTGGCCGAACTTTCGGGCCTGTCGGTCCCCACCATCCAGCGCATGGAGGCCAGCGATGGCAATGTGCGCGGCGTGGTTGAAAGCCTGACCCGCGTGGTCGAGGCGCTGGAGACCGCCGGGATCGAACTGATCGGCGAGGGCGCGGCAAGCGCCTCGGGCGGGCGTGGCGTGCGGCTGAAATCCGGTCCGCAGACGTAATCGCGACGGAGACCGCCGGCAAACGCCGACGACCCCGCCGCCTTTTTTCATGAAGGTGCGGCTCCAAATGAACCAGAAGGTCAACGCAGCGCCGGGATTCGCGCAGCTGTTTACCCCGAAATTGATCACCGTTCTGCGCGAAGGCTATGGCGCGGCCCAGCTGCGCGCCGATGCTGTGGCCGGACTGACTGTCGCCATCGTGGCCCTGCCCCTGTCGATGGCGATCGCCATTGCCTCGGGCGGAACTCCGGCACAGGGGCTTTATACTGCCATCGTCGGCGGCTTTCTGGTGTCGTTGCTCGGCGGCTCACGCTATCAGGTCGGCGGGCCTGCGGGGGCTTTTATCGTGCTGATCGCCGGGATCGCCGCGCAACACGGTATGTCGGGGCTGATCCTTGCCACCTTCATGTCGGGAATGATGCTGCTTGCCATCGGGCTGCTACGCCTTGGCACCTTCATCAAGTTCATCCCTTTCCCGGTGACGGTCGGCTTTACCGCCGGTATTGCCGTGATCATCTTTACCAGCCAGTTGAAAGAGATCTTTGGCCTGGCGCTTGAGAATGAACCCGGCGCGTTGATCGAAAAGATCCCTGCTCTCTGGCAAGTCCGGGACACTGTGACACCCGCAGCAATGGGGGTGGCGCTTGGCACCATCGCAGTTATCGTCGGGCTGAAACGCCTGCGTCCGCACTGGCCCGGCATGCTGATCGCCGTAGCATTGGCGGCGATTTTCATCGCCGTCACTGGCGCGAATGTCGCGACCATCGGCAGCCAGTTCGGAGGCATCCCCTCGACCCTGCCGGCTCCGGCCCTGCCCGAATTTTCGCCAGACAAGGTAAAGGCGCTGTTGCCCGGTGCCATGTCACTGACGCTGCTCGGGGCCATCGAATCGCTGCTCTCGGCAGTGGTGGCAGATGGAATGACCGGCCGTCGGCATCGCTCTAACTGCGAGCTTGTCGCGCAAGGCGTCGCGAATATGGGCTCTGCGCTATTCGGCGGCATCTGCGTGACTGGCACCATCGCCCGTACCGCGACCAACGTGCGCTCGGGCGCGCACGGGCCTGTCGCGGGGATGCTGCATTCGGTGTTCCTCTTGGGCTTCATGCTGGTCGCAGCGCCGCTTGCCTCTTACATCCCGCTGGCAGCTCTGGCCGGAGTGCTGGCGGTCGTAGCCTGGAACATGATCGAGAAACCCGCCATCGCCATCCTTCTGCGCTCGGGCTGGGGCGAAACAGCGGTGCTGGCAGTCACCTTCCTGTTGACGATCTTCCGCGACCTGACCGAGGCCATCGTGGTCGGTCTGGCATTGGGTTCGGTGCTGTTCATCCAGCGGATGAGCCAGGCCGTCGGGGTCGAGGCGCTGGTCGGGGCAGATCTTGCCGACAGCGATCAGCCGCGCGCGGATCAGCCGCAGGTGCGCGATGTGATGGTCTATCGCATCTCAGGAGCACTGTTCTTTGGTGCCACAGCCTCGATCGGATCGGTTCTGGACCGCATTCAGGATGGGTTGCAGGTACTGGTGGTGGATTTCAGCGCCGTACCCTTTCTCGATTCGACCGGCGCGAATATGATCGAAGGCTTGGCACATAAGGCGCAACGGCGTGGCATCGACCTGTGGCTGACAGGGGCGAGCCGAGACATTCGCCGCGTTCTGCTGCGGCATGGTCTGCGTCGCCCGCTCGCCCATTATGCCCCGTCCGTCGAAGAAGCGCTGCGGCGGCATAACCGCCCCTGACACGCCGCATCGGCTTCTCGTCTTGAAGTTCTTGCCTCCGGCGGGGATATTTTTCCACGGAAGATGACAGGTGTGAAAAGGGCGGCTCGATGGCCGCCCTTTGCTGTTTCAGCCCATGCGCTCAGACGCAAAGCTGCCGGGCGAGGCTGGGAAGACCACCGTCTTGTTACCGTTCAGGAACACGCGGCGGTGGATATGGGCATGGATGGCGCGGGCGAGAACCTGGCTTTCTACGTCACGGCCAAGGCTCACATAATCCTCGGGGCTTTGGGCATGGGTGACACGGATGATATCCTGCTCAATGATCGGCCCCTCATCAAGGTCGGCAGTGACATAGTGGCTGGTGGCGCCGATCAGCTTCACGCCGCGTTCAAAGGCCTGCTTGTAGGGATTCGCACCCTTGAAGCTGGGCAGGAACGAGTGATGGATGTTGATGATCCGCCCCGACATCTTGCGGCACAGCTCATCCGAGAGCACCTGCATATAGCGCGCCAGCACCACCAGTTCGGCCCCGGATTCCTCAACCACCTGCACCAGATGCGCCTCGGCCTGGGGTTTGTTCTCTTTGGTCACCTTAATGTAGTGGAAAGGTATGTCGTGGTTCACCACTACCTTTTGATAGTCCATGTGGTTCGAGATTACCGCCACGATATCAATCGGCAACGCCCCGATCCGCCAACGGTAAAGCAGATCGTTAAGACAATGGCCAAAGCGGCTGACCATAATCACGACCTTCATCTTATCGGCTTCGTCATGGATCGCGTAATCCATCGAGAAGGGCTTTGCCGGCTCTGTCAGACCCGCACGCAGCTCCTTCACCCCGACGCCCTGTTCCGAAACAAAGCTCACCCGCATGAAGAACTTGCCGGTCTGCGGATCGTCGAACTGGCTTGAATCGGTGATGTTGCAACCATTCTCGGCCAGAAAGCCGGCCACGGTGGCAACGATGCCGCGCGTCGAGGGGCAAGCGACGGTCAGGACATATTTCTTCATCTGGCTCTCCACTAAAGGGCGCAAGGCCCCTGATTTCTTTTGTGTGCAAATATCCCGGGGGTCCGGGGGCAGCGCCCCCGGCCGGGCAGCGCGCTCAGGCGGTAAGCTCCTCCGGCTCAGGCAGGCCGTGCACCCGGCAGCAGGCTGTCAGCGTATTCGCCAAAAGACAGGCGATGGTCATCGGCCCAACCCCACCCGGCACCGGAGTAATAGCCCCCGCTACCTGTACGGCACTGTCAAAGTCGACATCGCCAACCAGCCGCGCCCGGCCATCCTCTTCGATCCGGTTGATGCCGACATCGATCACCGTGGCACCAGGCTTGATCCAATCGCCGTGGATCATGCGCGGCCGGCCCACCGCCGCGACCAGAATATCGGCCGAGCGGCACAGCTCTTCGATATCCTTTGTACGGCTATGGGCGACGGTCACGGTGCAGCTTGCATTCAACAGCAACTGCGCCATCGGCTTGCCGACGATGTTCGAGCGCCCGACCACCACAGCATTCAGCCCCGTCAGATCGCCGTGCAGATCTCGCAAGAGCATCAGACAGCCCAGAGGGGTGCAAGGCACCATCGCCTTTTGCCCGGTGCCAAGCAGGCCGACATTGATGACATGGAACCCGTCCACGTCCTTCTTGGGGTCGATGGCGTTGATCACTGCCGCGGCGTCCATATGGTCGGGCAGCGGCAACTGCACCAGGATGCCGTGAACGTTCGGATCGGTGTTCAGCCTGTCGATCAGTGCCAGCAACTCATCCTGCAGCGTCTCGACCGGCAGCTTGTGTTCATAGCTGACCATTCCGGCCTCGCGGGTCTGGACGCCCTTGTTGCGGACATAGACCTGGCTGGCCGGGTCTTCGCCCACCAGAACTACCGCCAAGCCCGGCGTAATCCCGTGCCGGGACTTAAGACTTGCCACAGCCTCTGCCACACGGCCGCGAACCCCGGCCGCAAACCCCTTGCCGTCGATGATCCTTGCCCCCATCGGCCTAACCTCCTTCGCATTCCGCACCCGTGTCGCGGGCGGCAATAGCCGACCGCCCCCGCTCGCGGATAGCGCAGGCGCCGGCATGTGCAAACCCGCCCCATGGCGGACCTGACCGTCCCGGTTCGCCTCTATCCCCGTTGACGCCTTTTTCCAACTGGCCGTCGCAAAGGTCAGACCCTATTGCGACAGGACAGTGTCGTTTTGCGACTTGGGTCAAAACAGGCTACGTCAGCCGAGCAGATGATTTGCGACAAGCCTTCGACGCATCCGGCGGTCAGCTCGCCTCGCGCAGCACATCGCAAAGCTGCGGAACCGTCGGGGCAAAGGGATTGCCCTTCATCGAAGAGCTGGAAAGCGACGCTTCGGCCACCACCTGATGCCGCGCCGGGTCAAGACCTTGCGCGATCAGCCCAGGCAACCCGGCACCGCGCGCCCAGGCAGTCAGCGCTTGCGGAGCCTCGGCGGTGGTGCAGTCCAGCACCCCGGCTATCTCGCAACAGACCTCTCGGATACGGGCGGAATCAGGGGAATGGGTGCGATTCAGGGCCAGCACAGGGCCAAGCAACGCCCCACAGATCGCGCCATGCGCGGCGGGCGTCACGCCCCCGATCACCCCTGCAAGGCCGTGCACCGCGCCCAGCCCTCCGTTGGCCAGCGCCATGCCCCCACACAGGCTGACCCAGGCCATGGTGTCACGGGCGGCGCTGTCCTCGGCCTCTGTCAACCGTTTCAGCGCCTGCAAGCCGGGGCGGATGACCGGCCGCACCAACGCGTCGGTAAACGGCGTCGCCTTGCACGAGATCCACGGTTCGATCACCTGCGCCAATGCATCAAGCCCCGAAGCCAGCGTCACCGCGCGCGGGCAATGATCGGTCAGCGCCGGATCGACGATGGCCAGCCGGGGCAGCATACGCTCGTCCCGGATCGAAACCTTGCGGCCATGATCGGGCAGGCCGATCACGGCATTGCGGGTCGCCTCGGCCCCGGTCCCGGCTGTGGTCGGCAAGGCGATATAGGGCAAGGGCGGCGCGGCCAGCGGCAGGCCACGGCCCACCACCTCAAGATGATCCATGACCCCGCCCGGAGCAGGGATCAGCCCCGCCAGCGCCTTGCCCAGATCCAGCGCCGCGCCTCCGCCCAGTGCCGCAACCCAGTCAGCGCCAAACTCTTTGGCCTGGCCAAGTGCCTGTTCCAGCATCGGCAAGCTTGGCTCAGACCCGCAGGCCAGAGCCATGACCTCAGCCCCCTGACTGTGCAGGGCGTCAAGCAGCCATGCCGCGCGGGCCGGGTTCGCACCATGTACAAGCACACCGCGCGGACCGTATGTGCGGATCAGGGGCGCAGCCTGTTCCGCCTCGCCCCGACCAAAGATCACACGCCCCGGCAGGGCAAAGGAAAACCCGTTCATGCCGCCCCCGCGCATTTCGGGCAGAGTGGCACGCGCAATGCGCTGGTCAATCGAAACGTGTGGGACATGGCGGCCTGCTGTTTTCAAGGTCGGGCGCAGGCTGCACCGCAGGCCCCGGACGGTCAAGAAGCTTTCGTTTCAGGCCAAAGCAGCAGCAATGCGAACATCAGCGCCGGCTCTTTCCCTATGCAAGGAACACTTGCGCACCCTTCCGGATCGCTTACATTGACCACGGTTCAGCCGATGGAGAGCGCCCTTGGCCCTCAGCATTCGCCAAAGTGAGATCCTTGAGCTTGCCCGCGCCGAAGGCCGGGTTCTGGTCGAGGATCTGGCACAACGTTTCGACGTCACCTTACAGACGATCCGCCGTGATCTGGGCGAAATGGCGGGAGCAGGCTTGCTGGACCGCGTGCATGGCGGGGCGGTGCCGCGCGCCGGGGCCGTCAATCTGGGCTATGAGGCGCGGCGGCGTATGAATGCCGAGGCCAAGACCGCCATCGGCAAGGCTTGCGCAGCGGCAATCCCCGACAATTGCAGCCTGATCCTGAACCTTGGCACCACGACCGAGGCGGTAGCCCGTGCGCTGATCCATCATTCGAATATCACCGTTGTCACCAACAACATGAATGTCGCCAATATCCTGCTGGCCAATCCGGGCTGCGAAATCATGGTGGCGGGTGGCGCGTTGCGGCGCTCGGACGGTGGGCTGGTCGGAGAACTGACCACCCAGTTCTTTGAACAATTCAAGGTCGATTACGCGGTCATCGGCACCTCGGCGCTGGATCATGACGGCGATCTGCTGGATTTCGATCTGGCCGAGGTGCGGGTCAGCCGCGCCATCCTGCGCCAGTCGCGTCAGGCCTTTCTGGTCACCGACCATTCCAAGCTTGGCCGCCCCGCACCCGCCCGCATTGCCAGCCTGTCCGAACTGGATGCGGTCTTTATCGACCAGCCATTGCCCGAGGACCTGACGCGACGCTGCGCAGAATGGGGGACCAAGGTCCGGGTCTGTCCCCCGTCGGACGAATAACTCCTCAGGTCACGGCGGCCTTTACGGCAAAGCGCGGATCGCGCCAGCTTTCGCTGCGCAAGATATCCTCCAGCACATCGACCGCACGCAGCACATCAGCATAGCGCAGGTAAAGCGGCGTAAAGCCAAAGCGAAGGGTCGAGGGTGCGCGGAAATCGCCGATTACACCGCGCGCGATCAGTGCCTGCATCACCGGCCAGGCGTGATCGTGATGCAATGCAACCTGACTGCCGCGCCGGGCGCCCTCGCGCGGGGTCTCAAGCGTCAGTCCCAGCCCGGCGCATCGCCCTTCGACCAGCCGGATAAAAAGATCGGTCAGGGCAATGCTCTTGGCGCGAAGCTGGTGCAGGTCCACCCCATCCCAGATCTGCAACGCGCCCTTTAGCGCCCGCATCGACAGGATGGGCTGGGTGCCGCATTGGAAACGGCGGATGCCGGTATCACCCTCATACCCCGTCTCAAAGGCAAAAGGCCGGGCGTGTCCCCACCAACCACTGAGGGGTTGCGACACCTGCCCCTGATGCCGCTGTGCGACATAGATAAAGGCGGGCGAGCCCGGCCCACCGTTGAGGTATTTATAGGTGCAGCCCACGGCGAAATCCGCACCCGCCGCATCCAGCCCGACCGGCAGCGCACCGGCAGAATGGCACAGGTCCCAGACAGCGACGGCGCCCGCCGCATGGATGCGCGCCGTCAGCGCCGCCATGTCGCGCAACGCTCCGGTGCGATAGTCCACATGATTGACAAGCACCGCGGCGACATCGCCATCAAGCATCTCCTCGATCGTCGCGCCATCCACGCCCTCAAGCCGCAGCCGCGCCCCGGGCAGGGTCGAAACGACCCCCTCAGCGATGTACAGATCGGTCGGGAAGCTGCTGCTTTCCGCAATGATTGCCTTGCGCCCCGGGCGCAATCTCATGGCGGCATGCAGCGCCTTATAGACGTTGATCGAGGTGGTATCGGCCACCACCACCTGTCCCGCAGCCGCGCCGATCAGCCCGCCAATACGATCGCCCAGTTCGACGGGCAGGTCGAACCAACCGGCGCTGTTCCAGCTGCGGATCAGCTGTCCCGCCCATTCGTCACGGGCAGCGCGCATCAGTTCATCCTGAGCGGCACGGGTCGGGACACCCAAAGAGTTGCCGTCCAGATAGACCTCGTCCGGGGATAAAAGAAAGGCATCTCGCAGATGGCCCAGCGGGTCCTGGGCATCCATGGTCTCGATTGCGGCACGGTCGGGAAAGGTCATGTCGGTCCTCGTCAGGTCACTCCGGCGCAGGGCCGGTCGAATTACGGATGATCAGTTCATGCGGGCCGACGCGCTGCAATTCCTTAAGCGGCCGCCCCTCCAGCAGACCGGCAAGGCAATCTGCCGGCAGCTCCCGGCTGTCACGCCGCGGTGCCTTGGTAACGCTACCCGAGCGGCCCGTCACCAGCTTGCGCGCCGAGATATTCGCCTGATAATTCAGCGAACACACTGCGGCCTTGACCCGTTTGCGCGTCATCTCGCTGACATCGGAATGATCGTTCAATGCCCGGCTGGCCTGTGTGATCGACAGGCCCACCGCACGCGCGACATCCTTCAGCGTGGCCAATGTCACAGCTCCTTCGGAAATGCTCTGGGCCGCCGCATACTCCCCCTTCTGGATTTCTGGAACATCCCTTGCAGCTGGTCCATAGCCGCCCCCGACGCTAGTAGCGCAGCCGCGCATAATACGAGTTCTCGGCCGCCGCACGTGCCTGACCCAGCGTCGCAATGCCCCGCGCCTGCAACAGCGGCCAAAGCCGCAAGAACACCTGCGCCGTCACCAGCGCATCGCCGGCGGCATTGTGGCGATTGGCGACCTCGATCCCCAACCGCTCTGCAATCGCCTCAAGCGAATGCGAAGGTTCATGGGGCTGGGCGATACTGGCCAACAGCAGCGTATCCAGAACCGGCTGGTCAAAGCGCAGGCCTGTCACCCCCTCTTTCATCTGCAAAAACCGCATGTCAAAGGCAACGTTATGCCCGACCAGCACCGTATCGGCGGCATAGGCGTGAAAAACGGGCAGCACTTCGGCGATACGCGGCTGACCCCGCACCATCTCGGGGTGGATGCCGTGATAGGGGATCGAGGCCTCGGGGATCTCGCGGCCCGGATCGACAATCTGGTCAAACCGCTCGCCCAGCAACAGCTTGCCGTTCAGGATACGCACCGCGCCGATCTGGATGATTTCATCGCCCTCGGCCGGATTCAGACCCGTCGTCTCGGTATCAAAGACGGTATAGGTCAGCTGATCCAGCGGCTGATCGTCCAAAGAGCGGCTGGAATCGCTGGCCGCAAACAGGTCAAAATCATAGAACTCGGGCCGGGACTCGGGCCAGGCGATCTCGGGTCCGGACAGGGCGGTCGGCAGCAGAAAGCGAAAGAATGACTGCCCCGCCGGACGGTCCTGTTCCAGCCACAATTCACCGCCGTGACGTTCCGCGATGTCACGGGCACGGTCCACCTCGGCCTGACCAGCGACGGCCCCGGCAGTGCCCGGCCCCGTCCCGACCTCAAGCGGCCAGACCAGATCCAGATGCGCCCAGCCCGGCGTTGCTGCGGGGGCAAGTCTTAGCGTCAGGGATGACTGCGCCCCCGCGACCTGCACCGCCAGTGCACCAAGCGCCTGAATCAGGGAAAAGCTGTCAACGCGCAGCCACAGCCCGTCATCGGCATTCCCGACCGCAACCTCGGCCCCGGTCTGTGCCTGGACATGCCGCGAAGCGGCGGCAAGCAGGTCGTCGCCCAGCATCTCTTGCAGCGGCCAGCGGGTCAGGATCTCTTGCGAGGCATCCGCCGTCATCGCCTTTAGCCGCTGGCCCATCGCCGTTACCTCATCGCGGACGATGGCGTGAAAGCCGTCCCGCTCGGCCGGTTGCAGGTCGGGATAATCCAGCATGTCCAGCGCCGCCTGCATATTGGCCAGCGAGGCGCGACTGGCCTCGGTCAGCTCGATCAGGCGACGGTCGCGACGGGACTGGGCGGCATAATCGCCGGTAATGTCATCAACCAGCAGCACATAACCACTGATCTGATCGGGTTCCCCGGCCTGCGGGCGAACCGGGGCCAGCACGACATGCAGCAGACTGCCCGCTGGCGTGGTGGTAACGAATTGCGCCGAAACGGGCGCCTCTCCCCGTGCGATATGGCGGTCCACAGTATCGCGCGCATGGTCGATCAGAGCCCGCTCGATAACAGTATGGATCGAGCGGCCAAGCCCGATCACATCCCCCCCGCCCGAGACCCGGCGGAACATGCTGCGGGCATGGTCATTGTAAAGCAGGATGCGACCATCAAGGTTGCAGACGATCACGCTTTGGCGCAGCTCAGCCATCAGCGCACCAAGCTGGTCACGCTCTTGCGCGACCTTGTGCTGGGCCTCGGCCACCAGACGCGCCATGTCGGTCTGCAAGGTCCGACGTTCGTCGGCAAGACGGTTCAGCGCCTCGGCCAGCCCGGACAGCGCCTCGGGGCCAGCAGCCTGCGCGCGGGGCGCATCGGCATTCCCGGCAAGCAGCCGCGCCGCATCAGCCAGCCGCGCCGGGGCTGCAACATGGCGGGCGTAAAGACGCGCGGCAAGCCAGCCAGCCAGCACCGCCCCAGCAAGCCACCAGCCAAAGATCAGCGCGCCGCCTTCGGCCAGCGCCGGCGCAAGCCCGGCGGACACCCCCTCGCGCCGCTCGGGCGACAGGGCGGCATAAAACAGCGCCACGCCACCCAGCACCCATAGCGCCACCGCCAGACCCGGTAGGACGACAGGCAACAGGAGGCGGGTGGCGGATCTCATGCCAGCAGCTCGCGGATACGAACGATCAGTTCGCGCGTCGAGAAGGGCTTGGTCACATAGGCGTCGGCCCCCGCCCCCATGCCGCGGGCGATGTCCGTCTCGCGCCCCTTGGCGGTCAGCATCAGGATGCGGACCCCCGAAAGGCCGGGATCGGCGCGCACCGCCTCGCAAACGTCAAAGCCGTTCATCCCCGGCATGGCCGCGTCAAGCAGCACCAGCCGGGGCGGGTCGCTGCGGATCATATCAAGCGCCTGCAACCCGTCCGGCGCGACAAGGACCTCATACCCCTCGCGTTTGAGCATGAAGGACAGCGACACGACGATATTCGGCTCATCATCCGCGATCAGTACCTTGTCCGTCATCAGCTCCTCCCCTGACTCTGTAACGGCAGGCTGAAGGCGAAACATGCGCCCTGCCCCGGCCGGGATTCCAGCCACATCCTGCCCCCCAAATTAACAACGATCTGCCGGCTGATCGGAAGACCAAGCCCGGTACCGGGGGGACGGTTGCACGCATCGCCGCCCTGCCGGAACTTTTCAAACACCGTCGCCTGATCCCCGGGCGCAACACCGGGGCCGTTGTCGCGCACCTTGACGACCAGCTCATCCCCCTGCCGCAGCAGCACGATCTGAACCCGGCCTCGCCCTTTTGGGACGAACTTGGCCGCATTCGACAGCAGGTTCACCAGCACCTGTGTCAGCCGGTCGGGATCAGCCAGCACCATGGGCACCCGCTCGGGCAGGTCCAGCGCCACCTCGGTCCCGTGTTCACGAAACAGCTCGGCCGTGGCGCGCAGGGCAGCGGCGATCAGCGCCTTCATGTCCACGCGGGTCGTATGCCATTCTGCCACGCCCGCCTCGATCTTGGCCAGATCCAGCACCTGATTGACCAGCCGGCTTAGCCTTTCGCTTTCCGACAGGATGATCCCCAGAAACTCATCACGCTGAGCGGACTCGATATCGGGCGTGTCCAGCATCAGCTCAGTCAGCGCCCGGATCGAGGTCAGGGGCGTGCGCAATTCATGCGTGACCGAGGACATGAAATCATCCTTGAGCTGGTCGAGGCTTTTCAGCTTTTCGTTGGCAGCGCGCAGCTCGATGGTCGCCTCTTCCAGTTCGCGGGCATAGACGCGCACCTGCGAGGCCTCGTCGATGATCTCAAGCACATCATCAAGGCTTAGCGGTTCCTCCTGCGAAACCGATTCGACCATTACCCGGGCCGAGGCCGTGCCAATAGCCCCGGCAATCTGACGTTCCACCCGATCCACCAGCCGTGCATCGGCGGTCAGACTGTCCAGCGCCGTTCCCGTTTCGCGCGCATGGTCACGAAACAGCGCCTCGGCCCGGGCCGCCCCCAGAAAACGCCCGGCAAGGCGGCGCAGATCCTCGGGCCGCGCCCGACCGCGCCAGAACACCGGCTGGGCCTGCCCACGCTCGAACACATCGACGAATAAAAGCGCCTGGCTTGCCTCGCGCGCCGAGGCGCGGCCGATCAGCGACAGGCCAACATAAAGCGCAATGTTGACGAGCAGGCTCCAGAACAGCGAATGGGTCAGTTCGTCGAAACCGGAAAGGCCGAAAAGCCGTTGCGGTGCCAGAAAGGTCAGACCGAATGGGCCATCAAGGAAATCTGCCCCGATCCAGCCCGACCGGGCGACCGAAGGCAGCATCAGCGTATAGGCCCAGACCAAAGACCCACCGATCAGCCCGCCCAGCGCCCCCGCCCGCGTCGCGCCGCGCCAATACATGCCACCCAAAAGCGCCGGGGCGAATTGCGCGACGGCGGCAAAGCTGATCAACCCGATCGAGACCAGCGCATAAGCCTCACCCGCGACGCGGAAATACAGATAGCCCAGCAGCAGCACCAAAAGGATCGCGGCCCGGCGAATATTCAAGAGCAGCCGCGTCAGGTCGCCCCCGGCCTGGGCAAAGCGCCCACTGCGCAGCAGCGCGGGCATCACCAGATCGTTGCAGACCATGGTTGAGACCGCGACCGTCTCAACGATGATCATACCCGTCGCTGCCGAAAGCCCGCCGATATAGGCCAGCAGTGCCAGCCACGCCGCCCCCTGTGACAGGGGCAAGGTCAGCACATAGCTTTCCGCCCCCGCCCCCGCGTCGCCCATCATCAACATGCCGCCGATGGCGATGGGCAGGACAAAGATGTTGATGAGCAGCAGATAAGCCGGAAACAGCCAGGCTGCGCGCAGGATGTGCCTTTCATCGACACATTCCACCACCATCATCTGGAATTGGCGCGGCAGCATCAGCACCGAAAGCATCGACAGCAGAGTCAGCGCGAACCATTGCGCACCCTGAAATCCCTCGAATCCCAGCCCATCAAGGCGCAGCAGATTGGCAATATCAGGCTGTGCCTGCGCCCGTGCCCAGATATCGCCCATGCCTGCGAAAAGCCCGTAGGTGACAAAGACCCCCACCGCCAGAAAAGCCGCAAGCTTGACCGCCGATTCAAAGGCGATGGCGGCGACCATGCCTTCATGCCGCTCGGACAGGTCAAGGTGGCGGGTGCCAAAGACCACCGCGAAGCCCGCAAGCGACAACGCCATGTAAAGCGTGCCGTCGCGCCACCAGGCCATGTCAGACTGGCCCTGCCCCCCGGTCAATGCCTCGTAACCGGCCGAGACGGCTTTCAGCTGCAAGGCGATATAAGGCAGGATGCCGACCACGGTGATCAGTGTCACCAGCGCGGCAAGGAGCGGGCTTTTCCCGTAGCGGCTGGCAATGAAATCCGCGATCGAGGTGATGCGATAGCTGCGCGCGATCCGCACCATTTTGCGCAGCACCAGCCATGCAAGCAGCATGGCCAGCATCGGCCCCAGATAGATCGGCAAGAACCAGACCCCACCCAAAGCCGCGCGGCCAATGCTGCCGAAATAGGTCCAGGCCGAACAATAGACCCCCCAGGACAGCGCATAGACCAGGCTGCTGTCGATCAGCGACCGGCCCTGCCCTGCGCGGCGATCTCCATGTGCTGCGACCGCCACCAGCAGGACCAGATACCCAAAAGAGGCTGCCAGAACGAAACCGGGCTGGATCATTCGCCCTTCCTCCGGTTCCCGGCCCGGTCGCTGCGGGGCGGTCGGGCGCTGCGGGCACTGACCCATGCCAGCGCCGCAATCAGCCCGCCCCAGACCACGAACAGCACCACCGGCAAAAGTGGAAGCCCAAGGATAGTCAAAGGCTGGTCCCAGATCAGCAGCAGCGGAAAGTTGAACAGCAAAAAGCCCGCGCCGCACAGCGCCAACAGCACCTCGGGCCGGGGTCCGTCGCGCCGTCTCATAGCAGATCCAACCGGTAATGCTGGCCAAGCCATTGCTTGTATTCGCGCACGATGTTCAGCGAATCGCGCAAGGCCTGGCGCTCGAGCCGGCCCAGTTCGGACGGGCGGATGCTGTTGTCAGGGGCCTGGCCACGGGCAATCTGCGCGAGGTTGCTGTCAAGCTTTAGCCCCATCATGCAATGCAGGGCGTCAGCAACGTCGCGGGCAAGCCCTGCATCGATCCGCCCGGCCCCGGCCAGCGCCGCCAGACGGGCCTGAGTGCCCGGCAATGTGATCCCGTGTTCCAGCGCCAATGCGCGCGTGCCATGGACCAACGGAAATATCCCCAGCTTTTTCAGGTCGATCTCGGCCGCCTCGGGTCCGCGCAGACCGGGCAGACGCCGCCACCAGCCGCCCTCTGCACCGCCGTCAAACTGCCGGATCGCCAAGGCAAAACGGGCATAAAAGCTGTCGCCCCCGGTCAGGACCCGCCGCAGCCGGTCGCGCAGGGCGGCAAGCAGCCCCTCGTCCCCGGCAACCGCGGCGGCGTCAAGAAAGATTGCCAGATGCATCGGCCCCTCGGGGTCCGAGCCATGGACCCAGTCGCGGATACTGTCACCAAAGTCCTGTACGCTTTGGCACCACAACGGACGGCTTAGCATGATGCCCCCGGGACAGGGGGGATAGCCGAACGAGATCAGCGTATCGGTAAAGGCCTGCGTCACCCGCTCCAGCCCGTCAAAGCGGAATCCGTCGCGCAGGATCAGCGCATTGTCCTGATCGGTGCGGATGATCTGCTCGGACCGGCCCTCGCTGCCCATGACGATCAGGCAACTGTTTTCCTGCAAAGGCAGGGGGGCCAGCATCTGCCACAGCCGACGAAATATCTGGCGGTTCAGACGGCCGACGAGCTCGGCGATGATCTCGCTTCGTACGCCATCGGCATGCAGGGCGCGGATCAGCGGCTCAACCCCGGCAGCGGCTTCGGCCAGCTCACCCGGACTACGGGCGCGCGAGATTTCGGCCGCGATCAGATGCGAGTGACTGGCCAGAAAGCTCATCAGATCGAACTGGCTGAGAATGCCCACCACTTCATCGCCATCGCACACCAGAACGCGATGAATACGGTGGCGCAGCATCAGCATCATCGCATCGTACAGATCGTCGTCCACCGCCACGGACCAAGGGGTAAAGCTGGTGAAATCGCGCACCGCCAGCGCCTGTGGCGGCTCATCGCGCAGGATCGCCCGGACCAGCTGGGTGGCGGTAAAGATGCCAAGCCGCTTTCCGTCCCGCACCAGCGCATCGGTCAGGGCACGGGCCGCGAGTTCGCGACACAACGTTGCAAGATCGGTCCCGGCATCGACCACATATGGCTTGCGCAGGGCGGCATCGCGCACCCGCGCCGTGACCAGTGTCACCATCTCGCGCTGTTCGTGGCGCGTGCTGCGATCCGCCCCCGTCACCGCCCGCACCTCTTGCATGCGGCGGACACAGGCAAACCCATAGCCTCCGAGGAAGCACGCATGGCCCTCTTGCCCCTCCCTGCCCTTTTGACGCGCCCCGCAAGATGCGTTCTGCGGGACGCCCACCAAGCGTTCCTCCTGCCCGCAATCCATTGATAAGCCTAACTGTGGCCTGTTCACAACAGCTTTGGCCGGACAGCTGCGGCGTGTCAGGCCGACAGGCCGGTGGTCTCCCGCGCGGCTTGCGCCAAACCGTGCAGTGTTCTGGTCGAAATACTCTGAAAACGACGGCATACAGGCCGGGCTTTGCAACTGCGCCGGTCGGTCAAAAAGCCCTTGTTTCCCCGCCGCTCGCCCCATATACGGGGCAGCGGAGACGTGGCCGAGTGGTCGAAGGCACACCCCTGCTAAGGGTGCAGACGGGAAACCGTCTCGAGGGTTCGAATCCCTTCGTCTCCGCCACACTTCCTGTTTCGGCCCAATTTAAGAACGCCAAATACCGCCGTTTCCCACACAATATAAGCGCCCGATCAAATAGAGCGGAGCCTCGGGAGATTCATTTTCCCCTTTTTCGATAAAGCTGATTTCGCGGCTGTGCACAGCCAGCGATTGCTGCGACCGATAAAGGAATTCGAAGCCACTATCGATCGCTTCACTGGCGAAGAGGTGAGAGCGGATGGTGCATGCGGCGTTGAGCTTTGATCAGCGATCGCCGGGATTCATTGGCACGCGGCAAGTGGGGCAATCGTGTCCTATACTTCACGCCAGGCTGCGGAACTGGTGGCCTGGGTGCGAGAAGAAGCCGACTCCCTCTTGTGGTATTGCAGCGGGCCTATCGGTGATGTTGCACCCTGGATCAGCGCAGCGATGGCTATAGAAGGGTGGACGCGGTCTCTGGCACCCCGTTCCTAGACGGGTCCGTTTCCCACCGAATAGTCGCCGTGCGCGGAGTGTTTTTGACGCCGCGACAGCGGACGTTCGTTCAGTCGCCATTCCCCTCGCTTCCAGATATTTTTCTCTGATGCGCGAAGGTGCTTCGCCGCACCGGATCGTCATCAGCGCATTTCACTCTTCCACTGGGGAGGCCTCATCTGGCTCCTTCGGGTGGATACACAGCGTCGACCGCAAGTATTACTCGCCAAACCTCTGGCTAAAAGTGGCTAACAAAGGCAGTGTTTCGTCAGCGGGCACGTGACGAAAAGCAAAAAAGACCAGATAGCGTGTCAAGCAGAAGAGTTGAAACCGCCCACGCCGTGCCCGGGTGCAAACGTACGCTTGCTCGGTCTGGGCGTCGGATTGCCAATCTCGGCTTCTCGATCGTCTCGCAAATTTTAGCGCTGCAGAGTTCGGAACGCTTTACTCTGGAGTGGGCATCCGAATATCTGGCCATGAAAAGGCCGGAAATCGTCGAGGTCCAACAGCGCGGTGGCGCGGGCGACAAGGGCCGCAATGTCCTCGCCTGGCATGATCCAAACACCGTGCCAGTCCGCAAATGGACGCTCTATCAGTGCAAGCATTATGCCTCAGCGCCAGGGACCAGCACGGCGGCAACGGAAATCGGCAAGGTGCTGTTTTACAGCCACCGTGGTGATTACACCTTTCCGGAAGAATACCACTTCGTCACGTACAAAGGCGTAACTTCACCGTTTCAGGACCTGCTGGACAAGCCGGAGGATCTTCGCAAATTCATTATCGACAACTGGGACGAGCATTGTCAGAGCAAAATTCGGAAACGCCCGCTTCCGCGACGAGCTGCTGAACGGGGAAGTCTTCTACAGCCTCCGTGAGGCACAGATCCTGATCGAGCAATGCAGAAAACACTACAACACCAAACGGCCAGACAGCGCATTGGGCCATAGTCCACCGGCTCCGGAAGCCAGCGTCCCGATGGACCAAAGCACGGTCATGCACTAACTTCAAACGGAACCAATCAAGTGGGGCTGATTACAGTGCGGCAAATCCCCCATGCGAATGCGGGCTTGCCTTTTCTGTCAGAAAGATTTGCCTTTCATGGGCCGCATCCTGATCTTCAACGTTTGTTCTGATCCGGTCCGACATGTCGATGTGCTGGCTGGCCTCGCCTCACCCTTTCTTTCGGAAGGGAATGGACGACGCTGATCGTGAAGTCAAACGTCGTGATGCGGTTCCACACGCTGCAGTCCGAACATCGAACGGGCGATCTGACCAACAATTTCCAGCAGCCTGTCACGGTATTCCGGCTCTTTCGCGACTGCGACCGCCGTTTCGCGGATGGCACCCGTCAGTGCTATCGCCCGCACACGGGCCTCCGCTTCCTCGAACCCGGAAGCGACCAGATCCTCGCTTATCATGGCACGGAAAGCCGACGATCCGCGGCCTATCACCGCCTCCAGCTTCGGGCTAAGGGCAGGGGAAAGCTGCATGTAGAAACGTCCGATCTTCGGCTGGGCACACAGATTGAGAACGGCGGTGGGAAATTCGTCCACGGTAGCGGTGGCTTGGTGCTGCTGCGGGCGGCGTAAAAGTCGTCCACCTATTCCCTTTCTGCGGCGGCAGGGAGGGCGTGAGGATTTACAGCGTGGACCTATATCTGAGAGTTCGCCAGGCTTGCGCGGAAGGCATGAGCCAGCGGGAAGCGGCGCGGGTGTTCAACATCTCGCGTGACACGGTTGCGAAGATGATGACCTTCTCGGTGCCACCGGGCTACCGACGGACGGCCGAGGTCAGGCGGCCAAAGCTTGATCCTTTCATCCCGATCATCGAGGGCTGGCTGGAGGCGGACCGTTC